>CBFDCK010000017.1:0-35904 GCA_965603285.1 uncultured bacterium
CAGAATCGGTTGAGGAAGAGCTGGAAGTCGAAGCAGATATAGAAGAGGAAGTAGAAGAAATCGAAGAAGAAGCCGAAGAAGAATTAGTTGAAGCCGAGGTGGAATTAGAAGAAACATCTGAAGAGGCCGAGGCGGATGAAGTCGAAGAGATAGCAGAATCGGTTGAGGAAGAGCTGGAAGTCGAAGCAGATATAGAAGAGGAAGCAGAAGAAATCGAAGAAGAAGCCGATAATTAGGTCAAAGCGCCGTCTTACGCACAGGTAAATATCGATTAGATGCAGGTAAAATAGAGTAAAACTGCGAAAAACCTACCGAGTTGATATGAATTTGAAGGAGCGTGCTCATTGGGAGCGCGCTCTATTGTTTTTAACGGATGTTGTTTCACTTGTCTGGGTGTTGAATAAGAGTTCTGTTAACTTAACAGCCTTTTAGCACAAAAAGCAGCGTAATCAGGACAAACTCTGGTAGAATCTAATCGGACAAAACATCTCGTAATCAAGTGATTCCACGAGAAGTAATAGCAATCACAACCGGGTAACTGCACGAATAAACACTCGTATGATAATTGTGAATGAACCTGGCATTGATTTATAGGTAGGAGGGGTATTATGGCTGGCATGGAACGATTTACACAACGGGCACGCAGGGTTCTGAGCCTGGCTCACCAGGAAGCTGAGCACATGCGCCATCACCACATCGGGACAGAACACTTACTCTTGGGTTTGATCCGCGAGGAAGGTGGTGTCGCTGGTCGTGTATTACGCGAACTAGGATTAGAGGTCAACCGGGTGCAGGAGATAGTTGAAAGGATGACAGGCACCGGTCAATACAAGGGCAGCAAGTTAGAGCTGTCCCCTGGCATGCAGCTGGTCCTGGAGCTGGCAGTTGAAGAGGCACGGCAGTTGGGGCATCATTACATCGGTACAGAGCATCTTTTATTGGGGCTGGTAAATTACGATGAAGGCATCGCCTTGGATGTATTGAAGAAATTAGGCGTTACCTCCGAACAGATCCGCCGGCAGACACGCAGAGTTCTCCAGGAGAGCAGCACGTCTCGCCGGTCCACCCCAGCGAGAGAGCAAAGATCGGCGCAGGGTGGGAAATCTAAACAAAAGACCCCCCTGGTGGATCAGCTCGCCACAGACCTGACAGGGTGGGCAGAAGAAGGAAAGCTGGACCCGGTAATAGGTCGAGTGATGGAAATAGAGCGGGTTATTCAGATTCTGGCTCGCAGAACGAAGAACAATCCGGCATTGATTGGCGAGCCTGGCGTCGGTAAAACAGCGATTGTAGAGGGTCTCGCTCAGAGGATCGTTGAAGGAGATGTGCCCGCACTTCTACTTGATAAGCGCGTGTTACAGTTAGATGTCGGATCGCTTGTTGCCGGCACAATGTACCGCGGCCAATTCGAAGAACGCTTAAAGAGAGTGATTGACGAATTTAAAGCATCCGGGTCAATCCTGTTTATTGACGAGGTCCATATGCTAGTCGGTGCAGGTTCTGCAGGTTCGTCCGTTGATGCTGCCAACATACTTAAACCAGCACTGTCTCGAGGCGAACTGCAAGTGATCGGCGCAACGACGATTGATGAATACCGCAAAAACATCGAAAGCGATGCCGCACTGGAGCGCCGTTTCCAACCAGTGATCGTGGAAGAACCCAGCGTGGATGAAACGGTTGAGATCCTGCGCGGAGTGCGAAAAGCTTATGAAAATCATCATCGCCTGAGGATATCCGACGAAGCCATTGATGCAGCAGCTGAGCTCTCATCGAGATATGTTTCTGATCGATTCTTACCGGATAAAGCGATTGACTTGATCGATGAATCGTCTTCCAGGGTACGCATGTACAAAAGCCCCGCAGCAGAAAAAGCGAAAAATTTGATGATACAGTTGCGCGATCTGCGCCAAAGTCACACGTTAGCAATGGAAGAAGGGCGCAGCGATGACGCCCAGAATAATCTGCTCAGTCAGGAAGAATTGGAGCAGCAACTGGATCTTATGCGTACGGGCTGGGATCGAGCCTCCAGTCCTGTGGTCACAGCAGATGACATAGCTGAGCTCCTCTCGATGTGGACCGGGGTACCTGTAATGCAGATTGCTCAAGAAGAATCGCAGCGCCTGCTGTTGATGGAGGACGAGTTACGCAAATATATCATCGGTCAGGAAGAAGCAATCGAAGCTATTTCGAAAGCAGTCCGTCGTGCGAGGGCGGGTTTGAAAGACCCACGCCGACCGATTGGATCCTTCATTTTTCTCGGACCGACGGGCGTTGGTAAGACCGAGCTGACCAAAGCCCTGGCGCGCTTTATGTTTGGCAGCGAAGACGCGCTAGTTCAGTTGGACATGTCCGAGTTCATGGAACGACATTCTGTCAGCCGTCTGGTTGGTGCGCCGCCCGGGTATGTGGGTTACGAGGAGGCCGGTCAACTCACCGAAGCCTTGCGACGCAGACCTTATTCGATTGTGGTCTTTGACGAGGTAGAAAAAGCGCATCCGGAGGCTCATAATATGCTCTTGCAGATTATGGAGGAGGGACATCTCTCTGATGCAAAGGGTCGAAAGGTGGATTTCCGTAATGCCATCATCGTGATGACCTCCAACGTAGGCGCCGATATGATCAAGCGCCAGGCATCGATGGGTTTTTCACTCAAGAGAGATGAAGATCTTGAGGAACAACAGGCTTACGATGAGATGCGAAAAAAATTGATGGATTCGCTGAGGCGCGTATTCCGTCCAGAGTTCGTCAACCGGGTCGATAATGTGATCGTCTTCCGTGCATTAAGTAAAGATGATATCACCCAGATTGTAGAGTTGGAACTTGACAAGGTTTCCCAGCGTTTGAAGGAACACGAGATCTCCCTGACCGCCACCCAAGAAGCGCTGGATAAATTGGCCGAGTTGGGATACGATCCGGATTTTGGAGCTCGCCCATTGCGGCGGGTGATCCAACAAAAGGTGGAGGAAAGCCTGTCTGATGCGCTTTTGGCGGGCGAATTTGAGGATTGCGAAGCGATCATTGTGGATGTTGAAGATGATGAAATCATCCTGCGGCAAGGTGAAGGGGAGGCTGAACTGACTGTAGAGGCCGTGGCAGCAGGATAACCGCAGCGATAAACGATTGAAAAAATTATTTAAACCGGCTGCCCTGAGAGTTAATCCCAGGGCAGTGTTGTTTTTATGAGAAAGGGTTGAATTATAATACTCATATGTCAAAGACACACATACAATATGTTTGCCAGCAGTGCGGGCGGATCAGCCCCCGTGAAATGGGACGCTGCCCACAGTGCGGTGAATGGAACAGCATGGTGGAAGAGGTCATCCAGAGAAGTCGACCGCCGGCTGCCAAACACGCCAGCCGCGGCGCCGGTGTTCGCTCAACGCCGCGACGTTTAACGGATATTGGCGGAGAGGTTGATGAGCGCTTGCCCACATCTATCAACGAACTTGGTCGCGTTCTGGGCGGTGGTGTTGTACCGGGATCGATTGTGCTGATAGGTGGTGACCCGGGCATTGGAAAATCGACCCTACTACTGCAGATGAGCCTGGATTTGGCTCGCGAGGTCAGGGTGCTTTACGTCTCGGGCGAGGAATCAGAGCGCCAGATAAGGATGCGTGCCCAGCGCTTACTGAAGTCGGGTGGCGATATTCGGGTTGACAACGGCAAAATCTCAGGCTTGATTCCAGAGGACCTGTACCTGGTCACCGAAACGAGACTACCGGTAATTTTGGAGCACGTCTCAGAAATTCAACCCGGTCTGTTAATAGTTGACTCTGTGCAAGCCACCTACCTTCCGGAATTGGATTCCTTAGCTGGATCGGTCACGCAGGTGCGTGAGACGGCGTCGCGCTTGCGAGAGCTTGCAAAAACTTCCGGGACAGCCGTATTCCTTATAGGACACGTTACCAAAGAGGGCGCTATAGCTGGACCGCGTGTTCTGGAACATATCGTAGACACGGTACTATATCTGGAAGGTGATCGATACCAGTCTTATCGATTGTTGCGGTCGATCAAAAACCGCTTTGGAGCCACCTCAGAGGTGGGAGTTTTTGAGATGCGGGAGCGAGGGATGGTGGAAGTAACTAATCCTTCCGAAGCTTTCCTGGCTGAACGGATGGTGAATGCGCCTGGCTCGGCGATCGCTGTCACAATGGAAGGTACGCGTCCAATCCTGGTCGAAATTCAGGGATTGACCAGCCCGACTTCTTTTGGCAATCCACGTCGCACACCGAACGGGGTGGATTTCAACCGCCTGCTGCTTACTGTGGCGGTTCTCACCCGCCGGATGGGACTGCGGCTGGCGGACCAGGATGTGTTCGTGAATGTGGTTGGCGGTCTGTCGATCAGGGAACCGGCAGCCGACCTGGCAGTTGCGGCGGCGATCGCTTCTTCGGTGCGCAATCAGCCCATTCGAGCAGAGACCGTCCTTATTGGCGAAGTGGGTCTCTCTGGCGAATTGCGCACAGTAAGCCAGATGCCAGTCCGATTGAACGAAGCTCTCAAGCTTGGGTTCAAGACAGCCATTGTGCCGCGCCGGCTGCGGCGCACAGAAACCTGGCCTGATGGAATTGAGGTCATCGAAGCACGTTCCTTACGACAAGCATTAAAGCAGGCTTTAATTGAGGATAAGGGGTAGAGGTTAGCGCCTTTTTCCCCTAACCCCTTTCTTTTTTACCTATCCCCCATGCCCTCCAGCGCTCAAGCTCTGCAGTTCCCCAGCCCCCCCGCATTCTCGGTTGGTACTATACCTGTATTTGGAGATTTGATCCTCTCGCCTATGGAAGGCTTTTCTGATATGCCCTTCCGCTCTATATGCCGTGAACAGGGCTCGGCGATGAGCTACACCGAGTTCATTAATGCGCTGGATGTTATCCAGGGAAACCCGCACGTACTTAAGAAAATGACCTTTTTAACCGCAGAACGACCGGTTGTATTTCAAATCTTTGACAATGAACCCGCCCGCTTGTTGGAAGCCGCGCTGCGGCTGCAGGAGTTCGGCCCGGATATTATCGATGTGAACATGGGTTGCTCAGTACGGCGGGTATCTGGCCGTGGAGCGGGCGCTGGTTTGCTGCGCACGCCGGTTAAAGCAGCCCGCATTGTCCGCACTTTGAGCCGTGAACTGGAAGTGCCCCTTAGCGCCAAGATACGCCTGGGTTGGGACGATGAGGCGCGCAATTACTGTCTTATTGCGCGCATAATCGAGGAAAACGGTGGCGCGCTGATCGCGGTTCACGGGCGCACGAAAGCACAAGGGTACGGCGGTCAGGCAGACTGGGATGCGATTGGCGAAATTAAACAGGCGGTTTCGATCCCGGTGATCGGGAACGGCGATGTGCGTACGGTCGCCGATATCGAGCGCCTTAAGACGCATACCGCCTGTGATGGCATCATGATCGGCCGCGCTGCGGTTGGCAATCCGTGGATTTTCGCACGCCGGGATAGAGAACATGTGCCGCCGGATGAGGTGCAGGAGATGGTATCCCGCCACCTGGTACGCATGCTGGATTTTTATGGCGAGGAACGGGGGTTGATCCTTTTTCGCAAGCATGCGAAAAGATACTTGAGTGTTTGCCCGCTTTCGAGCGAGCAGCGTTACCGCTTCCTGACGACCGAGAGTCCAACCGAACTGGCACAGATGCTTGACCTAATTGTACAGTAATTTAGATACTACACCCTCATCTATCCAAGTATCATCCTAGCATCTAGCGCCCGGCAGCCGCCGCGCGCGTGGAACAATCGCAGCGGGTTGATGTCCAACTCCTTGATTTCCGGAAAATCTACCAGGAGCTGGGACAGGCGCAGCAGGGCTTCGACCAGTGCCTCGATGTCCGAGCGCTTGTGGCCGCGCGCCCCTTGCAAGATCTGGGCGCCGCGCAGGCTCTCGATCATCTCCACGGCTTCGTGGCGCGAAATGGGTGCAACGCGCACGACAGACTCCTCGAATATCTCCACGAATATGCCACCTAGACCTACCATTACAACTGGACCGAATTGGGGGTCCTGACGCCCACCCAAGATCAGCTCCCTGCCGCCGGTGACCATCGGCTGCACCAGAATGCCGTCCACTCCAGCTTCTGGGTAAGCGACCTGGATGCGTGTCATCATGTCTTCGAAAGCTGCCGCCACGGCTGGGCTGTTGCGCAGGTTGAGCTGCACACCGCCTACGTCCGACTTGTGTGAGATCTGTTCGGCGATAATCTTGATGGCGACCGGGTAGCCTATCTCCTCGGCGGCTGTGCGGGCCTCGGCGACCGTCAGCGCTACTATGCCCCGCACTGTGGGGATGCTGTAACTTTCCAGGATCGCCAATGCCTCAGAGAGCAGCAGGTCGCGGCTCTCGGCTTTGGCCCGCTCGATCAGGGAGCGCACCTCCGCTTTATCCACCTCAAATGTAGGGATGTCCTGCCTGGTGTGGACCTTCTGGGACTGGACATAGTAGCGGTGGCTGATCTCCAGAGCGCGGATGGTCTCCACTACCAGGGTGAAGATGGGGAAGTTGTAATTTTGCTTCAAGTAACTCACTTCCTGGGCGGCGGCGGATACATAGTAGGCGACTGGCTTATGGTATTTATCCACAAGCTCGATCAGACGCTCCAGCAGTAAACGGCTGGTCTGGTTTTCCGCCTCGGAGAGTGAAGTATGCAGAAATACCACCCCATCTACGTCGTCCAATTGCAAGGTCTGCTCGACGATCTCGGCATAAACGTCCAGGTCGAACAGGTCTCCCAAGTCGAGCGGATTGGTCAGCCGGATGACCGAAGCGCGGAAGTGCTTTTCAATACGGCGTAAATAGCTATCTGGGAAGTACGCCAGGTCGAAACCGGATAATTCACAGGCATCGGCTGCTATCACAGCGTGGCCACCGGATCGTGAAATGATTGCCAGGTTGTCCCCCTTCATAGGGGGCAATTCCAGTATCTTCAAATTGTTACCAAAAGAGGTGGCATCGTGAATGCGAATGATCCCTGCCTGGTGGAAAGCCGCATCAACCACTTTGTCATCACTGGTAAGGGATACAGTGTGAGACAGGGCGATGTTTTGCCCCAGTTTGCCGATGTTGGATTTGAAGGCCAGGATAGGCTTTTTAGACCGACGGGCGATTTCCATTAACCGGCGACCGTCGCGAATGCTCTCCAGGTAAAGAAAAATCAGACTGGTGCCTTCGTCGGTGATCAGGTATTCCAGCATGTACTCGGCTTCAATGTCGAGCATATTGCCCACCGAGACGAACTTGTTGAGACCCAAACCATCGTTAGCCATCAGGTTAAGGGCGCTCATGCCCACGCCGCCGCTCTGAGTAATGATGGAGACATCGCCTGGTTTGACAAACTTCCGCAGGCGCGGGAAGGGGACGCAGAGCCCGTTCTCCATGTTGATAGCACCGATGCAGTTCGGACCGACGAAACGGATGCCGTACTCATCTGCCACGCGGATCATCTCTTCTTCTATCTGGAGAGCCTCATTGGCGTACTCGCTGAAGCCGGCTGTCTCAATAATGACCCAGCGGATGCCTTTCTGACCGCATTCCTCTAATATACCCGGTACTGTATGGGCGGGCGTCAGGATCACAGCCAGGTCGACGTTGTCGGGAATATCCCCTACGGTACGGTAGATACGGCGGGTCTCGATCATCCCGCCGCGCGGCCCGACGGCGTAAACGATGCCGTTAAAGCCGTACTCCACTAAATTGGCAACGATGTTGCGCCCTAAGTTCGTGGGCAGGGATGAAACGCCGATGACGGCAACACTGCAGGGATAAAAAAACTCGCGCATGGTTATATTCGCTCCGCTTTTTGAGTTTGATTATACACTTGAAAGGCGGGCGGTGAGGTATGGACATGGATTCACACGGATTCTTTAATATCTCCAAGGCGCGCCAGGCTATATCAGTCGCAGCTGAGAAAGCTGCCAAAGAAATCGAGCGCTTTAAACACCCAAAAAATGGAAGAACCGATGGTCATGGAGCTTGTTTATGTCAACTCAGCCTTCGCCACTTTCGCCTCCTGGATCCCTATCACAGAACGCAATGGTCCCAGGGCAGTTATCTTTAAAGTGCCGAACTTTATGTGGGTTTCAGGGTACTCCTTGCAGTGGCAGCCCTTCTCTTAAGATACGATGACCAGATGTAATAAAAACAGATAATGAAATGCAACCTTATATGCTTGGTTACTTGACAAGTTCTGTAATCTCACCTAAAATAACAGAAACGCCGTTTCTGTTTAACGACAACTATGTTGCTGCCTTCTATATTGATAAACTCGGCAGATTTGGTGAAAAGGATAATCAATTGAACATTAATGATTCTACATACACAATTTTAGCTGTTGAACGAGCGATCATTATTTTACAGAATCTGGCGGCTACCAAAGACGAGAAAGGTGTGCGCAATATCAGCCGCGAATTGGGATATAGTCCGGCAGTTACGCAGAAGATACTTAACACGCTGAGAGTTCACGACTTTGTACAGCAAAACGAAGATACACAACGCTACCGCCTGGGGCTAGGCTCATTAAATGTTGGGCTGGCTGTATTGGCGCAGACAGATGTTGTCAAAGTTTCGCGCCCGTACATGGAAGAATTAACGGCTGAGACAGGAGAAACTACTTTTCTGGCAATTAGGGACGTATATCGAGCTGTTTACATCGAAATAGTAAAAAGCCCACATCCGATTCGAATGGGCGCAGAGATAGGCGCTCATCGCCCCTTAAATTGTACGTCTGTTGGAAAGATTTTACTGGCATGGGCTCCAAGCGGGATTGTGGCTAACATAGAAAAAGCGGGCGCACTTGAAAAATCAACAAAGAACTCCATTATCGAACTAGATCCATTAGAAGCTGAACTAATAAAAGTGAGAGAGCAGGGGTATGCTGTGGATAACGAAGAATATAACGCAGAAGCGATATGCGTCGCAGGACCAATCTTTGGATCAGACGGAAAAATTTTAGCGGCAATCACTACTTCAGGACCAAGCTTTCGAATGAAGGACAAAATCCCTGGATTTTCTAGCCTGGTTAAAACTTCTGCTGCTGAAATCTCATTAAAACTTGGGCATGGGTTGAACTTATCCACGGAAATCGAGGCAAAAGCGTAACGATGATCACTGTAGATGCTCATGCTCATCTTGGCGATTCGGCCGTTTCTAAACTGAGCGTCACACCAGGTGTCATCGCACAATTCATAGAGGAGATAGGATCCCAACGGATGATGATGGGAGCTGATGAGTTGCTCAACATGCCCGTTGAATTGAAAAAATTTGAAATATTTGAATTGCCAGAGCAGGATACTGCGTGGTATCTTGGTCAAACGGCGATAAATTTCAATCAGGCATCAGATAGAGCCGAGCAGATGCCGCATCTTATGCCACCAGTGAGGTTGTGTCGGTTAACGGAGGAGCACGCATAGCTTGATAAAAGGGCAACAGTAGTTTGAGACTACAAATAGTATAGTTTATTGAGGCAAATATGACAGACGAGGTTTGGGTTAAAGAGTTGGATGAATCCGTCCTGCATCCAGTAGAGGGCATTCAAGGTGAGTATCATCGCTTCATTCAACCAACCAGGGAGAACGGTGGTCTAATTGGAGCGCTTGGACGATTGCTGCCCGGTCAAAATACCGGGTACCACGAACATCCGGAAAGCGAGGTTTTTTTTGTGCTGCGGGGTCATGGAGAAGCAAGGTGGAAGGTGGGTGAAGAGGAACATATTGCCGAGCTTCATCCGGGAGTTGCCTTTTATAAAGTTGGAGGCATCTCTCACCAGATGATCAATACTGGGGGTGAACCCCTTCTCGGTTTTGTCGCTAAAGTTTTAAATCAGGAGCAATGAATTATTAGTATGATAGGCTTAGTGTCCAAAACCCCTCTCGATACTCGCCAGCACGAGGACGCGATCCGCGAGTTAGAACTTTCGGCGATAACTATGCGGCGAAAGATACTCTATATGGGTCATCACAATCACATCCAGCTCCATTATGGAGCTTTGATGAGTATGGTTGAGATTTTGACAGTGCTTTACAGTCACTGGCTCAATATTAACCCCCATGACCCGGAATGGTCTGAGCGCGATCGCTTTGTATTAAGTAAAGGGCATGGTGCTCCTGCGTTGTACGTTGCGCTCTGGTCGCGGGGCTTTTTTGAGGAATCCCATTTCGACGGCTTCAGGCGTTTGGACAGCATCCTTCAAGGGCATCCTGATCGCCAAAAGACCCCCGGCATTGATAGCTGCAGCGGTTCCCTGGGGCAGGGGTTTCCAGTAGCGTGTGGGATGGCTTTAGGATCCAAGATCGATGACGCGCCTTACCGCGTATATTCATTAATGAGCGATGGCGAATGTAACGAGGGTTCAATATGGGAAGCAGCGCAGATAGCATCTAATCTAGAGTTGGATCGCATTACAGTGGTTTTGGATTGGAACAAAAAATCTTCCTATGGGCTGATGGTTGGTAGAAATGATATCGAACCTCTGCGTGACAAGTGGGAGGCTTTTAACTGGGCTGTTTTTGAATGTGATGGACACGATTTTGTCTCTCTTTCAAGCGCGCTGCACGAAGCGGAAGCAGTTCAGGACAAACCCTCAATCGTTCTTTGTCATACCGTAAAGGGAAAAGGATTACCATATGTGGAGAATTATCCGGTGAAGCCCAACATCCTGCTTAGCCAGGAAAAGTATGATGAGTGTCTGGCTCAACTGGATGAGGTTGAAAATGCGGTTAGAAATGGCTAAAGCAGAAGATATACCAACAGCTTTCAGCGAAGCTCTAGTTGAGATAGGAGCAAGGTATTCTGGTGTGGTTGTTCTCAATGCGGACTTGGCTGATTCTTGTAAGACCGAAGCGTTTTGTGACGCCTTTCCAGAGCGAGCTTTCGATCTTGGTGTTGCAGAACAAAGCCTCCCCACTTTTGCGGCGGGTCTTGCGCTTGTTGGGAAGATCCCGGTTTATAACACTTTTGCAGTCTTTGCGGTGCACCGCGGATATGACATGATCCGCCAATCGGTGGCTTATAACCGTGCAAACGTAAAAATTATTGGGCACGCTGCGGGTCAATCCATGGGATATGCTGGACCAAGCCACCATACCCTTGAAGACCTGGCTGCCATGCGAGCCCTGCCTAACATGGTAATCCTTTGTCCTTCTGATGCAGAAGAAACGCGCCAAATGGTCTGGTGGATGGTGGAATATGATGGTCCTGTATATATGCGGCTGACTCGTGCGAGTGGCCCGCCTTTTCACCCGCCCGATTATGAATTCAAACTGGGCTACACGGAATGTTTATTCGACGGCAGTGATGTGTCCGTTTATGCAACTGGCGATCTAGTCAGACTTGCTTTGCAAGTGCAAGAGTATTACAAAACCGAGGGTGTCAGCGTGCAAGTAGTGAATGTGCCAACGCTCAAACCTCTCCCACCGGAGGAAATCCTCAGACATGCAAGCAAGACCTACGCAGCCATAACTATTGAGGATCACAACGTGATAGGCGGGCTTGGGAGTGCAGTTGCTGAGATATATGCAGAGCACATGCAGAAACCCCTGAAGCGCTTGGGAATACGAGACACATTCACCGAATCTGATGATTGCGATGTGTTGCGTGAGACCTATGGGATCTCTCTTGACAGCGCAATAGAAGCTATCCATACACTTCTTGACAATCACCTGGAATAAGGAGACAGACAATGCTCAACGATGTGCAGTACTCAGCCCTTGCGTCGACTTGGAGCCCGCACAATGACCGCTTTCTGCTCAACGATGACCGATATAAGCCCACCCCGGTGGAACTGATCAACTCTGCTGCTTGTGTAAGAGGTTTAGAGGGAATTGAGCTGATCCATCCTGCCCATGTGCGTAATGATAACCTTGAAGAAATTAAAGCAGCGTTGGAGGACACCGGGTTGCAAGTCGCTTCAGTAGCAGCCTCGATCTCCAGTGCCCCACAATACCGGGGTGGCTCGTTGACCTCTGACGACCCCGCAACCCGACGTGCGGCGATTAAGACCGTCAAGACAGCGATGGATCTTTCCGCCGAACTCGGTACTGAGCGCATAAATTTATGGCTCGGTCGCGATGGGTTCGATTATCCGTTCCAAATCGATTACGATCAGGCTTGGGGGCGCATAGTAGAAGCTGTCAAGGAAATTGCGGCTCACAGGCGGGACATCAAGATTGGTATTGAGTATAAAATAAAAGAGCCTCGCAAATGGCTCCTGGCTTCCACCGCTTCCAAGGCAGTCCTGCTGGCGATAGAAAGCGAACAACTGAATGTCGGTGTATTGTTGGATACGGGGCATGCTTTTTGGGCCTACGAGAATTTAGCTGAGGTTGTTAGCCTCCTGGCGCGCTCCGGGCGGCTGGTGCATGTACATTTTAACGATAATACACGTCTCTGGGACGATGACATGATCGTAGGCAGCCTCCATTTTTTGGAAATTATGGAGATGCTTTATTGGTTGGACCGGGTTGGATATAAAGGTTGGCTTTCTTTCGACCCACATCCCATATTGGAAGATCCATCCCGTGGTGTCGAAGTGGGATTGCAATACGTGAAAGGCATGCTGGATGTGATGGAACGTATTGGATCCCAAGCGATAGAAGCGGCCATCGCCAGCAGACAGGTAACTGATATTATGGCTCTTGTAGGCGAGCAGCTTTTCCGAAAAGCGTAACCCCACAGGTTGGAGGGCGAGCTTGTGCTTTCGTTTGAGCGCGAGTCGAGCAGCGGCGGCGACGTGTGGTTGCTCTCAGGTCATGTCTTTCTGCAAGATCGTGTATTAGGCGCAGACTCGCTGTACTCATCAAACATCCCGATATTTCACCATGCAGGACTACGAAGATGGGTTAAGATTACTGAGCCCAGGAGCTATTAGTACGGCTTCGCTTATTACTGACACGGCCCAATTTGGTGAATTATTCATCGATACCAGTCAGCGCGTGAAGGAACGTGCCAAATGGGCTGTGCGCTTGCTAATCGAAATGTAGAAGATATATGGAGGCACGATCTCTTGTGTTCCATATGAGGAGGCGGGTGACATGGAACCAACTGTCTGGGTAAAACACTACGATCAAGATCAGCTAGCTCCCGTAGACGGGATTGCTGGACGGTGGAAGAGGTACATTGATGCTCATGAAATTGGTGAGCGCCTGATATCCGGTATGGGTCGTCTTGATCCTGGTGAGAACATGGGGTGGCACAGTCATCCGGAGGAGGAACTGTTTTTTGTGATAGCAGGGCATGGCGTGGTTCGATGGGAGGTTAATAGCATAATTCAAGAAGCTGAAATTGGGCCCCTTTCAGGGTTATACAAAGTCGGTAATGTGCCCCACCAGATGGTGAATACAGGATCTGAACCGCTTATCGGAATCTTTGCCAAGGTGCATCCGGATGAGTAAGAAGAAAAGCCGATTCGTGCTGGGTAGCGATCTGGGCACAAGTGGCTGCAAGAGCATCGTTTTAGATATAGAAGGAAAAATCCGGGGTTGGGCTTTAGAAGATTACCAGACTCTGCGTCTTCATCCTGGGTGGGCTGAACAAGAACCAGAGGATTGGTTCGCTGCTTTTTGTAAAACTGTCCGACAGGTGATTAAACAAGCCGGTATCAAACCCGAGAATATCGAAGTTGTGTGTATTGTTGGAATTACTCACAATGCGATTCTGCTTGATGAACGAGACGCCGTATTGCGACCGTCGATCATTTACACCGATACCCGCAGTGATGAGCAGGCGCAGGCGCTTCTTGAACGTTGGGGTGAACAGGTATTCCTGCGCACTTATAATGGCATCAGTCCAATCTGGACGTGGCCTCAATTACTTTGGATCCGCGAGAACGAGCAACAAATATGGAGTCGCATCCACCGCATTCTCTTCCCAAAGGACTTCATACGCCACCAAATCGCGCCTTCCTTCATAAGCGACACGATTGATCCCGTCGGAACCCTGTTATACGATCCTATTGAGAACAATTGGATAGAAGAGTTCGTCACAGATTTAGAGCTTCCCCAACATGCCCTCCCCAAGTCAGTGGGATCGTTTCAAGTTGTTGGACAAATATCTCCTGTGGGTGAGAATGCCTCCGGGCTGAAAGCAGAAACACCAGTTATCGCAGGCACGACCGATACTGCTGCAGAAACATTTGGTGTCGGAGCACTTCGTCCAGGTCAGGCATACATAAAGCTGGCAACGGTTGGACGTATCGCTTCAGTTAGCAGTAATCCGCTCTCAGCTCCAGGCATTTTAAATTACCCTCATGTGATCGAAGGGCTCTGGTATCCAGGAACATCCACAAAATTTGGCGCTTCTGCATTCACCTGGGCACGGGAAGCATTTTGGACCGATAATGAGATGCCAGCAGATTATGAACTGATGGACCGAACTGCAGCCATGGTCCCGCCTGGATGCGATGGTATGCTCTTTCACCCTTACTTGACAGGAGAGTTTGCTCCTTTATGGGACCCAAGATTGAGGGCCAGCTTCCTTGGTGTTGGTCTGCAACACAACCGCCCCCACTTCACCCGAGCTGTGATGGAAGGGGTTGGGTATGCAATCCGCGATGCATTAGAGAATGTGATTAAAGCAGGATTGCAGGTTGATGAAATTCGGCTTATTGGTGGAGGTGCAGCAAGCAAGCTTTGGGCGCAGATTATTTGTGATATCCTGGAGCGCGATGTTATCGTTCCGGAGGGGACAGATGCAGCTTATGGGGCAGCCCTTATGGCAGGCGTTGCAGCAGGGATATTTGAAAAGGAACCTGAATTCATCAACAACTTAATACGTGTTCGCGACCGATATTTTCCCGATCAAGAAAGGGTCGAAATTTACGAAGAACTCTTCCATGTCTTTAAGCTGGCATCAAAAGCTACTGAAGAGGTCTCGCATTTGTTGTACGAATTCCAAGCACTTCAATCTAAGTTGAAATGATAAGAGCATTTTGATCAGAAAAAAAGTACTGCGAAACATGGAGGTTGTTTGTGAATAATTATAATTTGATGTCCAAGATGATCCTGCACGAATTGGAGAGTATTGTTGGCGGGGGTAATGTCATCACCGCTGAAGCTGATCTGATACCCTACTCTGTTGATTTCTTCTGGGTGCCGCGCCTGCTTATCGATCGCGGAAGCTTACCGCCGATGCCGGATGTGGTCGTACTACCCGGAACAGTTGATGAGGTCTCGGCGGTTGTGAAATTGGCGAATATCTATCACATTCCGGTAGTGCCCTGGGGTGGAGGCTCTGGGTCGCAGGGAGGCACGATGCCGATGTATGGGGGCATCATCCTCGATATGAAGCGCCTTTATCAAATCATCGAAATTAATGCATTCGATGGGACAGTGACCGCACAGGCAGGTATAAACGGCTACGATCTGGAAAATGCGCTCAACCAGGCAGGTTGGACATTCCCCCACTATGCGGCCTCGGTGCACTCGGCGACCTTAGGAGGCTACCTGGCATGTCGCGGCTCGGGCACAGTGTCAACCAAATATGGCAAAGCGGAGGACATGGTGCTGTCTGTTCAAGCCGTGCTGCCTAACGGTGATATTATCCGCACTTTACCGGTACCGAATCATGCTGCTGGGCCAGGGATTTTACAGCTATTCGTGGGCTCAGAAGGGAGCTTCGGCATTATTACCGAAGCAACTATGCGTCTTGAACAGATCCCAGAAGTGCGCCGCTTCCGCTCCTATCTCTTCCCCAACATGAAAGCAGGTCTTGAGGCGGGTCGCCGGATTATGCTCGACCGGCTGCAGCCGCTGGTGATACGTCTCTACGATGAACGCTCCACGATCAAAACCGTCCGCCGAGTTCTAGGGATAGAAGCAGACGAAGGATCATACATGGTCATAGGTTTTGATGGTTGGCGTGATATTGTGGAGGTGCAGGAGCGGCATGCGTTTGACATTTGTGAGGAATTGGGTGGAGAGGACCTCGGAGAGGATGCCGGGCATCAATGGTGGGAGCACCGCTATGACTTTTACTTCCCGCCTAAAGTTCTCGATCTGCCCTGGATGTTTGGCACACTTGACACTGTATCGACATTCGAAAAGCTTGAACCGCTGTATTGGGCTAAGAGGAACGCCTTAGAAGAGCGTTTTAAAGAATGGGACCTTTTCTACTACGCCCACTTCTCACATTGGTACCCGTGGGGGGTCATGGCTTACGACAGGTTCATCATAGAGAACCCGCCAGAGGATCCGGATGAAGCGCTTGCCTTGCACAATGAGGTTTGGGATTTAGCTGTCAAAATAAACCTTGATTATGGAGGGGTGATTAACGAACATCACGGAGTCGGATTGAAGCTGGCTCGCTATGTCAGAGGGCAGTACGGTCCGGCTTTTCAAGTGCTCGAGGGGTTGAAGGATACACTCGACCCGCACAACTTGATGAATCCCGGTAAGATGGGATTTGGTCCACCGCGCTAATACATGGAGCCTAAAATGAAACGTCTCGACACCCACAAGAAAGCTTTATATGAATTACGTTTTTCACCGATGTGCAAACCAGCAGGTGAGGTTTCCAATCTCACCCAGCAGGAAGGTCATACTACACGCGCACATGTCATCATGATGTGGCGAGCTGCAGAGGATATGATAGATTGGGGACCACGCGAAGCGGAACTGCTGTACGAGTCTACGCTTGACAGCATCAGCGAAGCCTTCGACGTCTTTCATTATCCTATTAGCCGTTATATGCTCGACGCGCGTGCAGATGTTTGGGATGCTGGACTGGGACCAGATCGTGTCAAGGAAGTTGTCGCTGCGACCAGCGCTCAGACCGTGGAGGGATCGCCAATAGTCGCAGAAGAGGAAGCAATGCTGTTGGCTAGTGAAATCGCTCAGCTTGAAGATATCTCTCTGCTGGACTCAATGATGGTAGCATTACAGAATGCAGGCGTCGATGCGTCCCCCTGGGTCGCGCCATCCGGAGCACTGGCTTACGCTTTGGGTGCCCATGCTGTGGCAAAAGAGCAAGCCTTAAAGGTCAAGGAAGGAATTAGAGACAGCGGAGCACAAACCATCATTGCGGATGGGCCTGAGACCACCTGGGCGCTTAAAAACATCTATCCCGAATTCAACCTGGGTTTAGCGGAAGATATCACCGTACGGCTGTTATCGGAAGTGCTTGCTGAAGCACAAGCGCCGCCAAAGCGAGAAGTTGGGACAGTATTCGTTCACGACAGCCGCCCGGCATACTTGATCGCTGATGGGGCACCGAACACCAGAGCCATTCTACCGGGATACTTTGATGACGAGTCCATTTTCGGCAGTGGAATCGTTTACGAAGCGCCGCGCCATATCGTCGATTCAATGGGCGGACAGCGCGTATTTGGGACCTGGACGCGCGCCCTGGCTAAATCAAGCGGGAGCGACGATGGTCTCTGGTTGACCCACCCGGAACTGGCGGCGGGATTAGCCGAGCAGCGCTTGGATTACGCCCTTGGGCAAGGAGCGGCGACGCTCGTGACCGATTCACCGATTGCAGCGGCGCATCTTTCAAAGTATATTGGTGAACGTCCACTTGAGGTGAAACTACTGTCCGAGCTGCTGGTAGGGGAGAAATGATAGGGCTACGGATTTACGGGTTTTGGCGGATTATTCTTACAACCAAAAAATCCGAATTCATCCGCCCCGATCCGTGTACTAAGGCATTTCAGGGATTCTTCACTCATACGCCAGCACTTCACGGATGGTGAGGCGCGCCGCGTTGCGAGCCGGCAATATGCTGGCAAAAACCGAGAGCGCTAACACTACCCCCAGCCATATTATAAAGCCGTCCAGAGTAAAGGCAAGCGGGATTGGGGCGTTGATCATGGCCTCGCTGATGATCTTCAGCAGCAAGAAGCTGATCGGAAAAGAGACCAGCACTGCGGCGGACCAACTGATCAAACCGATGAAAGCCCCTTCAAAAACCACCGACTTCATGATTGCGAAATCCACCGCTCCGATAGCACGCATGACACCGATCTCGCGCGTGCGCTCCAGAACGTTCATTCCCATGGTGCCTGTCAGCCCAATACTGCCTACAACCGCTGTCAGTAAAGCCATGGTCAGCAAAAACACGACCAAGATATTGACCATCTGCGCACTCTGCTCCCTGGTTTCAGCCCCGGTTTGAATACTACTGACGTGAAAGCCGCGGGCGCGCAGATACCGGTCAAGCGCAGCACTGAACTTCTCTTGACCATCCAAGCTTTGATCGTTTGTGACCAGGCGGTAGGAAGACGACTGATTGGACATATTTTGGAGACCTGAAATTGACTCGAAGGGAGCATAACTCAGCGGATCCCCCATAAAGTTGGTAAAACTAAACACCCCTACCAAGGTCCAATCATCTTCACGCCCGCCCGATACGCTCAAGCGCAGCGTATCCCCGGGTTTCAAATCAGGAATAGTGTCCCAGATCGCATCCGAGATCACAATTGCTTTTCCATCACCAGGGAGCAACCAGCGCCCGGCTACCATCTCGGGATCGAGTAAGGCGCTATCCGCGGGTGGTGCAATTATCAGCAAATTCTCTACAACATCCCCGCTAGGATCTAAAACTTCTGCACTGGCGCCGGACCATGCTTCTATATCCTCAACACCGGATATCTGAAATACGGCATCCTGCACCCTAGAAATGCGGTAAGGCTGCTCGAAATCCAGGGTTATATCAGCCATGAAATGTTGGGTCAGATGTTCCATATACTCTTGCATTGAGGCACGCACGTTAAAAACTGCGATGAAGATAGCTCCGGAAACGGTCAGGGTAAACAGGGTGAGCAGCAGGCGACCCTTGCGCCGGAAAGTATTACGGATAGAAAGCAGGACCGGTCGTGAGAGCCAGCGCGTCAATCTTCCTAATCGATCCCACCAACCGCTGATTGTCGGCTGATCACCAGGACGGTCGTTGCTGATTGCCCGACGCACCGTAATTTTCGAACCGCTGTTTACGGGGATAAAACCAGCAACCAGGGGCACAATCAGGGCGATCATAATCTGAATCTCGACTGCCACCGGGATAACTCGAAAGCCCTGCAAATTGGCTTTCATAAAAAATGCCATAAGCTGTGCCAATTGATAACCTGCCAGCGCCCCCAAAGGAACGGAAATAATTAGAGCAATGATGCCGTACAAGAGTATCAATAATAGATACATCCCCAAGATTTGGAGACTGCGCGCTCCCACGAGCTTCATCACGCCGATTTGACGCAAGTGCTGAGTGATCAGGGCATTTAGCGTGTTGACAATCAGAGATGTGCTCAGCAGCACGACCAATACACCCAGTGCTCCCAGGATTCCAAAAATAGCCAGGGCCATATCTCCAAAAGGGTGTTCGTTGGATTTGCTAATGTTGGCGCGATAAATTTGGCGTCCACTCTTTTCAAGCTTATCTTCAATCGCGTCGGAGATACTCTGGATATATTCTTCATCGTTTGAATCGTTGCTTACCCTAGCATAGAGCCGGTTGTAATTTTCCCGCTCGCCTAACCAAACGAGAGATTCTTCGGTTATGTAACCGACTGGCGATGCTGAAAAATCACCTACCGCTGTTTGGTCTGCAACGATGCCTACTACCGGCATATAGCGGATAGTGCCGTCCGCAATTTGAACTGTAAGCATATCGCCCACCCGGTAACCCGGGTCCCTCATCGGCTCGTACCCAATGAGCAATTCGTTCTCACTAGGGATCGGGGAACCTTCAACATGGTCACGCATGTTAATCTTGGATTTTTCGAAGTCTTTGACAGCAATCAAGTCAAGATTCTGCTGAGGTTCACCATCCTGGATAACGCTCACGCTCAGATTATGACGACCTTCGACCTCTGCCACTCCAGGGATCTCCTTTACAGAACTAAGTAAATCATCGTCGAATGGATCGGTCATTATCTCGATGTTAGCCGGGTTCACCGCTGCATAGCTGACGTGGATATCTTCCGAAAGGATCATGTAGGCGGAGATAATAGTGCCAATTGCGAAAACACCAACCGCAATAGAAGCCACCACCAGCAGGGTGCGCGTTTTGTTATCCCACAAATCAGCCAATACCTTGTTCCAGCGCGGTCGTACAAAACTCTTCTTCGTTTTCATCACTCCCCGCAGTCTCCATTCTGCTCCAGGTTTTCTTCCAGGCGGATGCGTGCAACTTCCTCGACTATGTCCAGGGTAGGCGGTGATCCACGCAGAAATTGCTGGAATACTTCTTTTGATAGTAAAGCCAGTTCGACCGGTCCACCCGGAGCTGCGCGAGCACTGGCGATCGAATTCTCGCAGTGTATCAATTCAATTTCACCGAAAAATTGTCCTTTTCCCAAACGGGCAAGTGAAATCTCCTGGCATCCCGGGTTGTTGAGCAAAATATCTACAGCACCGCTGGAGATCATAAAGAAATATTCCACACTCTCGCCCTGACGGATTATCGTCGATCCTGGTTGATATACTCGTTTTTCGGCTTGGTGTGTCGCCGCAAGCATTTGTGGGTGATTCAACAAAGGCAAGGCGCGTGCGATCGCATCGTCAATAATCTCCCCGTCCGATAGAATCACTGTCTGGTCGGTGCGCTTGGTGAAAGACGGGTCGTGGGTGACGATCATGATGGTCTTACCGCGCCTGGCTAGATCCTTGAACAGGTCAAGAATGATGTCCGCTGATCGTGAATCCAAATTGCCCGTTGGCTCATCAGCCAGAATAATCGGAGGGTCGGTCGCCAACGCCCGGGCGATAGCGGCGCTTTGCTGCTGCCCACTTGAAACCGAGGTTGGCATGTTATGCGCCTGCTCTTCCAGCCCCACCATTTTCAGCAGCTCCATGGCACGATCGGGACGCTCGTGGGCTTGGTAAACCCCGCAGTAGTCCATCGGCAGCATAGTGTTTTCAAGCAGGGACAGGGTTGGCAGGAGTTGGAAGAATTGAAATACGATACCGACATTGCGACCGCGCCACAACGCCCTTCGGCTTTCGGACATCTTATAGATGTTCTTGCCACCCATGATCACTTCACCTGAAGTTGGGTAGTCAATGCCAGTAAGCATGTTCAGCAGGGTAGACTTGCCGCTGCCGGACTTGCCGACGATGGAAATAAACTGCCCGTAATTCATCTGCAGGTTGATTCCCTTCAGGGCTGGAAACTCGCCTGCGGCGTTTACATAGGTCTTGACCACGTCGCGCAAGATGATTGCCGGTTTATCAGCATCATTCCTGGGGGTTTCCCCATCATTGGAAATAATTTCTCCTGCGACCACATCCACAGCATATTCTGGAGATTGCACCTGCTCCTGCAGAACATTTTCGCTACCAGTTTGGGAAGATGGGGAGCCTTTCTCTGATAATTCAGGGCTGCCGCCCTCGCTAACGATCTCGCCATCTGAGATGGACAAGCGGCGCGAAAAGCGGCTTTTAAGGGAACGGTCATGAGTGACCATAACTATGGTCTTACCACCCGCGACCAGTCTCTCGAAGATCTGGAAAATCGTTTCGGCAGTGACTGTGTCCAAATTTCCGGTTGGTTCGTCGGCAAGGATCACCGGAGGGTCGTTCACTAAAGCTCTGGCGATAGCGATACGCTGTTTTTGTCCTCCAGAGATTTGTGCGGGCTGCTTATAAGCGTGCTCGGTCAGTTCAACAATCTCGAGCAATTCCATTGCCCGTTCAGTGCTGATCCTGGGCTGATAAAGTCCAGCGAAATCCTGTGGCAGCATTATGTTCTTCACTAGGCTCAGTTGGGGCATCAACTCGAAAGATTGGTACACAATCCCGATGTTGCGACCACGCCATAAGGCTAATTCGTCTTCGCTCATCGAATTCACCGGAACTACGACTCTTTTTTCCGTGTGGTTGGTAGCCTCCCGGGTGTAAAAGAGCACTTTGCCGGATGTGATCTCGCTGATGCCCGAGATCATGTTCAGCAGCGTGGTTTTTCCAGCGCCTGACTTACCGATGATACCCAGAAACTCGCCTTCATAGATGTCCAGAGTGATATCGTCTAACGCATTGAAGTCGCCTGCTCCGGTTGTGTATACCTTGCATACATCGTGGAGCTGGATGATCGGTTCGTGGGTCCCTTTTATGATTCGGGCGTCGAGTTCTTCCTGCATCGGGTTTAATTTCTTGCTGATGTCCATGTAGAGTTTGTCTTTTTGGGATCAGCGAAAATCGCGTGTTAGTTTGTCGAGGCGAGTCAGTTCCTCGTCAGAAAGCCTGAACTTCATCGCACCTGCGTTTTCTTCAGCTTGTTGCACCTTGGATGCCCCCGGGATGGCGACTACTGTCTCGCCTTGAAAGTTGATTAACCAGTTCAACGCCACTTGACCGGGAGTGACTTCGTACCTGGCGGCGATTTCTTCTAAGAGATTGACAGTCGGGCGGCTACGTTCGAGGCGGCGGCGCAACATCAATCTACGGAAGTAAGGTGTTTGGTCGAGCAGTTCGGGATTCTTGTGGAATTTGCCCGATAAAAGCCCTGACGCTAGCGGCGACCAGGCTACGATAGTAATCCCTGTTTCCCTGGCTGCATCCAACACCCCATTGGTCTCGATCTTGCGGTTGAGCAGGCTGTACTGAACCTGGTTTACTGCCAGAGGCAGCCCGCGTTTTTCCAGCGCCGCCTGGGCACGCTGCATGCCCTCCAGGTTGAAGTTGCTAACCCCGACTGAGCGGATTTTTCCGGCTTTCACCAGGTCAGCCATAGCGGCCATCTCAGTTTCTGGGGAGGAAAAACCCCAGGGCTGGTGAATCATATATAGGTCAATGGTGTAGCCGTCCAGAAAATGGATGCGGTCATCTATAGTCTGAGGAATATTGCTGGCGCTCCTGAAGATGGGGAACCACTTGGTCCCAATTACCACTTCACCGTCCTTTACTCCCGCGGCTTTCAATCCGTTTGCCAATCCCCGCTCCGAGCGTCCGTGACCGTAAATTTCAGCAGTGTCGAACCAGTTGATGCCGCCGTTCAGGGCAGTTTTGATGACGGCGTTCATCTGTTCCGCAGGGAGATCCGGCATTATGCCCCGGAAAAAACCGCTGCTGCCCGAGAACTGCATCACCCCTAAACCAATAGGGGTGATCTCAATATCTGTATGCCCGAGGTGTCGTTTTTGTATGTTTGTTTGGGTTTTCATTAAATAAGATATTTTACCTGTTCCTGTAGTTTCTTGTCTTGGACAATCTAGTATTTTATCACAGGTCAAGGGAGCAGGAGAGCGTGGGGGTGCGGGGGAGCCAGGGAGTAGGGGAGCGAGGGGAGAAATGAGGAGGGGATTTCATGCAACAATGACCTGGTCGAGTATAATGAAAGTACTTCCTGCTTCGTATAAAGATCACATGACGGATTGATGCAGGTGGGATACGACATGAACGACGACGATTATTTGCCGATGGTCGAGCCGCTCACAGATCGTGAGATGGAGGTCCTGCCCCTGATCGGAGCGCCGGAATCAATTCTCAAGACCTGGGTACGAGCCTGCAACCTACCGACAAGATCGAAATTAATCGCTACCAGGATGATGTTCGTGCGCAGCTCGACGAAAAAACATTTGAGAAAGTGTGGGCTGAAGGGCGGGCGATGTTATTAGAGGATGCAGTTGCCCTGGCACTTGATGAGAATGTTGCTTAAATCTAACTCGCTGGCAGGTGATCGGACGGAATACTATTCATGAATATTATTCTTTAAATCTTTTTTTAACAAAGGAGCCTTTAAATGTCTATTGAACAAATTCGCGCTAAAGTGATTGGCAGCATTTGGCAAGCTGTTGCTCAAAGTGGTGTAGATCTCTCAGCCTTACCCCACGATCAACAAGAGAACCTGGTCAGTAAGATCGCCGACAATGTGATGGCGACCATCAACTCTTTGCAGGAAGACGAAATCAAGGGTGAGGTGAACATTGAGATAGTAGATGATCTTGACGAAAATGTCCTTTGGAAAGGTCGTCCCTTCCTTTCTCTGGTCGAATCTTATTTAGTAACGACCGAGCGGATTAAGATCGTTAGAGGGCTTCTGTCAAGGGATGTGGAGAATTTCGAGCTGATCCGAATTCAGGATATCGATTTCAAACAGGGTATTAACGAACGGGTATTCGGCATAGGCGATATCAGGATCCGTGGGCACGATGCTTCGGACCCAGAAATACTCCTGCGCAATGTTGGTGATCCAGAAGATGTGTACGAGATCCTGCGAAAAGCTTGGTTAGATGCCCGCAAGCGGCATGGATTAGAATTTAGAGAGTTTATGTAAATCCGATAGTGGAAATGCGAATTAGAAGTTAGGAGGAAGTTGCTGGTCTGTAATCTCTGGTCTTTAGTCTCTGGTCTTTAGTCGATAGTCGGCAGTTTAAAACACTGCTTCGGCAGTGAAGAACATTGGGCAATACAGACCATTGCTTCTGAGATTGCTGCATCGTTTGTTTCCGGGTTACCATAAATTTCGAATTACGAAGTCAAAAATTGCATCTGCAGCTTTTTGACCTAGTTCACCGAAGTTCTTTAAATCTAAGTAGATTTGGATAGGGGAAACAACTGCCGCACCGCCGCGAGATTGGGATCCGTAAAAAACGCCTTCATCATAAGGTTCCAGTAGGATCACATTTGCTCCGCTGGAAACGGGTTCTAGATCAAATTTGGATATTATGTCATTGACATTCCCTTTGACATATGCCACCATCCGTTGGTAGCGTGCAGTTGGTGGAAAATGGGCAGACCCTGAAATGCTAGTCAGCCCGAACCACCATTTTTCTTCCCGGCAGAATCTTTCAAGCGAAATCTCAATGTCACCAGAGCTTCTAGTCGAATAAAATTCCGAAATCTTGTTGCGCTGGTAGTTGTAGTTTTGAGACCATTCTTCTAATAATTCGTAAGGTTCGCTTAAGGCAAAGCCGACTGATTGGGATTTAATCCATTCACGGTCTGCTAGCAACTTTTTTACATTAGAAATCTGACCGAGGCTAACGGATGCCTCTTTTGCCAGTTCCTCAACTTTCCATTCTCTAGGTCCGGACATTAATAGGACGCGCAAGATACGTTCTGCTTTTGGAGAGTATAGTGATTTCAAATAACGCTTGTTTGTGAATGGGTTGGATTTCCCTTCTTTGTGTACATAAATATTTTGAAAGGACAGGTGACAATTGCCAGCAAAATCGATGTATCCGATGTCTGCCTCAAGACAAATAGCGGCGGAGCGAGGGGAAATATAAGGGGCAATAAAGATTGGGTAGTCACCGGGAAACTCAGATCTGCAGCGAAAGATCTGGTTTACGGCTTGTCTTGCGAAACGTGGTTCACCATTGGTTCCCACTTCAACAATCAGGTTGCAGGTTACCTTCTCTATCTGTGCGGCGATCTGGAAATCGGGCTGACATCCCGGTGACAGTACTGGGGAGGAGACAATTTCGATCTTCACAAAAGGAACATCCCCTAGGCTTGCTAGTATTGCGTTTTTAGCTTCTCTCTCTACAGAATCACTAAGTTTCATTCTATAAACTCTTTTCAGCAAACGTTGAAAACATTATAATAGTGAAAACGAGCAAGGTCAAGGGCTTCAGGAAAATATCAACAAGCTGCGAATGGCGAGTTAGCACAATGAAAAAAGGGGGAAAAGGGATAGAAAAAAATTGGAATAGCACGCGGCAAATAACAACCCAGATGAAAAAATTGAATCATGCAAGACACGATTGAAGCGAAGGATAGAATCACGAAGAGAATGAAAGAGAAGAATGATACGAGATCAAAGAAGGGCATGAAGAGTACGAAAGAGAAGAAGGTTATAAAAGAAAATTGGGCAATAAATACATTGCTTCGGCAATAAATAAAATTACTTGGGCAATACAGAAAATTGGGTAGTGAAGAACATTGGGCAATAAAAACTATTGCTTGGGCAATGAAAAAAATTGCTTCTACAGTGAAAGACACTGGGCAGTGGAGAACACTGCTTCGGCAATAATAACCATTGCTTCGGCAATAAAAAATATACTTGAGATTGCTGCGTCGTTTATTTACGCGCGTGGGAACCCGGAAAGCTGGCAGTAAAGACCACTGCATTGGAGATTGCTTCTCAGCTGGAATCCGGCATCCAAGAAATGGATGCTTCGGCATCCAAAATACGGATGCTTAATTCTTCTAATAACACTTTCGCATCGGTAGTCGGCAATGTAGATCCTTGCATCGGCAATACAGACAATTGGGCAGTGAAGAACACTGGGCAATAAAAACCAATGCGGCGGTGGTAAATAGATTGCTCGACTCCTTGACCGAGACGGTGTCACCGCTGTTGCATAGAAGCAGTGGTAATTTAGAAATAGCATATTAGGAGGTGAGAGGGGACTAGTGCATGGGAGTTTGGGAACAGGGGCGCAAGGGTATGAGATAGGGGGCATGGAAAATAAAGCGCTGTGGAGCGTAGCAATCTCGCTGTTCGGCATATTCGCTTACGCTCGAATTATTGGGGGGGAGAAAGAGTTGGGAAAAACAAATTGTGGGATAAGCGATAGGAGCGGGCACGAATGCTCTTGGCGAAAGGTGGTGTTAGCTATTGACAAAGGCAGCATTAAACACTAAAATTTCATCATATCATAATGTCATATTATGACTAGCCGCCTAAAAAACAGACATTCTAGTGCATCCAAACGATATATTAAACGAACCTTAGCTGAAGAATAGCAGTAATCATTAAAATATATGTCCAGTAAACAGTACTTTTCAAAACCAATTAAGAAACAAACTATGGCCGAGCAAATGGCTGATAACATCCAGGAATCAATCCTGTTTGGCGAATTGCCTGGTGGAGCTGTCCTGCCGACTGAACCCAAGTTAGCCCAGCAGTTTGGCGTCAGCCGGGCGGTGGTGCGCGATGCCACGCGCATCCTGATGGCTCGTGGTCTTGTACAGGTTGAACATGGACGGGGCGTCTTTGTGACCCAGCCAGACAACGAGGCGTTTGGTGACGCCCTTCTATTAGCTCTGCGCCGGACAGGGGCGAGCGCGTGGGATGTTGAACAATTTGATCAGATCATCTTTCCAGAAGTCGTCACCTTAGCTGCAGCCAATGCCCGGGATGAAGAAATTGCACAAATCCAACAAATGGCAGATGAATATTATGAGGTAGTCACAAACCACATTACGAAATGGAAGGGGAATGGAGCTCCTGCGGCAGAGGTGGAGCGTATGATTACTGCATACCAGCGGGTATTGCAGGCTATCTTTGCCGCTACCCATAACCGGGTTTTTCAACAATTGGTGCGACCCCTCCTTCGCTTGCGCAACTTGCGCACCTGGGCAGAGGGCAAAGATGAAAGCCGGGAGAAATATATTGAGGCGGAAATGAGCTACATGCGCCAATTAATATCTGCGATCGTCAGCAGAGACCCGACACTCGCCCGCCAGTCCATCGCCCGTCTCATGGAATTGCCCCCAGAAGCCATTAAAGCAATGCGCCAAACCCAGGTCGGGGAGATTGTGGAAATTCCAATTCGGATGATTCTAACTGGATGATTACGGAGCCAGGGAGCGGGGACGCACCTCGTATGTATGGAATGTTATTGATACAATGGACTGAATTATGGAATAGGCATGAATCTGTGAGACACTGAATGCATCGGGTGAAGATAAGCATTCAATAGTGACCATCTCAGGATGGACTGTAGCTGAACAGATTGGCTTTCTAAGCAATTCTCATGCAAGAAATGAGTCCCCAGAATACCTCTCACCTATGGAGATTTTTCGATGAGACGCTTCGTCCTAACGCGCATATTTCAAAGCCTCCTTGTACTCTTCCTCTTTCTGACAGCAGTATTCTTCCTGGCGCAAATCATCATGCCCGGGGACTTTGCTATTCTTATTGAGTTTGGAGAAGGGGTAGAAAAGGTGAATGAACTGCGCCAGGAGCTCGGTCTTGACGAACCAATCTGGCAGCGCTATATAATCTGGATTGGAAATATCCTTAAAGGAGACTTGGGACGTTCGTTTTATCGGACCCAGGATTTTAGAAATCCTGGCAGCAGGATCATACGGCTCCCGGTGACGGCAATTATTGGTCGGGGTCTGCTCCTGAGTGTCATGGTCTTCGGTCTTGGCACCCTCGTTGCTTTTCAACTTGGGGCATGGTTAGGGAAAAACATTGCATGGCGCAAACCGCAAGCCTTAATAGGGGTTGTGACGTTCGTTGGTATCGTGCTCTACACCGCTTTCCCGCCGCTACTTGCCTGGGCTGCAAAGCAAATTAACCGTAAGGTGGGACTATTCAGAGAGATAATCACAAGGGATGCCTGGATTGAACACTACCTGGAGGGACCACTATGGAGACCTTCCACCTTTGCAGGCTTGATGCTTGCCACGCTTGTGTTGGTCGCAGTTGTCTTGGCTATTATCAACCATGTCGTTGATCGCCGTTACAGACTGCGACTCGGAATCCTGGCGTACGCGGTTCTACTGGTAACTATCTGGGTGAGTGGATGGTTCGCCATTGGAGCGGGTGATCGTTTTATGGACATTGTGCATTTCTTGGGCTTGGGTATCGTCGTCTTTGTACTTCTAGCCTTTGGTGAAACCATGCTTATGATGCGAACAAGTATGGTGGATATGAAATATGAGGAATACATTTTTGCTGCACGGGCTAAGGGTCTGCCAGAAAAAGTCGTTCGAGATAAGCATGCAGCCCGAAATGCCTTGCTGCCCGTTCTCAGCCGCCTGATCGTCAACATACCCATAATCTTGGCAGGGCTGGTGATCATCGAGCAAGCAATAGGGACTGGGGGTATGGGATCTATCCTGTTTGATTCATTACGATCGCAGGACGTACCCGTAATGATGGGCTCACTCGTTATCATTGGCATCATCGCGCTTGTTTCCCGGCTGGGTCTGGAGATAACAATTGCTTACCTCGATCCTCGCATTCGCATCGGTCAGAATTCTCAAGGAACTTCCAGAACAACAGCAGAGTTTCGAGGCGAGGGGTTTTTTCATGCGCTAATATCGCGCATTTCGTCATGGTTAAAACCCCGCAATCAACAAACGATGCTGGTGACAGAGACAACGCCTGCTGCCCGAATAGGCTTGCAGCAAGATAATCTCACTCAATATTGGAAGCGACTGCAACTTCAAGCGCAGGTATCTTGGAAAAGGATGAAGGAAAATTGGCGCGTGTTTTCAGAGAACAAGCTGGCTGTCATGGGCTTAATCCTCATCGTGATATTCATTTTGATGGCTGTTGTGGAACCCTTGTTAATGAAAACCGTCTGGTCGAAGGGAGTCTATGACCCAATAATCGGTTTCGACCCTTTGGTTTTCCCGCATCCCACTCTCCCTTCGTTGAGACACCTGTTAGGAACAGATGCCCTTGGACGCGATATATTGAGCATGCTGCTCGCTGCATCTACATCGACACTTGCAGTAGCCCTCACTTCCGCCATAGCTGCAGCGGTGATTGGAACGTTAATTGGAGCGGTCTCGGGATATTACCAAGGAACGGCTTTAGATACTTTCTTTCGTTATCTTTCTGATATGCTCCTAATAATGCCTGCACCAATCATTATGGTCATTATTGGGGCGAGATTCCACGAGCGACTCAATGCCTTCGAATTCGGGATGCTATATGGTCTCATCGCGGGAGGTAGTTATGTGGCGATTGTAATGAGATCCCAGGCTTTGACGATTGTGGCTAAACCTTTCATCGCAGCTTCATGGGTAGCTGGTGCAGGAGGCAGGAGAATAATCTTTACGCATCTCATCCCGCATATGTTGCCTTTGGCTTCTGTGCAGATGATGCTTACCGTGGTTGGTGCGGTCATCGCATATGGTTTTATTGCATTTGTAGGTGTGACGCGCTCAGAGTTAAATTGGGGTTCGATGATCTACCAAGCCTTCATCTTTTCTATGAACATGTTGGGTAAAACTCCTTGGCTGCAACTGATTTCTCCTGCTATTGCGCTTTCCCTCTTCGCGGCATCATTTTATTTTATATCAAGGGGTCTGCACGAAATTGCAGAACCGCGGCTCAGAAAACGGTAAGGAGGATTTAACTGGGATCGTCAGCGCCAACAAGCCAACCCCTCCAGGGCGTTCGTCGCACAGGGGGACTGGGGAGAGAAAAAGTTAGAAAAGTGCAAATTTGAAATGGCAAATCAGGAGGGAAATTGGACACGGATTTGGAGGAATTAACTCGCTTTTAATAACTTATCAGCAGCCCTACTTCCCCTTCTTTTTCCCTTGCTTCTTTCCTTTCTTGGACTTCAGCTCTGATTTTGCTGCCCCAGGCTTATTCTCCATTCATTTCTCCTCTTCCACTATGTCGTGGTACTTTTGTTTTATCTCTTCGATGTTTTCGATTGGTTCCGGAAACCTCATGTTTAACGACTCCAGAGTCTCGGCAACGATCTTGGATATGGCGAGATTGCGAAACCATTAATGGTTTGAAGGAATGATGAACCAGGGAGCATATTCGGTGCTGCACTTGCTCAGAGCGTCTTCGAATGCCTCAGTGTAGGTATTCCAAAATGGGCGCTCCGCGTAGTCACCATCGCTGATCTTCCAGTGACGAGCGGGGTCATCGACGCGGGTCTTGAAGCGCTCCAACTGCTCATCCGCGTCGATGTTCAGATAAAACTTGAGGATGTGAGTATTGTTGTTATAAAGCTGCTTCTCGAAGTTGTTTATGGTCTCGTAGCGCTTGGACCAGACCTCCTTCGGCACCAGGTTATGCACGCGCACCACCAGCACATCTTCGTAGTGGGAGCGGTTGAAGATGGCAACGCGACCCTTGCCAGGCGTGGCTTTGTGAATACGCCAGAGGAAATCATGGGCTGCTTCCTCCTTGGAAGGCACCTTGAAGCCCGTAACTGTACAACCCTGCGGGTTCATGGCGCTGAGCACATGATTGATTGTGCCATCCTTACCCGCCGCGTCACGCCCCTGCAAGCAGATCAGCAACGAGCGCTGGCCCTCGGCATACATGAGGTACTGCAGGTCGTGCAGCTTCTGATTGTATGCCGTGATCTCTGGGAATGCTTGTTCATGGGATTCGTGTTTGTCTTTGAAGCTGGGATTGATCTTTTTGAGATCGACTTTGCTGCCTGGTTTTACGCGAAATTTTTCAATGTAGTTCATTATGATATTCTCCTCAGATGTTCATATCAAGATCGGTCGTGAAAGCTGGAAATATATCTCCAATTAAAATCTGGACTGAACACTTGCTATCTTTCTTTTCTTAGCCTTAGCTTCCAGTAGGACTGGCTCTTGGTCACGACCGAAAACTCTCACAGCAATAAGCTTGGCGACATCCTCAAGTGGAAACATAACAAGAGCATATAACCAGACAATCCCTGCAAATTTCCAACCGATTGCCTGCATTCCAAATAACCCGTAAACCGATATCACCGCAGCTAACAACTGGGTGCCAAAAATTGCCAACAATATAATTTTTGCGGGCGGAAGAGCCTTATACCATGGACCACGGGTTCTGGCTACAAAAACAGTTAAATGACCCGCAACCGCAAGTTTCAAGTAAATTGCAGTTTGAATGAACGCCTGCTTCTGAGCCGGACCCACAGGCAAATCAAACACTTTTTCATGCAAGTAGAAAAGACCGAACGTCTCCATTACTCCAACCACGCCCAGGGTTGTTGCCACACCCAGAATCAGCCTCATATCCCACTTCTGAGGTTCTGCAGCAACCGGTACATTGTCATATGCAATGGAAAGAATGGCGCCATCATTAAGGAGTGCCAGAAGAACGACAATTATGGTTGTTACCGGGTATAGATCAAAAGTGATAATACAGATTGTTATGAAGAAGAGCAGCCTGAGAGTTTCTGCAATTCTATAAATACTGTAATTTGACATCCGTTCAAAGATCTGGCGGCTCTGTTTGATAGCGTCGATGATCACTGACAGTCCAGGCGCCATTAATACGATATCCGCTGCTGCCCGGGCTGCATCGGTCGCCCCAGATACAGCCACTCCGATATTGGCTTTTTTAAGAGCGGGAGCATCGTTAACTCCGTCCCCTGTCATACCAACAATATGCCCATCTCTTTGCAGGACATCAACAACATAATATTTATGCTCGGGGAAACCCTGTGCGAATCCGTCCGCCCGCTCAATCGTGTCATTTATTAACGGTTTTTTCCCGGTATCCTTGGTCGATAACACGCTTACATCTATAATGTTTGTCCCCATTCCCAGTTGTTTAGCTGTTTCAATAGAGCAATAGCTTGCTCATCACCTGTCAGCATCTTAAGATCGACCCCCATCTTTTCTGCTGCTGCAATCATGCTTTTTGAATCAATCCGGGGCGGGTCGAAAAGAGGGATGATTCCAAGATACTGCTAGTTGCCGCCAGTATCTGTTTTTGCTACACCAAGCGCCCGGTAGCCCCGGGATGCAAATTCATTGATTGCGCTATCCACCTCTTCCCGGATGGATTCCTTGTTAAAAGCCAATTCAAGTATTACCTGGGGGGCTCCCTTGGAAGTTTTGAAACTGGTTCCATCACTTCCAACAATATCTGCCTCTGTCCGCTTGCTTACAGGGTCAAATGGCTGAAAATGTTTTACCGTATATGACTCAAGAACGGACTTGTCCTTCATTCCAGCTTGTATGGTAGTATCAATCGGGTCTTTGCTGTTGGTCTCAGAAGCGAGAACCGCCGCCAGCAAAATATCGCCTGCGCTATTCTCAGCGAGGCAGTGGGGTTTCCCGCAGCTCAACTTGTTCTGTGTCAGGGTGCCTGTTTTATCCGAGCACAAAACATCCATCCCCGCCAGTTCCTCAATTGCTTCAAGATGACTAACAATAGCCTGCTTCTTTTCTAGTTTTTGAGCCCCCACAGCCATACAAACCGAGAGGACCGTCGGCATTGCGACCGGCACACCGGCTACAATCATGACCAGAGCAAACTGGATAAATTCAAGAATACTGTCCCCGCGGAACAGGGATATGATAAACAGCAGCAGCACAAGGGTTATCGACAGGAATGCGAGGTAGTTGCCGAATTTGAGAACTGCTTTCTGGAAATGGCTCACCGTTTTAGCATCGGCAACCAATTTGGCGGTTTTCCCAAAGAAAGTATGCGTGCCCGTTGCGCTGACAATTCCGTCAATTTGCCCTTCCTTAACCACAGACCCGGAATAAACCAGATCGCCGGGACCATGAGCAACGGGAAGAGACTCGCCGGTTAGAGCCGCCTGGTCAACTTTAATCTTATCGCCGGCAAGCAATCGCATATCCGCAGGGATTACATTGCCTATCTGTATCTGAACAACGTCTCCGGGAACGAGTTCGCGGGATGGTACCTCAATCCATTTCTTATTACGGAGTACAAGGGCGGTAAGCGCCAGTTGGTTTTTTAATGCTGAGATTGCATTGCTCGCAGTTTTTTTCTTCCCAGAAATCAATAAGGGCATTTCCAATAAGGAGGAGCATAATAATAATAAAATCGGGCCATCTTCCGAGCACTGCCGAAAGCAGGGCAGCGGCTTCAATCATGAAAGGAATCGGTCCAACAAAAGAGACCATAAATCTATTAAGCGGACTGATTTTTTTCTCCTCCAATTCGTTGTAACCATACTTTTCAATACGGGTTGAGGTTTCTGCCGCAGTGAGACCTTCCGGGGAAGTTTCGAGTTCTTTTTGAACTTCCTCCATGGATGGTAGTTGCTGCACCGATGTCCGGGTTTTAGCTTCACCTTTTCCCATTCTTTTCTCCTCTATATGATGAAGTGCGTTTTAAGCGTTCTTTAAAAGATAATTTTAGTACCGATCCTAAAACAGCAAAAAAACCACCAGCAACCATTCCGCTAATTCAAATAGCAATAGCCCCTTTTGGTACGATTTTACTCTATGTTATGGCTGTGCAACAATTTTTCTGTAGAAGTGATAGTTCCAGGGATTATGTGACGTGGAGCCGCCGCATGAATCCTTAATACGTTAAGTGGGTTTCAAAAACTGTAAATTTTAAGAAAAGGGAGAGGGGTTGCAGGGATACGATATGACGGAGTACAGGGGGAGCATTGGGAGAAAAAGTTAGAAAAAAAATTTTAAATGGCAAGCCAGGAGAGAAATTGGACACGGATTGAATAGATTTGGGCGGATTATCAATATATATAAGAAGTCAGTGTGTTTTTTGGTTGATAGAACGAATCGAAGAGTTTGTTAATTCCCAATTAGAGAATTAATAATGCTGCCTTGCTATAATTCAAAATAGGAAGCATCCATCGGAAAGGTTTTTTTCACTGTGGGTCAGTTATCATATAGAAATGAGGATATCGTGAACGAGAGACAGGCGAGCCTGGATTATTTACCCGAGATTACTAACCGCATTTTGAAGGTTAGCGATCCTGAAATGATCATTTTGTTTGGTTCCTATGCGCGCGGCGACTTTGGCATGGATAGTGATTTGGATTTGTTGGTCGTTCTTAAGGGGGTCGAATCACCACGCAAGGAGATTACACGCCTGCGCCGCAGCTTGAGGGGTATGTTGGTGTCGGTAGACATCCTCGTTGCCACTCCGGAACAAATTGAACGACACAGGAATAATGTGGGTCTTATATATCGTTCAGTACTTAGAGAAGGTAAAGTGATTTATGAACGAGATGATGCCGTCTGAAACGCCATACTTTTGGATGGAAAAGGCACGCTCTGACTTACATCTCGGCAAAGCTGCATTACGCACTCCAGGAGTTTTAGCTGAGGATGCATGTTTTCATGCACAGCAATGTGTGGAAAAAGCGTTAAAAGGGCTGCTTTCTGAACTGGAAACACCATTCCCTAGAACTCATGTTGGTATTAATAGATTTATTGAAGGCAAATGGTGTTGATGTGCCTCCCATAGTGGACGACCCCTTTGAATTAACACAGTATGCAGTCATAACCCGTTATCACGGTGAATGGGAGCCAGTTACTAAGGACGAGACTAGAAAGGCGCTTGAACAAGCTACTATTGTCTTAAAATGGGTAAAAGACACAATCGATTGAGGGGAAGGTAAACAACCACGCGGTTAGTAGTAATGGGAGCAGAGTGTAAGGAGCGGGGGAGGGAAAGTTGGGAATTGCAAGCAACAAGCAGCAAATAAGAAATGGAAAGTCCGGGGATACGTGATGTTAAGGTGAATGTGATCTGCCAGATCTTTACCCTGAAATTATTAAGTATATTTCCGTCCCGGTCTTAGCCGCATTGCGCCTGTAAATATCCTTCATCTGCCCGAAGGCATTGCATGATGAACGAGAGTTTCTACCGGATCAACTTATCGAAATCTTCCATGCTCACTGCTGGTGATGTCGTGAAGGAAATCCCAAGCAGTTTTGAAAGACCAATGGAGGCTTTCATCGCTTGTTCAGTGTTTCGGAACTCTGTGATCAAGACCAGATCGATTTCCCCGAGTAGAGCGTACCCGGCCTTCACCTTGCCACCTTTTTCCTTAATTAGAGCTTCAGCTTTTTCTGTGCGCTCGGCACTGATTTCATCCATTGATTCTGGGGAATATTTGCCAAGCATAATATAGATAGCCATTTCAATCTCTCCTTTCTGTACTCGAACCATGTGTATGACGTGACAAGGTTCATATCGAGAACCATACGTTTCAAATCACGTCTGTTCAACAGGTAAGACCTGGCAAGTCCAAATCATTATAACAGCCGCCATATCTAACTCCATTTCCCCCTCTAAAATTTTGAGTTTATTACATGCAGAAGAACCTCCCGCGGGTTGTGAATGATGGGCTTGAGGGTTTGAAAAAACCTCTCGCGGGTTCTGTAATACTGTGTGGGATAAATCATTTCCCATAGCAATGTGAATTCCTCAAACCTAAAATTTTCAACCCGCGGGAGGTTAGTGATTGGTCCGCCGTAGTATTACGAAACCCGCGGGAGGTTGGGAATTTTTCAATAAACCCAAAAATATACGCATTTTAAGCGTTTTCTGAACGCTCGCTGGCTATGATGTAAACAATTCAAGACAGCACA
>CBFDCK010000018.1:0-32529 GCA_965603285.1 uncultured bacterium
TGAATGAACAGGAATTAACTGGTGCTTTGGTGCGCTTGCTGAATCCTGAGGAGCGGACAGTGTATTTCCTGACCGGTCATGGCGAGTACAGCCCTGAGGATACAGGAGATGCGGGTTATTCGCAGGTAAAACGAACCTTGGAGAGTAAGAATTACGCAGTCGAAATGTTGAACTTATTGACAGTGGATCAGATACCTGAAGATGCGAAGGTGGTTCTGGTTGCTGGTCCGAGCAAACCAGTTTCCCCGGCTGAGGTAAAAAAGATAAGTGAATATTTGGAGGGTGGTGGCGGGCTGTTCGTGATGCAGGAACCGATTCCTGCGACTGATTTCGGAGACGAACCCGATCCAATGGCTAATTATTTGGCTGAGAAGTGGGGGATCATTCTTGGCGACGATATAGTCATCGATTTAGCGTCTACACAACCCTATGCACCGTTTGCTGCAGAGTACGCTCCCCATTCCATAACGGCAAAATTTGAAAGGTTGACTTCACAATTCCCTACAGTACGGAGCGTAAAGGTGCAAGCTTCTGAGAGTGGAATCAGTCAGGTTGAGATTGTAAAAACAGGACCTCAATCGTGGGCGGAAGGAGACCTGGATTTAGTTGTGGATGATCCTCAAGGAGCATCTTTCGAAGAAGGTCAAGATACACCAGGACCACTTTCCATTGCTGCTGTGGGGGAAAATTTTGGAACGGAAAGCCGGTTGGTTGTTTTTGGTGATTCCGATTTCGCCAGCGACGCGAATTTTTACGCGTATGCGAATGGAGATTTGTTCATCAATTCTATTGATTGGGCTGCAGGGCAAGAAGATCTAATCAATCTAACCCCAAAGCCTGCAACTCAAAGGATTATGATACCGCCGCAGCAAATTACGTTGAATCTAATCCTTTTAAGTACCGTGATTATTTTACCTGGGATGGCGCTGTTAGCGGGCATCTTTGTTTGGTTCCAGCGACGTCAAAGGGGATAAGGTCATGGTCAGGCGTACCACATGGATCGTCCTGATATTATTCCTTGGTTTATTAGCATTTAGCCTTTATTGGCAAAATAGAAACAAAGACAATCAGGGAGAAGTCACACCTTCTCCAGTTATTCAATCGTTGCTAGATATAAAATCAGACGAGATTACGAATCTGCGAATTGAAGATGAACGAGGGGGAACTGTTGAAATTAAGCATGTAGAAGGAAACGGGTGGATTCTTGTAGTTCCAAAGTCGGAAGCAACTGACTCCAAAGCCGTCGATGGGATGGTGAACCAATTTGTATCATTACATGTAATATCTACAATCGATCCGGCACCGCCAGATGACGCGACTGGTCTGAAAAATCCGGAGTATAAAATCCACTTGCGAGTAAAAGACGGGCGCCAGATGATCGTCAATGTTGGGGTTCAAACAGCAACCGGAAGTGGTTATTATGTAAAATTGGATGATGGTTTTGTGAAAGTTGTAGACAAGATCGGATTAGAAACCGTTACAAATTTGATTTACCAACCACCAGTTCTACTCTCGTTTACTGGAATGCCGACATTATTGGTCACACCACAACCGTAAATTTGAAATTGGGTATTGATTTTAGAATGAAAAAGGTGTATTCTGATAATTGATCATTGGAATCATATCGAACATAGTAGTTGGGGTTTGTATGATTGATGAAAAGCTGTTAAATAAAATCGAAGAGCAGGAACTAAATCCAGCTATTGCTAGATTGATCGAGTTGGGACGTCAAAAATCCTTTGTCACGATTGATGACATTCTGGCGTTGTTTCCGGATGCGGAACAAGACGTCGATCAACTTGAAGAAGCGTTTTCTGCCCTTTTAAGCGCTGGAATACCATATATTGATGATACTACAATAGGTGAACCCAGTGATGAAGATCTGATAGAGGAGGTAGAAACGGAAGAAGATGGACGTCGGGAAATTGCACTTGAAGATAATTACCTGGCGAACATTGACACAGATGATTCGATTGGTCTTTACCTCAAAGAAGTCGGAAGAGTACCTTTACTCACAGCAGAGCAAGAAGTTGAACTGGCTCAAAGGATTGAACGCGGTCGTCTTGGGCGGGAGGAATTGGCAAAAGGAAACGTGCGTCCAAGAAGGCGCCAGGAACTGCAGCTTTTTATTGAAGATGGATGGGCAGCCCGCGAGCACTTAATTACGGCAAACTCCCGCTTAGTAATCAGTGTTGCGAAAAAGTATATGGGACGGGGGGTCCCTTTCCTGGATTTAATCCAGGAGGGTAATATAGGGTTAATTCGTGCAGCAAAGAAATTCGATTACCACCGTGGGCATAAATTCAGCACGTATGCAACCTGGTGGATTCGCCAGGCAGTCACACGAGCAATTGCAGACCAGGGGAGGACTATCCGGGTACCCGTCCATATGGGAGACCAAATTAATAAACTCTTGCGCATCCAACACCAATTAACCCAACGGTTGGGACGAGATCCGACGGTTGAAGAATTAGCAGATGCGTTGGAGATTAACCCTCAAAAAATTGAAAATATGATCCAAGTTGCTAGAAGACCTTTGTCACTCGAATTACCTACTGACGATGAAGAAGACTCTGTATTAGGTGATTTTATTAAAGATGAAGAAGTTTCAGCCCCTGACGACTCGGCGACTTACAATTTACTGCGGGAGCATTTGGACATAGTGCTGGATGGACTGCCCCCGCGTGAAGTCCGAATTTTACAACTACGTTATGGTTTAACGGATGGACAGGCATACACTCTCGAAGAGGTGGGGCGTAAAATGGGAGTAACGCGAGAACGTGTGCGCCAGATCGAGGCCCAAGCTCTCAGCCGGCTGCGCCACCCCTCAATTCGCCGTAAACTGCGCGAATATTTAGGGTGAACGATTGACGATTATCGCAAGCAATGAAAGCCAGTCTGATGTTTTCCCAGGCTAGAAGCTTTCCGAACATACTGCCGGAAGGCTTTTTCATTTCAGGGATGTATATGTGTTTGAACCGATCTACAATATGACGTATTATCGATTAATAATATTGACTCGAGTAATATAAGAAGAATGAATTACCGCCGCGTTTCAGTGTCATTAGGAGCTGTACTTCTTCTTTCAATCCTCATAATAGTTGGTCTCACCTGGTTGAATTACCGGTATACCACCCAGAATCAGACCATGAATAATTTCTTTCCTCGTTGGGCGGGTACGCGATTATTAATGATGAAGGGCTGGAGCCCATATAGCCAACAGACAACTGATGAAATTCAACAGATGGCATACGGTCGTTCAGCCCAGTCGGGTGAGGATCGTGGGTATTTTGTATATCCTGTATATTCAAGTTTAATCTACGCACCTTTTTCTTTGACTGATAATTTTGCCTTAGCCAATGCACTCTGGATGACAATACTGGAGTTGTCAGTCATTGCCATCTTTGTGATCAGTCTTTCACTCAGTCAGTGGCGTCCATCTGTTGTACTTCTTATATTCTTGTTTATCTTCACCGCACTCTGGTATCACACATTGCGCCCAATTCTCAGCGGTAATGCATCTATAGTGAGCGCGTTATTTATAGTTACTGCATTACTGGCGATCCGTTCAAATGTCGACGCGCTGGCAGGATTATCCCTGGCTTTGGCAAGCATAAAACCACAGATGGTACTTATCTTATACATTTTTATCATAATTTGGGCTGTCTCTACCCATCGTTGGACCCTAATTTGGAGCCTTCTAGGTTTCTTGATTCTATTTATCGCAATGGGCAGTCTATTAGTTCCAAATTGGATTGGTGATAATATCCGGCAGGTAATCCGCTTTAGCGAATCGAATTTTATCAGTACACCTGGAGCGATCATTTCTTATTGGCTGCCAGGAATTGGAAGACAAGTTGGGTGGGCGCTGACAGGTATTATGGTGGGTGTATTATTAATTGAGTGGCGCCATTCATTAGGTAAGGAATTTCGGTGGTTCTATTGGACCGTCCTGCTGACCCTTGTGATTAATAACCTAATTGGAATATACACAACATTGGAAAATTACATAATTCTTTATCCAGCGATAATCCTGATATTTGCATTATTGGATAAACGTTGGGGTGGTTTTGGTCGAGGGTTGATTGTTCTATTTATTTTAATAATGACGGTTGGGTTATGGGGAATACTAGTAAACACAGTCAATAAAGGTTCTCAGCCTGATTTGGATCCAATAATTTTCTTTTTTATGCCGTTATTAACGTTGTTCGGGTTGTATTGGGTTCGCTGGTGGGCAATACGTCCGATGCGATTACCCTTAGAGGAATTTGCTGAACGATTAGGATAATACCATTGCTTTTTGTATGATTAAAACCTATAATCAGATAATTAAAAGTAATTATAAATGATCCATCCTTTACAAGGGTCGTTATCTATTCCCAAATTTCTTGATGATTTTTTTCGAATATATTCGAAACGGGAGGAGGACAACCTTCGTGTTTTTTGATCCAAATGAATCTGGTCAAGGTATTGTTGAGTATGCATTAATTATCATCTTAGTGGCGATTATTGTATGGGTCATAATTGCATTACTTGGTCCATGGATTGGTGATTACATAAATGATTTCTTACAATCCATCTAGCTGCTCAAAAGATTTTTAACTTGCAAGGAACCAGAAAAACACAACAATCAATCGCATAGCTAACTGATACCCAATGTCTCGACTGGCAAATAGTGAACGCCCAGCTTATCGTCTGTATAAACTGGCTTGGGTTGGATTGGACTGGTTATTTCCACCCCATTGTGGGGGATGTAATGCACCTGGCACAAGATGGTGTATTAATTGTCAGCAAATAACACAAATAATTCCAGTAACTACATGCCAGCGATGTGGTCGAGTTCAAAGTTCAATGGAGGTATGCCTCAGTTGCCAGACAACTCCGCCTACTTATGAATCACTGCGATCATGGGCTTTTTTTGAAGGTCCGATAAGGAGTGCGGTGCACAGATTAAAGTATTATGGAGATATGACTTTAGGGGAAAATTTTGCTAGACCATTGGCAAATATTATTGTTGAATCAGGGTGGAAGCCGGATTTACTCATACCTGTACCCCTGGGAGCAGCCCGTCAATCACAGCGAGGATATAATCAGGCAGCTCTGTTAGGGCGACCGGTGGCACTAGCGAACGGCATAAACTACACTACGAGGGCACTTCACAAGGTCAGAGAAACTCCTACACAGGTAGGACTTAAATATGATGAACGATTTCAAAACGTGGCTGATGCATTTCAAGCTGAATCAAAGATTGTTTCTGGGAGGAATATAATCGTGGTGGATGATGTTACAACCAGTGGGGCGACGATGGAAGCATGTGCGACTGCCTTGAGGGCAGCAGGAGCTCGAAATGTTTACGGGCTCACATTAGCACGATCAAGTTATCAGATGAGTGGTTACTTTATCGGAAATACCTGGTAATCAAAACTGGCAAATAGATATGCGTACAAAAGAATAAAATTAAATTCTGATCGATAATTAACTTTTTAGAAATTGGATTAAGAAAATAAATTTAGGAGGAAGACAATGACATTGGACGTTGAGATTTATGGACGAAACATGGAGATCACAGACAGGATTAATGATTATGTAGAAAAAAAAGTCTCAAAATTGGATCGCTATTTATCTGGTATTGAGGAAGCGCGCGTGGATTTATCATATATCCAATCTGCTCGCAGTGCATCTGATCGTCACGTCGCACAGATCACGGTCAGTGGGAAGGGTTTCATTTTACGTGCAGAAGAACGCTCGGATGACATTACTGCGGCAATAGATGTCGCCGTAGATAAAATCCAACGCCGGATAGAACGGTATAAAGGCAAACGATATCGGGGAAGAGGAGATGGCAGATCAGCTTCTGAAGTGGTGGTGTCATCAATTGAGGACGAAGAAGAGAGCGGTGATCTAGGACCAGCGATTGTACGCCGGAAACATTTCATGCTGTCTCCGATGGATGAATTCGAAGCGCTTGAGCAGATGGAATTATTAGGTCACCAAAGCTTCTTCATCTTTTGTAATGCGAATACGAATAACATTAATGTACTTTACCGGAGAAGAGACGGAAATTTCGGTTTAATCGAACCTGAGATAGGCTGATTGAAGGGGTTTTTGGTCGGTTGAGGGCAAAATGGTCATAAAAGAGGATGTATTAAAGGAACCAACCGCTTTACTGTCCGAAGATGATATGGATCAGGAAAGCATTCGCCAGGCGATTGCGGATCTGCTTACTGCTGTTGGCGAGAATCCTGAGCGGGAAGGTTTACGCCGTACACCGGATAGAGTTGCACGAATGTACGGTGAGTTGTTGGAGGGATACCGGCAGGACGCAAATGAGCTAGTTAATGACGCTTTGTTTGAAGTCAAATATGATGAGATGGTATTGGTCCATGACATTGAGTTTTACAGCTTATGTGAGCATCATATGCTGCCATTCTTGGGGCGTGCCCATGTAGCTTACCTGCCGAGGAATAAGGTTCTTGGTCTATCAAAAATACCACGGATTGTCGATATGTTCGCCAGGAGGCTGCAGGTTCAAGAGCGTATGACACGTCAGATTGCGGAATGCATTAACGAATTATTAAATCCACTTGGAGTGGCGGTCGTTATTGAGGGTTTGCACCTTTGTGCAACTATGCGCGGTGTGAAGAAGCATGATGCCCGTATGACCACTTCTGCAATGTTGGGCGCATTTCGTAATAGCCTCGCCACTCGTGAAGAGTTCTTAGCGAATATTGCACGTGGATCTAATCCGATACTATAAGCCGGTAAGCGGTCTTGTTTCCGGTATTACTTATTTCCGGTATAACATAATGCGGCATAACCTAATGCTGGCATTAAGGGAGGATATCAGGACGAGGGACAATATTTGACGTGCTTGCCAGGCGCTGGGCAGTATGTTTTAATTTTTCCTCGCTGTCTTGAGATTTGATGTCTGGTAGAAGCTCGGCAACAGGTACAGCCAGGTAAGCCTCGTCCCAGATTAAAGGCTCGAGAATTTGTTGATCCCAAATTAAGACATCAATATCGATCGGTCGTGGAGCGTTTTTATTTTGCGAGCGAATGCGTCCTAATTTGGCTTCAATCGGACGGATTATCTCTTTCTTAATATTTTCGAAGGTTAAATCTGTATAGGTTAATAAAGCTGCGTTAACGAAATTGGGACCGGATGTTCCTACAGGTGGTGTGTACCAGGCTGTTGAAATTGATCCAAGTAAAAGAAATTGCTTTAATAACTCAATCGCCCTGGGTATATTGGTTTCGGGATTGATATTTGAACCAAGACCGAGACAAACTTGAACCTCTTTTCCTGACATCATTTTTCTGAGCGGCTGCGTTCGATTTCAACTCCAACAGATTCTGAGAATCGCACAGCACCGGGTTTTTCAACGCGCACGCGAACTTTCTCAACACCTGGGTGTTCCAGGCAAATATCTGCCAGGTCAGAGGTTAAAGCTTCAACAGTGAAACGCTCCGCAGTTTCGGCATGTTTAATGACTTTTTTAGAGACAGTCCTGTAATTTACACAGTCCTTAATATTGTCACTTTGACCTGCTTTTTTGATATCTGTGAAAAGGATGATGTTGATTAAAATCTCTTGGGGCTTTTCACGTTCCCAGTCTTTTATTCCTATTATTCCCCTGGCAATTAAGTTTCTAATTAATACTTGGTCCATGTTTGGTTGATCCTTTTTTGATTATATAGATATGGAAGGTGATTGGCTATATATTACCTTAACTCCAATTGCTTTATTCCCCATAAACTGACTGCTAGGATAATTAGGGCGATTAATTGTACAATCCGAATACCGCCAGGTAATAATGGGCTGTCTCCACGAAATGCCTCCAAGAATATATATGCTCCTGCTGAGAGTCCTAAGAAACTTAAGAAATAAACTCCGGGAGAAGTGGATTTGAAGGTCTCCCTGCCTGGCCAGAGGATAAATAAGATCATTACGGCGGCAATCAATTCGTAGATTTGTGCCGGATGACGTTGTGCACCCCATAATACAATTCCCCATGGAAGATTCGTGGGCATCCCGTAATGAGAACCGGACGATAAATGAGCGAGTGCTAGCGCGACTGTGAATACTGCCATGGCTGGGGTTAGCGCGTTTAAGGTGGGCCAAAATGAAAGTCCCATACGACGTCCATAAATTACAGCGACTATGGTGGCGGTAAACACCCCTCCCCACAGATCCAACAGACTGGGATTGAGTGAAATAATGCTTACCGGTTTGGAGAAGAACGCATTCGGAAAACGTGCTACATAAAAAAGGCGTGCGCCGACCACGCCAGCAAGAATGGATATTATGACCAGATTGTATATAATCTTGGATTCCATTCCATACCGCGGAGCGTAGCGCTCAGTTAATGAGAGACCTAGATATAAGCCCAGGAGAAGGATCAACCCAGGAACTTGAAGTGCAAGAGGACCAATGTGTAAAATGGGCAGCATATTTGTTGAATAGTTTATTCAAAAAGGGTTTTAATTCGAGTGCGAAGAAGAGCTTCGGACATGGGTCCTCCGACCACAATTTCCTGGATGACACCTTCTCTGTTGATGAAAATTGAGGTTGGGAGGGCTTGTAAATGATATTGTTTTGATACACTTCCATTGCTATCAAACAAGACAGTGAAAGTCAATCCCAAATCCCGAACGAAACCAATCGCATCTGCGGCATCATCCTGGCTGGTCGAATTGACTGCCAGTATTTCCAATCCACCATCTTTGTAGTCCTGGTATACATGTTCTAAAGCAGGCATTTCAGCTTTACATGGCGGGCACCAGCTTGTCCACAGATTTATGAGAACTGGTTGGCCGCGTAAATCCGACAGGGTTATGATTTCACCATCATAGGTTGAAAGACTGAAGTCGGGAGCCAGAAAACCTTTGTGCGGCGCTGAAGTTTCGGCTGCTGATGCCTGGCTGGGGTTAACTCTACTAAACCATATCCAAACAGCGCTGGCTGCCAGCAGCGTAATTGAAAATAATGTCCAGTGCTTGAAAATTAAAGTTTTCATAGATAATGGTTGCCACTCCGTGGTTAACCAATAATAAGTGTAAAATGCAAAATGGAGGTTGTCAAGGAATCGGGAATCAGGATTATTGTTGGTTAAAAGATATTTGGTTGAATTCTGGTGAGGTTTATTGTGCTTGACAAAACAATCATCATTGATATGATTGAAAGACGATAGTCGAGAAGAAGCGAAAAAATGAGATCACCAAAACTACGACTGGTTTTTGTAATTAGCTTAACGGTTGGGTTAGTATCTTTTGCCTGTATGACAATCACTCAACCGGTTGGACGGATTATTAATCAACCCGTTACACGACAAGCTACTTTTACCAGGAGAATTGAATACAGTGGATCAATTGAAACAACTCCAAATCCTGAGACTGGAACTCTATCTCCGGTATCTCCTGGGGATTTATATCCAATTCCAAATTCAACCAATAACCGATATAAAAATCAGACGGTTGATGTAGAATCAGTCGACGATGCATATCCGGGCCCTAGCCTTGAAGAGACCACCGTTATGCCAACGACGGCGGATTCTGGTCCTCAAACTCCTGCGTATCCTGCTCCTCAAAATCCTGCTTATCCTGCTCCTGATACGATCATAATAGAAACAACGCCCACAACAGCCGGAAATGTACTCACATTAACCCCCACTACACCTTTCCCATATACCCTTACACCACAATATGGCATAACGCCAGTGCCCACACTGACTCCCATAACTTTTCAAATTCCGCCCTGGATATCTTCGGAATTAGAAGCGACTGATCCTGCGACTGTAAAACTGGCTTCTGGTCAAGTGCAATTTATTGAATTCTTCGCGTTTTGGTGTGGGACATGCCAGGCGATGGCTCCGCTTGTGCATGGGCTTGATGAACAGTATGGCAGTCAGGTACGATTTATATACCTGGATATTGACGATCCGGCAAATCAAGGTTTGAAAGAAGAGTTGAACTACCGCTACCAGCCCCATTTCTTATTGATTGATGGTGAAGGAAATATTATTGACCAGTGGGTGGGTTATGTCTCGGTTGGTGATTTTGTAGGATCCTTAGAATACGCTCTGAAGTAAATCCATACCAAAATTTAATTATATCGATAGTTTATCTTGACAGAAACGGTATTATTTGTTATAAATGAAGTGCCCCACCCCCCTGGGGGGGGGTAATGAATAAATAGATCTTGGAGGGCACCCGGTTATGAAACATGAAAATGCCTTGCGGAGGTTAAAAAATGTAGAAGGTCACATCCGGGGTATTGAGCGGATGGTTGAGGAGGACACTTATTGTATCGACGTGATCAATCAAATTCAAGCTGTGCAGGCTGCTCTCAGCAAGATCAGTACGATGATCCTGGACGAACACTTGAATTCATGTTTGATTACTGCTGTTCGAGGTGAGAATGTTGATGAGCGGGAGCGGGTTTTAAAAGAAATCGCTGATGTCTTCGATACTGCTACGAGGACATAATTATGAGGCTATCAGAAACCTCGGATTTCAGCCAAGAGAGCATAAATATAATCAAATTTAGGAGAAAATTGCTATGACGACTGTAACTTATACAATATCAAATATTTCGTGTAAACATTGTGTGCACACGATCAAAAATGAAGTAGGTGAGTTGCCTGGTGTGTTATCTGTAGAAGCTGATGCAACATCTAAACAGGCGACTATTACTTTCGAAGACCCGGCAACCGAAGAAGAGATAAAAGCATTACTGGTTGAAATCAATTATCCGGTAGCAAGCTAAATTGTGTTCGATTTCACTTCCTATGTGGATTGATACAGTTTGCATTTTTAAACTTGAAGTATAGTTTTTATCCACAGAATCGGCGGAGTCCGGGGAGTATTTTTCACGGAGAAAAAATTGTCTGAAACAAAACAGATCGGGTTGCCAATAACGGGGATGACATGTGCAAATTGCGTTTCCACTGTTGAACGCAATCTGAAGAAGGTAAATGGTGTCCAGAATGCACGGGTCAATTTGTCTTCGGAACGTGCTGCGGTTGAATATGATCCGAACCTAGCCGAGGTTGCCGATTTGATCAGCCACATTCAAAGAGCTGGTTACGACGTAGCAACAGGTGAAGCAGACCTTATGATCCGGCGCATGAGTGATGACAACGATGCGCGCCGGTTAGAGACGTCACTACGGGGTTTGGAAGGTGTGCTGGATGCGCAGGTGAATTTCACAACTGAGCATGCGCGCGTAATATATATATCCACAATTATCAGCCCTGCAGATATCCGGCGAGGTGTTTCTGCAGCCGGATTTGAGGTCGTTGATTTTGACGAGGATGTTGTTGATGCCGAACAATTAGCCCGTCAAAAAGAGACGGACCGCCAGAGACGTTATCTAATAGTCGGTTTGATATTCACAGTACCACTGCTCTTGTTTTCAATGGGTCGCGATCTGGGATTATTGCCTCCCGAGATAGCATATGCACCATGGGCGGACTGGCTGATGTGGGCTTTAGCTACACCGGTCCAATTTTATGTTGGACGAGAATATTATGTGGGTGCTTATAAAGCACTGCGGAATAAAACCGCCAATATGGATGTATTAATTGCAATGGGATCATCGGCGGCCTACTTTTATTCCATCCCTGTAGTACTGGGATTGATCGATGGTCATGTCTATTTCGAGACATCGGCTGTGATCATAACGCTGATCAAGTTGGGTAAATACCTCGAAGCAAAAGCGCGCGGTCGAACCAGTGAAGCGATTAAAAAATTGTTGGGCTTGCGACCCAAGACAGCCTTTGTCGTCCGGAATGGACAGGAAGAGGAAGTGCCAGTCGATGATGTGCTTGTCGGTGATATTGTGATCGTTCGTCCTGGTGAAAAAATCCCTGTTGATGGCGTGGTAATTACAGGACGATCAGCGGTTGATGAATCGATGTTGACAGGGGAATCGCTTCCGGTCGAAAAAGGTCCTGGGGATGCAGTTATTGGTGCGACGATAAACAAGTTGGGATTGCTAAAATTCGAAGCCACAAAGGTAGGTAAGGATACAGCATTAGCTCAGATCATTCGCCTGGTTGAAGAAGCTCAAGGCAGCAAAGCGCCTATTCAACAGCTCGCGGATAAAGTATCGGCTGTATTTGTTCCGGTCGTGATATCGATTGCCCTGCTGACATTCCTTATTTGGTTTTTTGTCATACCATTAGATCCCAGCTCGGATTTAAGTGCATTTACACGTGCCTTGATCAATATGGTTGCTGTTCTTGTGATTGCATGTCCATGCGCAATGGGGTTAGCGACTCCAACTGCGGTGATGGTGGGAACGGGCAAAGGGGCAGAGATGGGCATCCTAATCAAATCAGGAGGGGCGCTGGAACGAGCTGGAAGTGTAAATACGGTTGTCCTGGATAAGACCGGTACAATCACCAAGGGAGAGCCGGCAGTGACTGATGTGGTCGTGGCGGAAGATTATAAAGGAGATAAAAGCGGCGGGCAAATTTCTGACATCTTCAGCCGGCAGTCTGAAATTGTACGCCTGGCTGCATCTGTTGAAAGAGGCAGTGAACACCCATTAAGTGATGCAATTGTGGAAGAGGCTAATAAACGATCGCTGAACCTCGGTCAGCTTGAAGGTTTCCAAGCGATCACAGGACATGGTGTTGAAGCACAGGTTGAAGGACAAACCGTGCTGGTCGGTAATCTTCGCCTGATGACCGAGCGTAAAATATCTCTGAACGGATTACAGAAAGAAGTTGAAAGGCTTCAAAATGAAGCCAAAACCGCCATACTTGTTGCGATTGACGACGATGTACAGGGTGTGATTGGGGTGGCGGATACGGTCAAAGATGGATCACGAGAGGCAATTGGTCAATTACACAGCATGGGGTTAGAAATTGTGATGATCACCGGCGACAATCAATTGACGGCTGAATCTATTGGCAGCCATGTAGGCGTGGACAAAGTGATGGCTGAGGTGTTACCAGGTGAAAAATCATCTCAGGTGAAAAAATTGCAGGAGATGGATCGGGTCGTAGCTATGGTCGGAGATGGGATAAATGATGCACCTGCTTTAGCTGAGGCAGATGTCGGGATTGCTATCGGGACGGGGACAGATGTTGCAATTGAAGCTGCGCAAATCGTTTTAATCAGTGGTGATCTGCGAGGGGTTCCGCGAGCAATCGCGCTCTCCAGAAGAACTTTGCGGACTATCAAGCAGAACCTTTTTTGGGCGTTTTTCTACAATGTCATCCTTATCCCTGCAGCAGCGATGGGCTTTTTGAATCCAATGCTGGCAGCTGGAGCGATGGCATTCAGCAGTGTTTTTGTGGTGACCAACAGTCTACGATTGAGAAGATTTCAGTGGAAGTAGGTTTTCACCTCTAACCAAACTTTAATACCATTGTAATTATCTTCTTATTGACCTGCGGGTCTTTTAGGGTATGCTTGTTCTCAGTTAATTGTCAAGGAATCTCGTTAAATAAGAATAATTAAAGTAATGAGAAGAGATAAGATTAACCGCCGAGATTTTCTCAAGCTGGCTACATTGAGTTTGGGAAGCATTGCTTTTCGTCCCTGGATCCGCCTTCTGGAATTGCCAGAATTTCCAGTAGCCGAACGTTTAGGGCGTGTGTGCGTGGGCATGGTGGAGCTCAAAGCCAGACCAGACCCAGACAGCCAGACAGTTGGTGTGCAATACGAGGATGCGGTTTTGCCCTGGATACGGGAGATCGTCGGTCAAAAGCCGGCATATATTTTTTCAAACCAGCATTGGGTGGAAACACCAGAGGGCTTTATTTATGGACCTTATGTCCAACCGGTATATAATGAACCCAACCAACCGATTGATAATCTGGCTAACTCCAGCCTTGAACCAGGTATGTGGGCAGAAGTAACAATACCTTATGTCGAGGCGGTATTGGAAAATAAGCCATCGTCAAATTCATGGGTTAAATTCAAACTCGAGGATGGTCTGCCGCTGCGGTTATACTACAAACAGGTTTTTTGGGTGGATCGAATAAAAACCGACAATCAGGGTCGCAAGTTGTATCGCATTAACCCCAATTACTATGGTGGGGTTGATGTATTATGGGCGGCTGCGGAGGCATTCCGTCCAATAAAAGGGGAGGAACTTGAACCGATAAATCCCAATGCTGCGAATAAGCGCATCGAAGTTGATGTAAACCACCAGGCGTTATCCTGTTTCGAAGGCAGATCTGAAGTATATTTCTGCCGCGTTTCCACCGGTGCCAAGTACGATATGTATGGTAATGTGGTCGATAAATGGGAAACACCAGAGGGATTACACAGTATGACAAGAAAATATATCTCTTTACAGATGAGTGGCGGAACAACTGGCGCCGGTTATGATCTGCCCGGAATAGGATGGTCTTCAATATTTGCTACCGGCGGGGTGGCTATTCATTCTACTTTCTGGCACAACAATTATGGTGATCCGGTATCACACGGATGTGTAAACTGCCGACCAGAAGATGCAAAATGGATTTTCCGCTGGTCGCTTCCATCGGTGGCGTACGATCCCGGCATGGTGGATGTTACGGTGACGGATGAGGATAGCACTAAAGTCCAAGTGGTGGGAGGCTAATTTCAATCTACTTCTGAAGCATGATCCGTCTCAGGATCCATCAGAAGGTGATCGAAAAAGCAATGAAACATAAGCGTATCTCGCGGCGTGAGTTTATCAAAGCAACTGCTGTAGGAATAAGCAGTTTATATTTACATCCCATAAGTGGTTTAATATCTGTCGCAAAAGCAAGTGTAATGCCTGAATTTCCACAAGCAGAGCGCCTGGGGCGTGTTCTTGATGGTAAAGTGTTATTAAAAGCCCGTCCAGATATCGACAGCAACGATATAGGTGAATTGTATGAGGATGATATAGTACCCTGGTTGAGAGAGGTAGTAGGTTCACGACCCTTATGGAACAATCAGCGATTTGTTGAAACTCCAGATGGTTATATATATGCGCCTAATTTACAACCAGTGCGGAACCATACCAACAAAGCAGTGAGTGAATTACCAACTCCTGAGGGGATGTGGACAGAAGTTACAGTTCCATACGTAGACCTGGTCCTGGCAAATCCACCAGGACGATCACCCTGGCTTAAATATACATCGAACCCTCGTTTGTACTACAGCCAGATAATGTGGGTAGATCAAATTAAAACGGATGAAGAAGATCAAGTGTGGTACAGGGTTAATGAAAAATATGGCTCATTCGGCGATATCTTTTGGGTTCCAGGAGAGGCTTTACGCCCGATCGATGATGAGGAAATGACGCCTATTAACCCAGAAGCTGAAGAAAAACGTGTTGAAGTAGATTTAAGCCACCAAACTCTTTCCTGTTTCGAAGGGGATCGTGAAGTGTTTTTCTGCCGGGTATCCACCGGAGGCAAGTATGATTCTAAAGGGAGCAAGTCAGACAAATGGGCTACGCCAATAGGACGGCACACAATTTGGCGTAAACTGGTCTCTTTACATATGACAGGTGGTACGACCGGTGGGGGCTATGACCTGCCTGGGATTGGTTGGACGGTGCTTTTTTCTGGCAAAGGCATGGCGATCCATTCTACATTCTGGCATAACAGCTACGGCGTCGCTAGATCACACGGTTGTGTGAATGCATGTCCGGATGATGCAAAATGGGTATTTCGTTGGACATTACCCGTTGTCCCTCCAGATCCTGGTGAAGTTACAATATCTGGAAAGGGCAGCACAAAAGTAACAGTAAAGGAAATGTAATTATAAATTTTCAGGAAAAAATGGAACTATGGATCTTGCTAATATCGGATTAAGCCTGGCTTTTATAGCCGGATTGGCTTCATTTTTTTCGCCCTGTGTCTTCGCATTAGTGCCAGCTTATGTAGGATATCTGGGTGGACGTTCAGCGGCAGTATCAGATACAGGTAATTCGCGCTGGATTGCCTTTAGCCACGGTCTCGCGTTTGTCCTCGGCTTCAGCACCGTTTTCATCCTTTTAGGTGTGGCGACATCTGCGTTGGGCGGTGTGCTTTATGATTTGCGGACATGGCTGGCACGGATCGGTGGAATTGTGGTAATAATATTCGGGATACACATGACGGGATTGGTTCGTATCCCTTTCCTGGAATATGACTTACGTCCACAATCGATGCCTGACCGCAATCGCGGCTACCTGGCTTCAGCATTGATGGGGGTGTTCTTTTCGGCTGGTTGGTCGCCGTGTGTGGGACCTATCTTAGGAGCAATTTTAACCCTGTCATTAAGCGGCGGCTCGATTACTCAAGGAGTGATATTGCTGACAGCATATTCGGCAGGGTTAGCGATACCGTTCTTGATCGCTTCGGTACAGATCGATCTTGTTACAAATGCAATTCGAAAGCATGGTAAGACAATGCACTATATTGAAGTAGGCATGGGCGTCCTGCTGATCATAATCGGAGTAATGCTATTCACTGGTCGTTTTGAACGTTTAGCGAGCTTAGGATCCTTTTTTGGCACATTTGATGAGCTAGTACTGGGTCGTTACTTGTTTATCATAATACTCGCTTTAGTAGTATTAGGACTTATCCCAGCTTATGTCGCCTCGAAGAAAGGGAGAAAATTTATCGATTGGTGGTTCTTTGGGGCGGGTTTATTCCCAATTGCATTGCCGATGGCGATATACATTAAACCAAAAGCATCAGATGACGAAGGGGAACCATAAACAAATACCTCAAGGGTTAAGCAGTTAATACGTTTAAATAATTTTTCCAACTTTACTATTAATGGATACCGTTGTGGATAAAAATAAATCTACGCCTTGTATAATTATATCTGTGGGGATATTAATTGGGATGGGATTAGGAGCTCTGTTTATTTCTGGGCTGGTTCTGGCTACGAATTCGTTCTCTCAACCTAAAACTGGAATGATTGAGGAAGTTGATTCGGGGGATGCGCCCCAAGTCAACAACCCTGCGCCGGACTTTGAATTAGAGAATCTAACAGGTGAGATAAAACATTTGTCGGACTATCAAGGCAAAGTGGTCGTACTCAACTTTTGGGCGACTTGGTGTGGGCCATGTACTTATGAAATGCCTTTCTTCCAGGAGATCTATGAGAGTTATGCATCTGAAATAGCAGTGCTAGCTGTTAACAATCAAGAATCTGTTGATAGAGTGAGTCCTTTTGTTGAGGAATTGGGTCTTACTTATGAGATCCTGATGGACAAAGATGGTGGGATAGCTACGCTATACCAGGTCTTAGGATTTCCAACCACATATTTTATTGATCCCAATGGAATTATCAAGTTCCTTCATGTTGGTGTTTTAACAGAAGAGCAGTTGGATGGCTATCTTAATTTACTTGGAGTGATTGAATGATCGATGTAACTCTCTACAGCCGCGCAGATTGCCATTTGTGTGAACAAGCGCTGGATGATTTAGGGAAACTGCAGGAGGTTATCCCACATCACCTGGAAGTTGTGGACGTAGATAGTGACCCGGAGTTGAATCGAACATTCGGTTCTAAGTTGCCAGTGGTGGAAGCAGGACCTTATCGTATAAAAGCCCCTTTCAACCGCCAGGATTTACGGTTGACCCTGAGCGCTGCGGTGGAGATTGAGAAGAATGCTGTTGGAATGGGAAAACCTGATACTGTCCTCAAGGACAAGCCCAAAGAGGTGTGGTCAAAGTCGGATGACTTAACTACCTGGTTCGCCAATCATTACCTGGCGGTGTTCAATTTTATGGTGTTGATCTATGTAGGCCTTCCCTTTTTGGCACCCGTGTTAATGAACGCTGGGATCGAGAGACCGGCAAAATTAATATACAGCACCTATGGATTGTTATGTCACCAACTGGCTTACCGTTCAATCTTTCTTTTCGGAGAGCAGCCTGTTTATCCACGCGCTGCAGCGGGCATAGATGATATGCTGACATTCAGCCAGGCGACCGGTCAAGGGGAGGGAAATTCCGCACGTGAGATATTTGCCGCCCGATCGTTCGTTGGCAATGATTTGGTTGGATATAAGGTGGCACTATGCCAACGTGACCTGGCAATCTACGGTGCAATTCTATTGTTTGGACTTTTATATGGTCTGACTGGACGCAAACTACCGGGGTTACCGTGGTACTTATGGATTCTCTTTGGACTAGTTCCAATTGGATTGGATGGTCTCAGCCAACTATTGAGCCAGCCTCCATTAAACTTTTGGCCATATCGCGAGAGCACACCGCTGTTGCGAATTGCTACTGGAGCGTTATTTGGTTTCACCACCGCCTGGTTTGGTTATCCGTTAGTAGAGGAAACGATGGTTGAAACGCGACAGATGATGGAGAGAAAATTTAAACGTACCCACGGTTTACAAGTAAAATCATGACCTGAAACGAGAGATTCTACACCTCCATTGAACGCCCATTCAGAATGTCTAAATATATTCACGGAAATAAAACCTAAATATGCCATTTCAGCAACCGGACTCGATCCGGTATTTCACATTTGATATATTCTCGAACTGCAGGGTTACACATGCAGTATTCACCAGAAGGGGTGGTGTTAGCCCGGAGCCCTGGGATTCTTTAAACGTGGGTGCTACGGTAGGTGATAAGTTGGAGAGGGTGATAGAGAACCGAACTCGATCCTTTAATGGGCTTGATCGTGATTATCAAAGTAATTTTGACGTCTGGCAGGTGCACGGAAGTGAGGTGATATGTGCATATACACCCAGACAAACGGGGACACCGATCCGGAAAGCCGATGCAATCTTAACCGACCAACCGCAGGTGACCTTATTTATGCGCTTTGCGGATTGTGTGCCGGTATTTCTTTATGATCCGGTTCATGCGGTTGTAGGTATGGTGCATGCTGGTTGGCCAGGGACGATCAAGCGGGCAGCCGGATTGGCTGTTGAAACGATGCGAAACAAGTATGGCACAAAGCCGGTCGATATATTGGCAGCGATCGGTCCTTCTATTGGACCACATCACTACCAGGTCGGACCAGAGGTGGTGGAACAGGTAATTAAAGCGTTTGGTGAAGACGCACAAAGTTTGTTGCAGCAGAGTCTCAACGACCCACCTGATAAAAAACAATTTAATCTGTGGAAAGCCAATCAATTGATCTTAGAACAGACCGGTGTGCGCTATATTGAAATTTCTTCGATTTGCACCGCTTGTAATATTGGCGATTGGTATTCCCATCGCGGTGAGAATGGACGGACTGGCAGGTTTGGGGCTTTATTTGCGCTTAACAGCAGTGGGTGAAGGCGCTACAATTGTGCGAGTCGGAACTGCGATATTGGGACCTAGAGATTTGTAGAACAAATAAGGATACTACCTTACTCATGGCAATCATAGCAAACCTGGTACATAGAATTATTCAATTGATTACTCTTGTGGTGATCATCCAAACTGTACTGACTTATTTCATGTCGCCATACGATCCTATCCGTCATTTTTTTGACAGGATAGTCAACCCATTATTGGCGCCAATTAGAAGAACAATCCCTCCTGTTGGTATGCTTGACTTAAGTCCGTTGATTCTAATTATCCTGCTTCAAGTCATTGATGTCTTGATAAGGAGTCTTCTGTTCGCGTTTTAGGTCAATACAGTTTTTGATCTTCAAAAGTAAGGATCGAAAATTTTGCACTTACCTCACTATGGGAGGCTCGAGTTTTTACCACTAAGATCACCAATTGCACGAAGAGGAAAATCTTTGTGATCTCAATAGACTTTGTGGTAAATGAGTTTGCAACATTCACTAAACGCAGAAGTACCGAGGTAGTTTTATATCCATGGATGAAGATTTAAATAACACAAAGTTGAAAATTCGTGTTACACCGCGCGCGAAGCGCGATGAAGTTTATACCATTCTAGAAGATGGAACTGTAAAGGTCCGCCTGACTGCTCCTCCAGTTGATGGGAAAGCAAACAAAGGTTTAATAGAATACTTCTCAGGAATATTTGAAATCCCCCATTCCCGGATTGAAATCCTATCAGGATTAAAAAGCCGGAATAAATTAGTGGCAATACAGGGTATGGATTCAATTGAAATCTATGAGAAGCTGAATGAAATTTTGAAGTGACCGGATAAATAAGTCACCCGATTGAAAAAATTTATACTTCCGGTCTATCCGAAGTAAAGGATTCTCCCGCAGGTGTCACAGCGCGTGATCTGGTTTGGTGATCGTGATGAATGTAAGAGCGTTGCACTGAGGAGTGACCCACAAGCAGAACAAGCCTTATTCGAAACTTTAGCTACAGCAATCCCTCGGCGCTGCACTCGCAGTTGTTGATAAAGAATCAGGTCGTCTTCTGGGATTGCCCCTGTTGTTGCGGTTCTTTCTCCCTGGAGGCGCTCTAATTCATTTTCAAGTTTGACCTTTTCGTTTGATAAATCGCTTTGTATCTGATTGTAGCGGGATTGATATTTATCCAATTCATGGACCGCGTTGTCGTATTTAGAAGCGGCTTCTTCTTCAGCTAACATGGCTTCTAAAAGGTGATCTTCCAAAACTTCGAGATATCTTTTTAATGCCGCGGCTTCATTGTGTAAGTCCTGTAATTCCTTGGGGTTCTTTACTTTCCCGCCGTATAAAGTTGCTTCGGATTGTTCGATCTTTACTCGCTGTCCGCTTACACTATCTTCAGCACGCTGTAGGGCTTTGCGAAGTTCTTTCAACTCTTGTTCGGAACTTTGCACAGTTCTGATCCCACGTTTCAGGACCTCGTCGTCCTTTAATGCAACCTCTATTTCCGCCATCCGGGTGTCGCAGCGGTCAATTTGGTTGTCAGTTTGTTGTAAACGGTAGAGTTTAAAAGGACTGCTCATGCTATATATACTTCCTCTTTACAGATATTGATAAATTAACAAGAATGATTGACCCCATGACGAGGTAGATTATAGGAGTGGTTTATGAATAAGGCAAGAGCAGGCGGCGCAGTAAGGGGTAAAGTGTGCCTTGCTCGATGTCCAGATCTTGCTTCGCCAGTTCGTCGATGAGGGCGTAACCGTATCTGGCTACCTTTAGCTGGCTGAGTACGGCAAGGACCAGGGCGCCGCGCCGGAGTTCTTGCTTTATGGAACGGGTGATGAAAAAAGGGCATTAAATAGGTTGGGTTTTGACCTAAGCAGGTGGGTTGTCGGAGATGAAAAATTAGGGAGCGATTTTATGATAATATTTGATAGGGTTTATGTTTGAACTATCCATAAATTCGTATGGTACTTAATGTGGTCAGACGAACTGATATCATATGCGCGTTGATTTGTTATCAAATCCATGTATTATTGATAAACAGCATAATTGGAGAAAATTATGACCGATGTGCAAAAATTCGCTGAAAAACTTATAACTAATATTGAACATGTAATTATCGGCAAACGATCCTCGGTTGAATTGGCTGTGACAGGCTTACTGTGTCAGGGACATCTATTAATTGAAGATGTCCCGGGAGTGGGTAAAACGATGCTTGCCCGCAGTCTGGCTCGCTCCCTGGGTTGCTCGTTCAGCCGCATTCAATTCACTCCTGACATGCTGCCAAGCGATGTCACGGGGGTGTCGATATTCAATCAGGTTAGCCGGGAATTTGAATTTCGCCCGGGACCGGTGATGGCGCAGATTGTGTTGGCTGATGAGATCAATCGCGCAACGCCAAAGACCCAGGCTGCCTTGCTTGAAGCGATGGAGGAGCGAACGGTGACGGTTGATGGAGTTACCAGACCTTTGCCTCGCCCATTTATGGTCTTCGCTACCCAGAATCCAATTGAATATGAAGGCACATTCCCTCTTCCCGAAGCCCAGGTTGACCGGTTCTTGGAGCGAATAAGGCTGGGTTACCCGTCGTCTGAAGATGAGATCCTGATTCTGGAGAGGCAGCAATACCGGCATCCGTTCGAGGACCTTGAACAAGTCGTGGCTGTTGAAGAACTGAACCAGATGCAGGAAGCGGTAAAGGATATTTTTGTCTCCCCGGCTTTGAAAAAATACATCGTGAACCTGATGCACCAGACCAGGAATCATTCAGAAGTTTACCTCGGAGCCAGCCCGCGCGGCAGTCTGGCATTGTATCGCACCTCACAAGCGCGGGCTGCGATTGCCGGTCGTGACTATGTGCTACCGGACGACATTAAGGCTTTGTTTGTTTCCACAGTGGCGCATCGAATCATCCTTGGTCCGGGGGCAAGGCTGCGAGATCTGAGCGACACTCAAATCGTAGAGGAGATTATTAACAGCGTGCCTGTACCAGGGGGAGACCCGACTCAAAGTTATGAACGAATAAATAAGAAGGAATCCTCGAACAAAAGCGCTCCAACTGAAGGTTAAACATGACTTACGCACTGCGCGTAGTCCTAATTCTACTGGCATTGAGCCTTTTAGCAGGCGCAATTACAGGCTCTACACTTTACTACCGGCTGGCATATCTGTGGGCGTTCTTGGTTATTTCCAGCTGGCTAATGTCGATAATGTCGTTGCGAGGCATTAAAGTACAGCGAATGGCGCGCGCGCTACGCTCACAGGTAGGGCTTGTATTTGAAGAGCGATATGAGGTTGATAACAACGGGCGGTTCCCACGATTGTGGATAGAGGTGCGCGATGAGTCATCGGTACCGGGATCGCATGGATCTCATGTGATAACGATGATCGGGGGACACGAGGGTCATTCATATTTGGCGCGCACACGCTTAACTGCACGAGGAGTTTTCCCGTTGGGACCAACAGTGTTGGCATCTGGTGATCTGTTCGGAATGTTTCCTATCACGCGAACATTTTCCAGTCAAAATTCGCTTCTGGTATATCCGATGATGGTCGACGTGTACAGTTTTCCGAACCCGCCTGGCTTGTTGCCGGGTGGAGAGTCACTAAGGCGAAGAACACCACAAATCACATCCAACGCAGCTGGAGTTCGTGAATACGAACCCGGAGATCCACTCAATCGAATTCATTGGATCAGTACAGCACGCAGGGACCGAATCATCGTGAAGGAGTTCGAACTTGATCCGTTAGCAGATGTTTGGTTATTTGTTGATGCGGAGCGCTCTGTGAATGTGGCTGGAGATCAGGAGGAAATTGTGTTCGACCCTCAAGAAATCTGGCGGAAGCGATTTGAATTCCATCTACCTCCAGCGACCGTAGAATATGGTGTTACGATAGCAGCTTCTTTGGCACGTTATTATTTAGAACACCGCCGGGCAGTAGGGTTAGTATCCGCAGGTGCTTCATTACGAATTGTTCCCGCAGACCGAGGCGGGCGTCAATTAGGGAAAATCTTGGAATCGCTGGCCCTGATCCGGGCTGAAGGACAAGTGTCTCTTCAAGGTTTAGTTGAAGCACAAGCGCGTCATTTACCACGTGGAAGCACCGTTGTCATCATTACGCCCAGCGCTTTTGATGAAGTATATCAAACAGCAGATTTATTATTACGGCGTGGTTTACGACCAGTAGTTGTGCTGATTAATGGATCAAGCTTTGGAGGTCATTTATCGGATGATAGACTTGTTGATTCACTACGGGTGTTGGGAATTCCATATTGTACGGTTGAGAAAGATGCTGATCTATCAACGGTGCTATCAACGGCTACTAGCTTTCAGCTAGTTTCTTCATAGCATTCTTGATTTTTCCCAATTCTCGTTCTGAAATGCAGTCCATCTCCCATCTATCTAGGCGCAATTCCCATTTGTGAGTATTTTCCTCTCTTAACTGCTGTATATTCTCTCCGCTCTCAAGGTGAGTCAGCCACACAATATCGTTTTCCAGCAGCGCGATATCAAATTCTAAAGGTGAATAACAGCAGGCTACATCTGGAAGTCGGTCAGATTTTGCCGTCGGGTAAGTTGTACCTTCAACAAGCTCATGTGGGGATAATTTAAAAATTCCAGCCAGCAGTGTTATTGTTCGTTCTCCGGGTACTGATAGATCCATCTCTATATGTGAGATCGCCACTCTTGAGACTGCTATCCGGGCTGCTAGAGATTCTTGTGTCCATCCATGTTCGCTGCGTAAGCGAGCGATTCTTTTGCCAATGGGCTCAATCCTCACTTCTTTTCTTTGAACGCTTACGTTATCCACTAGCCTGGACGGCATGGGGTTCCTCCTTTCTTTACAAATAGAATTAATAATCTACAATATACTTTAGAATTTCCGGATTGGCTGCTAATTCACTTAGCAGACATATTTGAGTTTAGCGGTTATATTTTGATATACACTTGTGTCTGATCTTTACAAGAAGTTTGATATTTCCTTAGAGCTCACAGAGAATTCCATATCTATCCCAGTGATCTCAGCTCACAGCGGTAATAGTCAACCTGGAATATTTTTGTAAAAGTATAAGTGCAAATGTATTAAACATTTAAGCATATAATTGAAAGGAGATTATTATGACAAAAAAACGTGCAGTGATCACCGGAATCACAGGTCAGGATGGATCCTATCTGGCTGAATTTCTGTTGAAAAAAGGGTATGAAGTCACTGGTATGGTTCGTCGGTCCTCCACATTAAATTTCGAGCGCATTAAGGACATCCAGGACAGGTTGACATTGGTCTCAGGGGATCTTCTCGACCAGGCTTCTTTGATAGATGTACTGGATAAACATCGTCCGAATGAGGTGTATAACCTGGCTGCTCAATCGTTTGTACAGACTTCGTGGACTCAACCGGTTTTCACGGGTGAGGTGACTGCTTTAGGAGTTACACGCTTGCTGGATGCATTGCGAATCGTCGATCCCAGTATACGCTTTTACCAGGCTAGTTCGAGCGAGATGTTTGGCAAGGTTCGCCAGGTTCCCCAATCAGAAAAGACGCCTTTCTATCCTCGCAGTCCATATGGTGTAGCGAAAGTGTACGGGCATTGGATTACCGTGAATTACCGTGAGAGTTACAATTTGTTTGCAGTGTCTGGAATATGTTTCAACCATGAGAGTCCCAGGCGTGGTCACGAGTTTGTAACCCGCAAGATAGCGCGTGGTGCAGCGCGTATAAAGCTTGGATTAGAGAAAGAGCTGCGTTTGGGTAATCTCGATTCGCAGCGAGATTGGGGGTATGCGCCGGATTATGTGCGGGGAATGTGGATGATGCTGCAGCAAGATCAACCAGATGATTACGTGTTGGCAACCGGGAAAACGAATACGGTCGAGCGATTTGCGGAATTAGCTTTTAAGACTGTCGATTTAGACTTCAGGGATTATGTTGTTCAAGACCCACGCTTCATGCGCCCAACGGATGTTGATCTGCTGGTGGGGGATCCGAGCAAAGCAAGAGACGAGTTGGGTTGGGAAGCAACGACGCCGTTTGGAGACTTAGTAAGGTTAATGGTCGAAGATGAAATAGTAAACAACAGCCAAGAATAGCCCGGTTTATCTGGTCAAATCGTTTTTAGTCAGGTAAGCGATGATGGCTTCGATTTCACTGGCGCTTATATTAAAATCTGGCATGGATGTATCTGGTTTCATTGAGGTAGGATCCCCCAGCCACTTACGCAGAGTTTGAACATCACGGCGTTCTGTTACGCCATTCAGACTGGGTCCAAATGGTCTTCCTACCCTACTTATCGTATGACAGGATACACAATCGTACTTTCTTATAAGGATTTCGCCAGCGGCAACTGGATCGCTCATATCAACTGATTTAAGCAAATCGCCCAGAAATTGGGGTGGAGAAATTAACAACCATATTAGAAGCAAGATTACAAATGCAGCAAAGACGTATTTTCGAGTGTTTTTCATTTACACGATCACTATAAAAGACATTCGACAGCGTCCAATAAAGCACTCATGTCATCTTCGGAGTTATAGCCCTGATACGAGACCCGCATGAACTTCTCATCACCCCACTCAAATACGGGTACCTCAATCCTGAATTCATCATATAGTCGTAACTTGAGGATTTCGAGATTGCTGTTTTGAGGGAGTCTGATTGTTACCATTTGATGGAACCAGTCTTTCGGGCAGATGGACTCTAAACCAGTTATCGTATTGAGACGGCTTCGGGTTGTTAATGCAATCGCATGACATTTACGGCGTATTTTCACCCAATCATGTTCCTTTTGAAATTCGATCGCGGCTGGTACAGATAAGAAAGCTGATAGGTCGCGAGTACCCTGCCATTCGTGGTAGTCAATGAACTGCGAAATCCCAGGTTTCTCGCTTTCATAGCCCCAGCTTATTACCAATGGATCCAGTAGGGGCTGGATATCTTTGCGAGCGTAGAGAAATGAAGTACCTTTGGGTGCGCATAACCACTTGTGACAGGCGCCAACATAGATATCAGGTTCTATTTCATGAAGGTTAAGTTCAATCTGACCCGGTGCATGAGCGCCGTCAATGATTGTCAATATGCCAGCCTGCCGAGCGCGGCGGCATATTTCTGCTATGGGGAAAGTCAATGCAGTGGGGCTGGTGATATGACTGATAAAGATCAACCTTGTACGATCATTCACTCCTCCCAAGAACAAATCAACAAAAATATCCTGATCCGAAACCGGCATTGAGATTTCTCGTTGAACGTAGTGTGCGCCAACCTGGCGGCAGAAATAGCGCCAAGTACGATCAATGGCTCCATACTCGTGGTTTGTTGTGAGAATTTCGTCTCCCCCGGTAAGAAATGGGTCCTTATCCCTTATTAGATTATGGGCAATCATATTGATGGCAGTGGTTGGATTTTGGAAGTACACGACTTCATCGGGCTGGACTTTAAGGTAGGCAGCCAATTTTGAGCGCGAGTCCTGCATTAGATCAGCAAATCGGTGGTCGAGTAACTCCACCGGCTGGTGCTCTAATTCAAGTTGCCAGGCTTGATAAACTTCCATCACTGGGCGAGGGCAGGCTCCGAAAGAACCATGGTTCAGGTAAATTATTTGTGGGTCTAGCAGGAAATAGTCTTTTAAGTTGTCCATTTTCAAATATAATCAGTGTTGAGAGTTGTTCATAATAGTGAGAAAAGGAAATAAAGTAGGATTATAAAAGCCTTGTAGAGCTTTAATATATCATTAATTCGGACATTCCTTTACGAGGAAGGAGTAGTGATAGGAGAGAAGGGTATGGCGATTTATTTTTTGTTAGGTGTTTTGACGGAAGAAGGGTCTGAAAAGATCCGATCGCACCCGGAATGGATCGAGGAAGTGAATCAAGATCTGGAAAAGATGGGTGTTAATATATTAGCCAATATGCAGTTTTAGGGACGTATGACATCGTCAATATTGTTGAAGCTCCGGATAATAAAACAATAGTGCGCGTTTCAACCGAGTTGACATTACGCGGCAGCGTTAAAATAACAACCTTGCCCGCTATTCCAATCCAAGAATTTAGTGTTTCCATAAAATAATTTGCACTGATCTTACTGCGGATGTACCCGTCAAAAACTTGTAATATCTGTATGCGTTCTTCAGTAGACATTTCAAATGCATTAGGTGTCTGCGCTAGTTGTTTGGAATCGAGATTTTCGGAGTGTTTACCTTACATAGAAACGATTCATTCCGAGACACGTCAAGCGTTTGATTTACCGGTTAAACCGCCGCATCATCCAGATGGGGTAACGTGCAACTTGTGTGTCAATGAATGTGTGATCTGTGAAGGGGATCGAGGTTATTGTGGAATACGAAGAGTGCAGGATGGATATCTGGTGCATGATGCCGGGACACCACAAAGAGGTCTCCTGCATTGGTACCGCGATCCACTCCCGACAAACTGCGTTGCTGATTGGGTGTGTGAGGGCAGCAACCATCCCGGCTATCATAATTTGGCAGTTTTCTATAAAAGCTGCACTGCAAACTGTCTCTTTTGTCAAAACTGGCATTTTCGAGAGAGCTCTTGTAAAATCGATGATATGTTAAGCGCTGAAGAACTTGCATCCCAGGTAAATCCACGAACATTTTGTGTGTGTTATTTTGGAGGTGACCCATCCTCGCAAATGCCCCACGCTTTGGCGGCATCTAAACGCCTTGCTGAAAGAGGTGTTCGCATTTGTTGGGAAACGAACGGTCTGATGAATCCAAAATTGCTCAATGCAGCAGTAAAATATTCATATTCAAGTGGAGGATGTATTAAATTCGATATAAAAGCATATGATGATGAGGTGCATAAGGCTTTAACTGGCGTTTCAAATAGGCGAGTCATGGAGAATTTTACTCTAGCAGCTTCAGAGTTCAATAAACGCCCCAATCCCCCACTTGTTATAGCCAGCACCTTACTTGTGCCGGGGTATGTGGATGCAGAGCAGGTCGCGAAAATCGCCGTTTTTATTGCTTCAATTAATCCAGGTATCCCTTATTCGCTACTCGCATTTGGACCCAATTTCTATATGTCGGATATGCCTTGTACGAAAACTTCACACGCCAGAGAGGCTGAAGCGGCGGCACACGAAGCTGGTCTGCGCAATGTCCATGTTGGAAACAGGCATATGTTAGATTTGGATATTTTCTGATTTGATATATTTGAAGGGAAACACTTTCATTCGTGAAGCGATACAACAAGAGAGCATCCATAATGAGGAAGAATTGAGGGTATTAGGAGCGAGGTGGAGAATGGAATTTTTTCAAGTACTTAAAGAGCGGCAATCGATACGAGAATTTGCACTCAATGCGATTGAAGATGGTGATTTAGAAGAGATCCTCAGGGCAGCTAACAGGGCACCTTCGGCGGGGAATTTGCAAGCTTATGAGATCTATGTCGTAACGAAATCGGATTCCAAAAGTGCTTTATCAAAAGCTGCTTTAGAGCAACCGTTTGTCGCCAGCGCACCAATTGTTTTAGTGTTTTGCGCATATCCAGCGCGATCGGAGTTTAAGTACGGCAAGCGCGGCAGGCGTTTATATGCTATACAGGATGCCACGATTGCCTGCACGTTTGCCATGCTGGCGGCGACTGCCCTAGGTTTGGCTTGCGTGTGGGTGGGAGCTTTTAATGAAAGCGCAGTTCATCAGGTGATCGGCGCACCAAGTGGTACCGTACCAGTAGCAGTATTGCCGATAGGTTCTGGGGCGGAAAGACCACCGAGAAGCTCGCGTAGATCATTGGATGATTTAGTTCATGTAATATGAAATAGGGATGTGAGGTCAAGATGGCTATCAGTAAATTGCTCAAAAAATTTTCTCATTTGATCATCATTTGTCTAGCATTGTTGTTTGCTGGTTGTTCAGCAGAGCAGGAACCGTCACCATCAACAAAGCTTGGAATGACATCAGAACCGCAGTTTGAAAAGACTTCAGCATCGCCGACATATATTCTTGAAACAACTGAAGACCCATTTGGAGAAGCCAGACAAAATATGGTTAAAAACACGATTGAGTCGCGCGGTGTGAAAAACCCTGACGTTTTAAGGGCTATGCGCGATGTCCCGCGACATGAATTTGTACCTGACGAATATATATCCCAATCTTATGCCGATCATCCGCTACCGATCGGATATGGGCAGACCATTTCTCAGCCGTATATTGTGGCGCTGATGACTGAAATACTTGAGCTACAGACAGGTGAAAAAGTGCTTGAGATCGGGACAGGGTCGGGCTACCAAGCAGCCGTTCTGGAGGAATTAGGTTACGTGGACGTGTACAGTATCGAAATCGTACCCGAATTAGCTGCCAGCGCTGCTGCCAAATTAGAATCATTGGGATACGATAGTATTATGGTAATTCAGGGTGACGGTTATTATGGATGGCATGAACATGCGCCATTTGACGCTATTATTGTTACGGCTGCACCCGATCACCTTCCGGCGCCGTTAGTTGAACAACTGGTCGAAGGCGGCAGAATTGTGGTTCCTATCGGACCACCTGGTGGTTATCAGACCCTCTGGAAATTCGTCAACGAGGCAGGAGAGATCAAAGCATACAATTTAGGAGGCGTTTCTTTTGTGCCGTTTACCGGGGAGGGGGTGAAGGATAAGCCCGCCGATTCAGTGCCATAAATGCAATCCAGGCGCATGTGTAGCATAAAGCGCCTATTCTGAATACCCAACTGAATCCGAAAGAAAGGGCTATCAAGGCAGCTAATACTGAAGATACTACGGAAGTTGATCCATTTACCCCCCAAATCCAGGGAATTGTCAAAGAGCGTTTCTCCATATTTGCGACCAGGGTGATTCCGGCGGGAAATGGGATGCCCATTAAGAAGCCGATGGGAGCTAACATTATGATTGTTAATCCTACCCGTACCGGCAACGAAAATCCTAGAGTGGAATTGGTTATGTATGGGAAAATTATCGGAATGAGCAAGAGCATTACGACAAGGATGCCTAGAGCGAGAGACGCTGGGATACGGTTGTTTATCCAACTTCCTAATCCTGAGAACAGCAGCAGAGTGAATAAGACAGACGTGAGTGCATAAGCGGGATGTCCCAGGTAAAGGATGAAACCCTGGATGAGGGGAATTTCAACCAATAAGAACGCAAACCCCAATAAACCGAAGTAGATCAGGTAAATAAGCATCTGATTGTTTTTCCACGTGCGACCTGGATGGAGATCCCCATTGTTATTTACCATCTGCGCTTTTATCAGAATTGTGTCGTGGAAACGTTTTATGACTATCGGCAATAGAATCAATATGAATGCAAGAATTGAGGTCAGTAAAAGTAAAGCCAGGACGACGAAGTAACCTGCGCCTCCGAACGGTTGCCAGGTTTTCCCGAATTCTGCTGCAACTTGTTTGGCTTGAGACCACTTAAAGAAATGACCAAAGAAAGGTTTGTCATCTTCAGGTGGTGCTATATCATATGCATAGTTATTATAGAAGACACTTCTTGGATTGGCAGCCAGTAAATCTTGGAATGTTTGGTAATAAATAGGCTCGGTTAAGATATTAAATCTGTTTACTTCCTGTGGGTCAATGTCTGGTGCATATATTAAATCGAAGCTACGGTCGGCAAGAAAATTGCGAATTTCATTTAATTCTCCTGCTGTAAAAGAGCTTTTTTTTACCAGCAATGTGCCTGTGTTGTACCCCCGAAATGCAACAATTTTATCCACCGGATTGATCCCCGAACGCTCTAATGCCTCAACAGCCAGCGCAAAAGTGCGCAGCATCTCGCTGGGCGGGTTTTGCAGCCAGCGCGTTGACACAAAAATACCTTGGGAGTTGAGACGATTGAACGCGTCTTGAAAGGATTCAACTGTATAGGTGTAGTCCTCTGCCAGACTGTAAGCCCCGGAGCGCACTGGATGATAAGCAGAAGTGAGGGATAATAAAACCAAATCGAATTGCTCTTTAGCGCGCTTATTGTAACTGCGGGTGGTATCGAGAACTGTTTGGACTTGTGGATCTTTATAGATATGGTCTGCGGATGCAACAATCAAGGGGTTGACCTCAACTGCGACGATCCCACCTGCGTCGAATTCAATTGCTGTGAGCACATCCAAACCGCCGCGGGGTCCAAGTATTAATGACTCTCCTTGGGGGCGCAGGTAAAATGCAATCGCAGCAGGGAGGTATGCAAACACGTCTGAATTTAGATGTGATTGAAGAACTGGGCTGAGGTCATCTCCATCCACGAACAAACCATCTTGTGGGGGTGGAGGTTTTAGATAGCGATAACTCAAGCCTGGCAGCGAACGAATCCCTTGACTTTGTACTTGATCGACCCTGGAAAATGAATTCCAGCGCTGAGAAGTTGTTTTGGCGCCTGGGAACTGCAAGGCATAAGATAGACTCTTATATGGAGAAATGTTGATGTCCAGCCAATTGGGGGAACCGAATCCACTAACCATAAATCCTATGCCTGTGAGAGTGATAGCTAGCACAGCAACTGCCGGAAGGCAAGATCTATAACAGTCCCAATTCCATAAATTATTTCTGAATTCTGAGCCTGGATTACGCGCACAAAGGAATGCAGCAGCGGCAGCCAATGCGCTGCTGAGCAAAACAGTACCTTCTCCGCCGATTATGGAAGGAGAGATGAGCGCCAAAAGGCAGCCTATGGCTGATCCAGATAAATTGACCCCATATGTGTGACCGGCGGAACGGGGATAACGTGTCAACAGCATGCCGATTGTCATTCCACTGAAGAAGAATGGCGCAGCTAAGACGATGTAATTTAAAACTAGTACAGCGACCTGGCGCCAATCCCATGCAATGCTGAATGAATCAAAAGGCAGCCAGTTTGTTATTAGATAAGCGACGAGAATGGAGATGCTGGTCGCAAGAGAGAGCCAGGAAACGCTTCTAGAGGCATTTTTATGACCGATTTTTGGAAAAAGCGCCAGGGTCGTGCCGCTAGCTCCGAAACCAAGCAGGGCGATGCTGACGATCATGAAGGCGAAATGATAGAATTGGGAAACGGAGAATAAACGTGTGAGGTTGATTTCAAATGTCAAAGTTGCGGCTGAGAGTAAGAAAAGACTGAGCTGGAGATTGCGTGTCATAATAGAATTATACATTTTAAACTTTGGACAAAGAGGAATTACTACTTTGGGTTGACAAAGTTGTCGAACTCTCTGTCAACCCTCTTGACAGGTCGTCCATGCTGGGATAGACTTGGCGCTAATATAAAGATAGTAAGAACAAAAATCATGATTCAAACCTTCTTTTCCCGAAGTTATTTTGCGTTCGGCTTTTATTACGGCTCCCTCATACCGGCAGCCGTTGGCGACGCTTAA
>CBFDCK010000019.1:0-31603 GCA_965603285.1 uncultured bacterium
CATCGTTTTTCCATCATCTTGATGAAGGATCACACCATTAATTTAGCAGAAGTATAGCACATCGTCAAGTGACAAATGCAATATTTGTTCATGATGGGGTCGGTAGACATCATGTTAACCCCTTAAATGTCAAACGCCAGGGATCGAAAACCCTGGCGGAGAGGATTAATTTGTGGGGCAGATTTGTTGCCGCTTGTATGGCGGCTGCGATCCCCATGTCAACCTCTTGTTTGACTAAGTGGCAGTCTCGCTTTTCCCATTTCCATCTCTCCCGTTTCCGGATATTGACAAATAGCCATCCTCCCACATTGGTAAAGGACGCTCATAACCAGCTAACTTCAAACCGGTAAGTGCAGCGGTATTCATGTCCATGGCGCGCAGATCCTCAGTTGAAAGGTCTGATATACGACTGTGACCGGACAGCATAGTGAGGATTTTTATTTCTTCTGCGGTGGCGTGGATGAAGTTTGCAAGCCGGGTTCCCGCTTCAACTGGATCTAGCCGGGCTCGCATCTCTGGCTTTTGGCTTGTAATTCCATAAGGACAGTTCCCCTTATGGCATGCATAGCAAACCCGGCAGCCCATTGCTACTTCAGCGGCACTGCCAAAGCCAACTGCATCTGCCCCCATTGCCAACGCCTTGAACGAATCAAGCCCGTTCCGGATACCACCCAATGCAATCAATTTAACTTTGCGATGTAAGCCATAGTCCTTGAGCGCCTGAACAGCAGGAGGGATACAGGCAATTGTGGGGATGCCAACTCCTTGTGTGACAAGATCGGGTGAGCAGCCAGTACCGCCGACCAACCCGTCTATGCTGATGGCATCTGCCCCCGCTTCGATACAGGCAGCCACGTCAGCATAAGGACGTGATGGTCCCAATTTAAAGAGTATGGGATATTTGTAATCGGTCGCATTACGTAGGAAATCAACCATGTGTTTCATATCTTCAGGCGTCTGTACATCGTAGTATCGGCAAGGGCTAAGGGCGTCGGTGCCTTCATGGATACCACGCACCTGTGCTACTTCCTTGGTGACTTTAGCGCCCAACAAGTGCCCTCCCATACCGGGTTTGGCGCCCTGACCAATTTTTACTTCGATACCATCACCGCTGTTGATGTAATCTGCTGAAACCCCCCAGCGCCCTGTCGACCACTGAACGATTAAATATCCCCCAGGCTCCCATTCCTTGTACGTGGATTTTTCATCCGAATATCCGCGTGACAGCCAGGCCTCTTCAGGTAATAAGCCTCCCTCTCCGGTGTTGGATGCAATACCTGTCATTGCCGCACCGATAGCCAAAGCCATTTTTGCCTCTTTGCTCAGAGCGCCAAATGACATCGCTGGCCACACAAAAGGTAATTTGAGATGTATTGGCTTTTCGCTCGTGTCCTCACCAATCACCACATCCATCTCACACTCCTCACGATACTTATCGCGAGGCGCGTCGCTGGCAATTTGGCTGGGTACTACGGTAATCATATCGAAATTGGGGGTTTGCCCGTGCGTACCAAATCCTCGCAGCAGATATTCACCGGTTCGTGCCTTATAGTGAATTTCTTCAATTACACCAAACGTCCATGGATAACGAGAAATATATTCTGGCTCTGCTGGATTGATGCGAATAGCATTTGTTGGGCAAAATTCCACACAAATGCGGCATCCAACACAGGCGTTGTAATTTTGAATGAACATCTCTCCTGAAGCATCGTCTAGGGCATAGACACCATGAGGGCATACTTCTGCACAAGTAGCACACTTGCCAGGCATTTTCGCATTCAGACAGGCTTCTTTGTTAACACTTACACAAAATGTGCCTACAACACTCATTCTCGCCTCCAAATATCCTGATCCACAGTTCCTGATGGGTAAGTTACCTTTATTTGTAAAATGGCTTCTCCGATGCAGCAACGATCTTTTTGAAGTTTGCTGGGTCCGCATCTATGCCGTAAGCTTCAAAATAATCAAGCAGTTTGGCAATATCCTCATCCGTGATTGGTTCGATAGATGTATTATGCCCAAGGCTTTTCCATTGTCCAGCAATGTATACATTACCGTTGATTAAATAGTTGGCAAAATTATTACCGGCATCTCCGAGGACAATCATGTCTCCCTTGAGCATGTATGTAGCAGCCTCGTCACCTATGTTCCCACCTACGATGACCGTCGCACCCTTGTTCATTGTCCCAGAAAAGTCACCAGCATCCCCATTCACGATGAAAACACCTCCATAACAATACTGGGCTGCGCCGTACGCGCTGTTCCCTTCAATGATTACGGTTCCTCCAGTCATGTTATCGGCGGCATATTTACCGGCGTTTTCTGTTACTCTGATTGTGGCTCCATTATTCAACACACCCAGGTAATCTCCAGCATCGCCCTGCACTACAACCCCACCATTTTTAAGCCCAGCAGCAAGACCATGAATATGTTTGGCGTTGACAATGTGAACAGTATCACCATTTGGTGAAGCTTTTAAAGCATCATTGACAGCCTTAATATCCTTCTTTTCTGCGTTAATTGTTACCATTTTCGTCTCCACAGAACCTAGCATCCAGTGCAATCGCTGCGAACGATCTCTTGCGGTTTCGTCCGGGTGGGTGTACGGTAGAGTCGGACGAATTGTTGAATGGCTTCACTGCGTTTGAGCGGATCAGCCAGGGCATCCAACATCAGTAATTGAACATCATTGAATTCTTGGGCACGTTTTCGCTTATCCTTTTCATTTGCCGCAGAATCTAGAGCAGCCATGTCTACTTCATCGCTGGTCTCAATCAAATTCATTTTGACAGCGTTGCGTGTAAATATATCACCTGTGCGCGTTCGGATGATCAACGTTGACATACCTTCGGATGTGCCCAACGTCCCAACAGCCAGATCGGCCGATTCACCCAGGTAATCAATACAACTGCCGCATCCTGAAAGGGTGTATTTTTCGGCTTGTTGAATGGGGATTGTACGTATATCGCCATCCCATAGAACTGCTTGCAGCACTTGGTTATCTGGTGACGATTCCAATCGCCTGACCATATCACGTGACACGCCCATGCTTTTGACTAGTACCTCTTCAATTAATTCTGGTCGGTAGATTCCGGTGCAAAAAGTCGATATAGTTAAACGAATTGATTCTTGGTATAGTTTCAAGCGAGTATTAGTTGAGTGCTTCATCTTGCGGATAGCCTGAGCAGTGCACGGCGTCCCTACAACTGCAATTTTTTCCATACCCCTATCAAATATTGCCTCATTGAGTGCGTCTAGAGTTGGTGCCCATAAATACTGCGGACCTATACTTCCCACGATCTCTTCAACGGTTGAGGCAACTCTGGCAATTGGCTTCAGTTCCCAAGGATCAAGGTCCAGCATCACTACCCCATCCAGCAGTCCAGTACTACGACCTGCGGATAAGATGCTCAGAATCACACCGTTGGGTGTGCCAGTCTGGATTGGACCACACGCCCGGGCGGACAGGGTAACTTTGGGGTCTATAGGGACCCATCGCTCTAGCCGTGGGCAAACTTCTTCACATAACTTATCGCAAAATGAACAGCTATCCAACGGCTCTTTTGTATAACCAAGAGTTTTGACTGGCGGCACTAACAGCGGGTGCTCTTTTTCATTCCAATGTAGTACCTGCTTGGAGCAAGCCGCGACACACAAACCGCAGCCAGCACAATCGTCAAGTGCCCATACTTCTGTTTCTAATCTTTTTACCATTCAATCCTCCTGAATGAACCAGTTCCGCGCTTTTTAGGGATGTTTGTTCCATAGTTAACCGATTAGCAAATCTCGTTACTGCCCCTATAAATTTTTTATAATCATCCCCAGACATGAATTCCAGGTGAAGTCGGCTCGGGTCCACACCATGATCAGCGAGTTGATTTTTCAGTCTCTCCACACGTTCTCTGGCATACAAATTACCAGTGCGATAGTGGCACTCTCCTGGATTACATATACCTATAAACACTCCGTCAGCGCCATTCAAAAATGCCCACAATATGTGGTCGGGATCTAAGCGAGCCGAACAGTTCATCCTGATAATTTTCACTTCGGGAAAATTTGATTCATGTCGTGCGCCGGCTATTTCTGCAGCGGAATATGCACTCCATTCGCATGTCAGCGCCACAATCCGCGGTGAAACTCCATTGGAACTATTTTGATATCGGGTGGTTTCTAACGCGGCGCTGATTTGAGCGAGGATAGTTTGATCACTCCAACCTGGTAGGGTGATCGCCTTCACTGGGCAGACAACTAAACAGTTACCGCACCCAATGCAGCGCAGCTCATCTACTTCAGACAGTGATAGCAGTCCATCGCGTTTTACCATTTGGATCGCCTGCGTTGGGCAGACCTGGGCACAAGCACCGCAGCCCGTACACAATCCAGGATCAATACCAGCAACCGGCGGGTTCTTACAGATCGTCTCCTGCGCGAGAAAGTGTTTGGTCCGCGCGCTGGTTAAGTAAGCCTGAAATAAGGTCTCGGTTGTATCAACGGGTAAGTGCACACTACCTGAAACGTATACGCCATCAACGCTGGCATAACTAGGTCGCAGAGACAAACGCGGCTCAATTAAAAACCCGTGCTCGTCTTGAGGTAAGTGCAGCAAACTAGCCAACGAGTCTGTACCCTCTCGAGGCATAATTGGCAAAGAAAGCACCACCCGGTCAAAAGGAATCCGAGTTATTTCGCCGGTCCAGCGATCATGCACTTCTATTGTTGAATCATGGATAACAGGTGGGCGCCCCTTGTAATATCGGAAGAAGATTATGCCTAACTCTTGGGCATACATAAAATCATCTTCTCCTGGACCGCCCTGTACAACCAGGTCAAGGTCACGAAAAAGAAGGGTTACATTAGCATCCGGATTGAGCTGTTTTACCCTGATGGCTTGCCTGATGGTTGAATTACTGTTCAAAGGTGTGTTTCGACCACCATTAATCTCGCCTCCATCAAGGACCATAACCACATCATTTTGAACCAGACCATGTTCTGTCTTGGACGCATCGTCAAGTTCGGCATCAAATTCAAGATGAGTCCGGACGCGAGAGCGGTCATACCAATGATAACCGTTTAATTTTTGGGGTTCTGCCCCGCTGGCAACGATGACTGCACCGACATTCAAAGCCGATGTATGATTACCCTGGCAAGCGCTGGCAGTGTAATTCCCGGGTTGTCCGTTTATACTGGTCACATGCGAATTTACCATGATGTGAACATTAGGATGAGTCGTAATTTTCTTTATCTGTTGGGTGATCAGTTCCGCTGCGCCAGATTGTAATGGGAAGGTTTTTCCACCAAGCCGACTATCCTGTTCAACCAGGGTTACGCGGATTCCCTCATCAGCTAAAGCGATCGCTATGGTCAGTCCGCTTAGACCACTGCCGATCACCAGTGCTTTCCTGACAATCTCAGCGCAATATTCATGCGGAAGGGTGATCGTTCCCAGGCGCGCCACCCCTATTTCAATAATGTCAGCAGCTTGCTGAAAAGCGGCTACAGTATCGTCTGGATGGACATAAACACATCCCTCGCGTATATCGACCACTTCAAGGTAGTTGCCTTGAATACCTGCTGATTCAACTGTTTCACGAAACAGCTTTTCAACCAGACGTGGCGCGCAACCTGCAATTAAGATTCGTTCTAATCCATGATCTTCGATCGCCTGTCTGATCCTTGCCAGCCCATCTTTGCTGCAAGGATAAGCGTCACAGTTCGTATAAACGACACCTCGAATATCGGCAGTCAACTGCCGCAGGTCTTCAGTGTCCAGATGACCTGCGATTTCCTGACCGCAGTTGCAAATAATTACTCCAATGCGGGGTGAAGTGTCTGCTTCCATACCGTCACACATTCTGATCGCCTGATATTCCATAGGATGCAGCTTCTGAAGTAACGCCTGCAATTAACTGGTTAAATTTCGAGCTCATATTCATGTCACTGCATATTCTGCACTGAGCCCGGTCATAGTCAGACGAGTATCGATGAATACTATCAGAACCGAAAACATCTCTTAATTTTATGTAACCAGTAGGGCAAATAAGTACACAGGTGCCACACCCGATACATGTGGGAGATGTCACCTCAAATGGTGGGCTGACCTTCTTATTAATACCCCTGTTGATCAGGCTGATTGCGCTGATGCCAACGATCTCTTTACACGCTCTGACACACAGCCCGCAAATAATACAGGAATCGGCTTGTGGCACTTTATACCGGGCTTCCTTCACACCTAACTCTAAAGCCAGCGCCACGATCTCGGGAGTATCATAGCCACTTGCAAGGAGCAGTTCGGCAACTATACGTCGATTTCGCTGTACTGCCACACTGTTGGTTCTCACAAACAAGCCTTCTTCACATGGATATGCACATGAAGCAACTAATCGAGATGATTGTCCTTCCTTACGGATCTCCACCATACACAACCGGCAGGCGCCATATGGCTCGAGGGCGGGATGGTAGCATAAAGTAGGTATTTGAATCCCATTCTCGCGACAAGCTTCTAGAAGTGTTCGCCCTGCAGTTATCTCGATAGGTTGGTCATCAATCGTTAGGTGGATCATTGCTATGTCACCATAATTGCATCAAACTTGCATACACTCTTGCACATTCCACAACGTGTACACAAATTAACATCAATCTGGTGAGGTTTTTGTTTTTCGCCGCTGATGGCGTTTTCGGGGCAGTTGCGCATGCATACCATGCAGCCGGTGCAGTTCTCAGGGATTACCGAATAGGTGATCAACCCTTTACATACTTTTGAAGGACAGGTTTTATCATAAATATGAGCCTCATACTCTTCACGGAAGTAGCGAATTGTTGAAAGAACCGGATTGGGCGCTGTTTGCCCCAGTCCGCAAAGAGAGGCGCGTTTAATCTCTTCACCCAGCTCGATCAAGTATTCCACATCACCAGGTTTTCCTTCGCCATTGCAGATTCGTTCGAGAGTGGACAACATTGCTTTGGTTCCCACACGGCAGGGCACACACTTGCCGCAAGATTCTTCCTGTGTGAAGGTCATAAAATATCGAGCAAAGTCCACCATGCATACATCTTCATCGGCAACCACCAGACCCCCTGAGCCCATTATGGCGCCTAAGGCTGAAAGCGACTCATAATCGATATGTACATCCAGATGTTCCGCCGGGATGCAACCACCAGATGGGCCTCCAATTTGGGCTGCCTTGAACTCTTTACCATTTGGGATACCCCCGCCGATATTGTAGATCAAATCGCGCAGAGAAATACCCATAGGTACTTCTACCAGACCCGTGTTGTTGATGTTCCCGACGAGCGAGAATATCATTGTGCCCGTGCTGGTCCCTGTGCCAATATTGGCAAACCAATCAGCACCTCTTTTGATGATTATTGGTACAGAAGCCCAGCTTTTAACATTGTTGATGTTCGTTGGTTTCCCCCATAAACCTTTCTCGGCTGGAAATGGTGGGCGCGGGCGTGGTTCACCAACGCGTCCTTCTATAGACGCTATCAGGGCGGTTTCTTCACCGCAGACAAACGCTCCGCTTCCCAACTTGATCCCCACGCTAAAGTCAAACCCGCTTTTTAGGATGTTTCTACCCAAAAATCCATTAGATTCTGCTTGAGCAATTGCCTCGCGAAGATGTTTAACCGCCAGAGGATACTCGTTTCGGATATAGACATACCCCTGCTGTGCTCCGATAGCATAAGCCCCGATGATCATGCCCTCCAGGACGCGGTGAGGATTACCCTCCATAATGGAGCGATCCATATACGCACCCGGGTCCCCTTCGTCGGCATTGCAGATTATGTATTTAACATCGCCTGGTTGGTTCCTGCACAACTCCCACTTATATCCTGTGGGAAAGCCGGCACCACCGCGACCTCGCAGCCCTGACGTTTTGATTTCATCAATAACCTGTTCGGGAGGCATTGTGCTCAAGACGGTCTGCAGGGCAGTGTAACCACCCTCAGCTATGTATTCTTCTATCTTTTGGGGATCGATTAATCCATTCAGATCAAGGATGACCCGCTGCTGGAATTGATAAAAAGGCACATCCTGCTCGTGCTCGATTTTTACACCAGATTGCGGATCCATATAAAGCAAATGATCAATGATCTCGCCACCAATGATGGTTCTTTCAACAATTTCTGGAACGTCTTTAGCGGCAACGTGCGCATACATGATTCCAGAAGGGCGGATTACTACAAGAGGCCCTTGCTCACAAAAACCGTGACAACCAGTTGTTTTTATATCAAAGTCGAGGGTTGCCTGAATGTTTTGGCGATTAAACTCTTCGCGAAATGCTTCGCTTAACTTTTCGCTTCCTAGGACCCTGCAGCCTGTTCCACCACATATCGTGATGGAAGGATGGTCTGGACCTTTGAAAGCTTCTTGGATAGTCTCAAAGGTATCAAGTTCAACTGGAGAAAAAATATTAACCACGTTGCTCCTTCTCTTCACTTCTCATAATGCGGCGCAGCAGCGCATCAGACTTTTGGGGTGTCATTTGTCCAGAATATTCCCCATCGGTTACGATGATGGGTCCAAGTGCGCAAGCGCCTAAACAATTAACCGTTTCCAGTGTGAACAACTTGTCCCGGGTGGTACTACCAGCTTTAACGCCTAATTTTGTCTCCAACCTGTCGAGCAGTTGAGGGCTGCCCCGGACGTGGCAAGCTGTGCCCATACAGATGTTCAAGCAATGCTTGCCTTTCGGTCTTAGATTGAATGCGTGGTAGAACGAAGCCACAGCGTACGCTTGTGAGAGAGGGACATTCAATTGCTCACATACGAGGATCAACGCCTCAGGTGGCAGGTATCGAAATCGCCCCTGGATTTCTTCAAAATAGGGAATTATTGAACCTTTTCCCAGGGCTTCATCTTGAACAATGTCGTTGATTTCACTGATGATTTTCTGCATGGTTAGTGTTCACCGCCTCCCAAACCTTTAGAGACGCTGCCAGACTTTGAGTGGCGGTGTGAATATAGATGTGACCAGTGCTGCATGACCTTTCCCCAGTTCAAGATCCTTCTTTGTGATAAGAATGGCATTTAGAACGGAGTCGTATGCAGCTAAGATCGGCAAAGGCAATTCCTTCAAGCTTTGCGTTAATGATCTGTCGAGAGAAGCTATGAACGCTTCAAGCCCTGCTGTTGGTGAACTGACCACCAGGATCAGGTTTATTGTGCCGTCAACTGGCATGTCTTCACCAGATTGAAGGTCGGGATTGGCACATGGCTCGAATAAGTAGATTTCCAACACATTTACATCGTATTCGCCGATTACACGACCAACCCTGTCTGCCAGCCCGTATTTGAAAGTGCAGAAAAAATCAAGCTGCTGGAACAAAATATCAAGGTCCTGTTCCTGGCGGATTGGGGGGATTTTCAAGCGGGCGCACTCATGAGCTTCTTCGATTATGGTTTCAACAACTTCATTTAATTGAGTGGCTTGCCTAGGTAATACTACTACCCTGGACAACGGAGTTTCTACATTTGTACTCATTATTAACCTCCTTTTATTTCATTCAATTGGTTTACAAGATATATGCACTAGTGAGATCAGCTCTTCGCTACTGTGTCACAATATCATAAGAACAATGAAAAACCCATAAAAAGATGCCGGAGACAAATGAAAAATATATGAAAAAAAGCCACGGAAAATGTCCGTGGCAAATATGCAAGACTTGTGTGTTTGGATTTTGTTGTTTTTTCTTCAGGATTCTTCAGGACACTCTAACAGATATCCAACTCCCTGGTGTGTAATTACATATTGGGGGTTTGCAGGATCAGATTCCAATTTGCGACGCAGGTATCGAATATAAGCACGTAAATAGTCAATATCATCACGGTATTCTGGACCCCACACAGCTGTTAGGAGTTGTCCGTGTAGCATAACCCGGTTTCTATTTGTTGCTAAAACATGTAGGAGATTGTATTCTGTGCGTGTCAACTTTACTCTTTCCCCGTCTATAGTTACCCGCCTTCGAGATGTGTCAATATGCAGAGTCCCGCAAATAATCTCTTCCTCTATGGTTACTGGAACCGAATCGGAAGCTCGTTTAAGGACAGCCTGCACGCGCACTAACAATTCTTTGGAGCTGAATGGTTTGGTAAGGTAATCGTCTGCCCCAACATCAAAGCCGCGTAAAAGGTCGGACTCGCGGACCTTAGCGGTCAACATAATGATTGGCACATCAGAAAATTTACGAACACGGCGTGCCACGTCGAATCCATCAACCTCTTTCGCAAGCACTATATCGAGCAGCACAAGGTCAGGTTGTTCTTTGGCAATCAACTCGATGGCTTTTTCTCCACTCCGTGCAGATAGGACGGTATAGCCAGAAGCTGTCAGAACCTCATATAGGAGGTTAACCAGTTTGGGTTCATCATCAACGACCAGTATTCGAGCTTCACTCATGGGTTTTTGAACTCCCTTCACTCATTATCTATAGCAGGACTCAAACCCTCAGTCGGTATTGAGAAAAACAGGGCCGTTCCCTCTCCCACATTGCTCTCAGCCCAAATACGACCACTATGCGCTTCCACAATTGCTCTCGCAACGGGGAGCCCAAGTCCAGTTCCTGGAACATGGTAGCCGGTAGGCGATTTGACTCGGAAATATTTGTCAAAGAGAGGGATGAGGTCTTCCCGGGAAATTCCTACACCTTGATCCGATATGCTGATAACGATATCATTTGGGCGAACTTCGCCTCGCACCATCACAAGACCTCCAGTTGGTGAATATTTAATGGCATTATCGATGATGTTGCGGATAACCTGTTTTATCCGCAACGGATCGGCATTAACAATGGGGAAATCATCGGGGAAGTCAACAACCAGGTGATGGATTTCTGTGTGATGCTGCATTTCGCGAACCACCTCTTGAGTGAGACGTTCCAGGCGAACTGGTTCGAGTTCGAGGCTTAATTGACCCACATCAAGAAGGGATGAGGTAAGAATGTCATTGATCATCGTCTGCAGGTTATCACATTCCTCGTCAATCAAACGCAGGAATTCTTGTTCCTTCTCTTTGGGCCACGAGATATCCTCAAGCAGTAAAGCCGTTGAATAGCCTTTAATGGACGCCATGGGCGTTCGGAGTTCATGCGAGAGGGTAGCCATCGCTTCAGATCTGAGAAATTCAGCCTGTCGTGCCACATTGGTTTCGGTTGATTCGGTTTCTAACCGCACCCGGTCGACCACAAGAGCGATCAGATCAGCGAGGGTTTCCACAAAGTTCAAGTCACGATTCGAAAAGGTTGTTAAACTTTTTAGAGAGCCAAGGAACAGCACACCGTATTTATGATTACCGGCACACAACTGTGCTGCAACCATACTGTGTGGCGGTTCACTACCGAAAGTTAGCACGAACTTCTCGAGGTTGTTTGGGTTCATATTGGATTGTATTTCCGCGATTTCAGCAGGAGAATTTAGCAGCATGGCTTTTCCACAATCATATACTTTTCCTGTGATGGCTTCACCTGCGCGCAAACGCATTTCTTTTAATATCTGGGGGTTTTGAATTCCTTTGCCGCATATACCATGAGGTCGAAACACGTTCTCTTGTGGGTACCATATGAACACAACTCCGAACTCGGCAGGAGGAAAAGTATTGATGATCCTTTCCATAACCGCATCGAGAAGCTCGGGAAGATCAGCGTGAGTTATGAGCGTTTTGGATACTTCCGTGAGCGTATTCAGCTCGCGCCTTATATTTTCATCGCTCTGTGATTCTGACATAAAATGACCCTTTGATAATTTCCCGAGTGTACCCAGGATAACAAGTGATTCTATAATACATTATTGATCTACGCCTGGCAAGTTTTATCAATAAAACCCGCTTTTATTGATCCATTTCTCCCAATTGGCGTTCCAGTTCATTTTTTACAATCTGAGTATCAGCCTTACCTTTCGTAGCGCGCATCACCTGCCCGAAGAACCAGCCTGACAAGCCTTGTTTGCCCTTTAAATACATGGCGACTTGTTCAGGGTTCTCTTCCAGGACACGTTTGACAAGTTCAGTAATGTATCCGCTGTCTGAAATCTGCCTCAGATCGCGCTTTTCTACGATTGATTCTGCCTCTTCTCCGGTCTGCAGCATTTCCGCAAGGACGATTTTGGCTGTGTTTTGGTTGATCTCCCCATTATTCACCATCTGGATCAGCGCGACTAGCTGCTGTGGCTCTACCTCAATGTTCTCAATGCCCACTCCGGCTTGATTCATGAAAGCAAATATTTCCACAGTGATCCAATTGGCTGCCGATTTTGCAGTTAAGCCCGTGGCAGCGTTGGCGGTTCTCTCAAAATAATCAGCCACCGCGGGGTTTGCGGTAAGCATCCCTGCATCGCCGGCGCTCAAGCCGTACTGCTCCTGAAACCGGTGCAGCTTTACGAGCGGAAGTTCCGGCAGGGATGCTCGAATCTGCTCTATCCAGTCAGGTTCGATAATTAAGGGAGGTAAATCGGGTTCCGGGAAATAGCGGTAATCGTGAGCTTCCTCTTTGCTGCGCTGCGGGATAGTTTCTCCCACAGCTTCATCCCAGCCCATCGTCTCCTGGACTACTTGTTTCCCCTGTCTGTTTAACTTAATTTGACGCCGAATCTCATAACCAACCGAATTTTCCAGGGAGCGGAAGCTGTTCAGGTTCTTTATCTCTGTGCGTGTGCCGAACTCGCTTCTTCCGGCCGGACGTACTGACACGTTGGGCTCAATACGCAATACACCTTTCTGCATGTCACCCGTATTCACGCCCAGATAGAGCAGCAGGGACCGCAAGGCAACTGCGAAAGCACGCACTTCTTCAGCAGAATGCAGTTCGGGTTCGGACACGATTTCCAATAGTGGGATTCCCGCCCGGTTTAAATCGATCAGGGAGTAATGCTCCTCATCGCCCTCGACGTGGGTAAGTTTGCCGGTATCCTCTTCCAGGTGGACGCGTCGGACGTGGATATGCCGTTCGCCCTGGGATGTCAAAATAGTCAGGCGACCATTTACTGCTAAGGGTTGTTCGTATTGGGATATCTGGTAGCCCTTTGGCAAGTCAGGGTAAAAATAATTCTTGCGGGCGAAAATGCTGACGGGTGCAATCTCACATTCCAGAGCAAGGGCGACCCGCAATGCGTATTCAACCGCACGTTGGTTCACTACCGGTAGGACCCCCGGCATACCCGAACAAACCGGGCAGACTGCGGTATTTGGTTCTACCAGGCTGTGGTCAACTACCGGGCAGGCGCAGAACATCTTGGATTTGGTCTCCAGTTCGGCGTGGACTTCGAGACCGATAACGGCTTCGAATTCGCTCACAGAACTGTTCTTGGATTTGGTGGTCTTGGTCATTTGATGCTTGCTGTGTTCAAGCCGCTTGCTGTGTTCAAGCCGGTTATTGGGTTCAAACCGGTTATTGGGTTCAAGCCGGTGCGTACTATGATTCAGCCCTCACATCTCCTTGATGCGCCAGATTTTTTGGGATTCGTCGTAAAATAATTCGAAGACCTGGTCGTCTCGGGTGATCACTCGAAAGCGTTTGCCGCCCGGAGTTCGCCAACGCCCCAGTACTTCAGAAATCTCCAGACGCTGTCCTTCCCAGTATAAAGCAACTGGTCGTTCGACGTATTCAAATCCGGAGTGGCAAAGGACTGGTTCAGTCACGAGTATAAATCCGCAGGGGTCAAATGATCAGGTTCTGAATAATCGAGATTGATTACAATGTGATCTTGGTGTCATCACCGGCGTTTATGTTCAATGCTCGTCCTTGCAGGTGCGCATTACGACCAATTATGGAGTTCGCTAGCACAACTTCATCCGCCTGCGCCTGGTCTTCAAAAATCGAATTTTGAATGACACAGTTTTGTATCTGGCATCCGGATCCAATTGAGACGTTCGGTCCGATGACGGCGTTCTGCACAATCGCGTTGGGATGCACGAACACTGGTGGGATTACGAAAAAACCACCTCTCTTTTGGGTCTCTAAGCTGTTATCGTGACCGTGAGCCAGGAGATAACGATTGGTATCGAGGACTGTTTCTGGAGTGCCTGCATCCAACCAGACGTCAACTTTTTGAGTTCGCATGCGCAGGCCGCGCTTGAGCATAATATTAATTGCATCAACCAGAAAGAATTCACCCTTGAGCTGGATGTTTTTTTCCATTTGCTCGTCGATAGCGGAGAGCAGATCCTGCGCTTCTTGGAAATAATAGAATCCCACTACGGCAAGGTTGTTGTCCTTGGTTTGGGGTTTTTCGATCAGGCGTGTCACCCAACCCTCCGGATTAAGTTCCGCAACCCCGAATCGACGTGGGTCCGGCACAGGCTTGACCCATCCAATAGCTTCGGTTTCTTCATCCACCAGGAAGGACAGGTCGGTTTCGATCAATGTATCGGCAAACACGACCAGCATTGGACCTTGTAAATATTCTTTTGCCAGAATAATGGCATGCGATTGACCGCACGGGTCTTCTTGCATGACAAACCGGCTTTTTAAATTGGGGTAATGGCTGCGTACAAAATCTTCGATTTGATTGCTCCGATAACCGACAATATTGATCAATTCAATCTCTTCGTAACCGGGATAGGATGAAAGCCCATCCAGCAGATGACTGAGCACCGGCTTACCCGCTACGCTGACCAGTTGTTTGGGCTTGCTCCATGTTTGAGGTCGCAACCTGGTGCCCAATCCTGCCATCGGGATAACGACTTTTAGTGTGTTTTTTGTCATCTAGATTTTTCCTTTCAGTCCTGATTGACCAAGATTTACATATCCCATCTTTAATATTTAATATCCAGCAATTGTCTCTAACTCAGCGATGGTCGTCTCTGCCTGGTTCACCGCCTGTTGGAGGGTGTCTTCATCAAAGGCGAAATTTGCTCCTGCGGCAGCGAAAAGCTGGGGTAATGGCAGCGTCGAACCGAGCGACAGGGCCTGGCGGTATGCGTCGACAGCCCCAGCCTGGTCTTCTGTTGCATTCTGCCAAACCTGAAATGCGCCCAACTGCGCTAAGCCATATTCAATGTAATACAGCGGTGCTACGTGGATGTGAAGTTTGCGATGCCAGCCTGTCATCATCTCCTGCTCCAGGTCAGTCCAATCCACACCTGGTATGAACCTACCCCATAGTTCAGCCCATTTTTCATCACAGTTCGAAGGATCGCTTGCTAGGGCGTGGTTTTCATAAACCCAATGTTGGTAGGCGTCAACAACAGCCATATAGGGCCAGAAAAGGACCGCTTTCTCTAGGGATTCAATGCGTGCCCGGGCAGCGTCAGCGGGGGAATAAAAACCTCCCGCCTTTTTATCCAGGTAAGGGGCTGCCAACAGTTCCATGCTCATCGACGCTACCTCTGCGAACTCCAATCCCACCTGCCTTTGCTGTATGTATGGCAGATTAGCCGTCTCAAAAACGTGGAAAGCATGTCCGCCTTCGTGTAAGAGTGTCTGTACGTCATCGTCCAAGCCGACCGCATTCATGAAGATGAACGGACGGCGTATGACCTGTAATTCTTCACAATACCCCCCGGGAGCCTTGCCCTTGCGATTATCAAGGTCCAACAATCCTTCGGATTGCATGGTCTTGAAATAAACACCCAGTTGAGGATCAACCTGGTGAAAAATAATTGCGGCTTGGCCGATCAGTTCGTCCATATCTTTGAACGGTCGCAGGGGAGGGAGACCGTAAGGGTCAACTTCTAAATCCCACGGACGTAGAGTTTCTACACCCAATCTATGGCGGCGCCTTTCCAAAATCCTTTCAGCAGCCGGCACAGCGACTCTCTCGATGGCGTGGTGGAATTGAGCGCAGTCCTCGGGGGTGTAGTCGAAGCGCAGCATCTGCTTCCAGCGGTAAGCGCGATAATCGGGTAATCCCGCGTTTTGACCGATTTTCTGGCGTAAATCCCCAAACTTCGCCCATAGTTCGTTGATCGCATCCCGGTCTGCAAGTTGGCGATTTGCCGCCATGCGCCAGGCTTGTTCGCGCTTTTCACGACTGGTGTCCTGGTAAACAGGTTTAAGCTGCGCTAGAGTGATCTCTTCCCCTTCCCATGTGATGGTCTGGGCTCCAATGATTTTATCGTATTCGTTGCCGAGTTTTAGCTCTTGGGTTAACAGCGGCAGGTTGTCTTCCTGGAAGATCTCAACTTCGGCTCGCATATCCCGCAGTGGAATTTCAAATCCCTCCGGTTCCAGTTTACTGTTGAGGAGTTTTTCTTTGAGCTGTTGGTCGGCTGCTTCCGTCTGAGGAAAAATATCATCTAAGAAGGATTGGTAGCGCTTTTCGGCCACCTGATCGCTGGTATCCAGAGATGTGGCTATGTAAAGGCGATTAAATGTCTCCCCCAGGTGTTCGCCCAAACGCGACCAATCCGCCAACCAGTCCGTCACATTTGATGTATCAAGGGGACGATCTGTCAAATCTTGATAGTAGGGTTCGATTTGAGACCAATTCCAGTCCATAAATTTGAGAGCGCTATCAGGTAGGGTTGAGAACATGTGTATTCCTTTTATAGTTTTGGTTTTGTTAAATGCCAGTTTGTAGCCAACTGGAAAGTATGAGTTGTTTGCAGGAGGATTTCTTCGCCGAATTGCGGTCCCATTAACTGCATCCCAATCGGCAAGCCCGGTTTGTCAAATCCGACTGGAAAAGAGATGGCAGGGACGCCAGCCAGACTTGCTGGTATGGTTAACGCATCTTCCAGGTACATCGCTAGAGGGTCTTCGAGATGCTCGCCAATAGGAAAAGCGGTGGTGGGCGTCACAGGTGCAGCGATTAAGTCCACGTTTTTAAAGGCCTGGTCGAAATCGTTCTTGATCATGGTGCGCACTTTCTGTGCTTGACCGTAGTAGGCGTCGTAATATCCCGTTGAAAGGGCAAATGTGCCCAACATTATACGACGCTTGACTTCAGATCCGAATTTGTCACCTCGCGTCCGGCTGTAAATGTCCCACATCCTGTCCGACTGAACACGCGGACCATAGCGAATACCATCATACCGCGCCAGATTGGCTGAAGCTTCCGCCGGAGCGACCAGATAATAGACCGGCAGGGCATGCTCAGTGTGCGGGAGGCTGATCGGCATTACTTCTGCGCCTAGATTCTCGAATTCACGCAGGGCTTCCCTTACAGCAGTTTCCACTTCAGGCTGCATTCCTGGGATGAAGTACTCGTCGGGTACGCCTATCCTGACCCCTGAAAGTGACCTGCGCGAGGAGTCCACAAGTTCAAAATCTGGAATGGGGCGATCTGCGGAAGTGGAATCGAGCTGGTCGTGACCGGCGATCAGCTTGTAGATATGTGCAGCATCGACTGCATCGTGCCCCAAAACGCCAACCACATCCAGGGAAGAACCGAATGCGATCAAACCGTAGCGAGAAACACGACCATAAGTTGGTTTTATACCTGTCACACCACAGAAAGAGGCTGGCTGTCGTACACTTCCACCGGTATCGGTCCCTAAGGCGATTGGGGCTAGACAGGCTGCCACAGCAGCCGCACTACCACCGCTCGAGCCGCCGGGAACTCGGCGTATATCCCAGGGATTGTGAGTTGTCCCAAAAGCGGAATTCTCGGTGGAGGAGCCCATAGCAAATTCATCGGTGTTTGTCTTCCCCAGTATCACCATACCAGATTCCAGTAGGCGTTCGACAGAAGTGGCGTTGTAAGGTGGTATATAGTCCTCCAGTATCTTTGAGCCGCATGTACAGCGCACACCGGCGACGCTTAGAACATCTTTGACGGCTATCGGGACACCTGATAACGGGGGTAAGGCGACGTTAGAATCCACCCTCCAGGCGGCGAATTGTTGGTCGGCATGCTCCGCTTGAGCCAGGGCGAGGTCGGGAGTAAGGGTGATGTAAGCATGCAGTTGGGATTCAAGGCGATCAATGCGCGCCAGAAAAGCCTGGGTTAGTTCGCGGCTGGAAAACCCCCCTTTTCGGAGACCTGCAATAATTTGGGAAAGAGTAAGTTCAACCAGTTTCGGCATTATTTAATGGATATTCAGCGGGAAGGTTGGGCTCGTCCGATACAATTTATTCCAGCACCGGCGGGACTCGAAATTGGTCTTTTTCAACATCCGGGGCGTTGTAGAGCAGGGCTTTTACTCCCATGCCTGACCTGGGTTCGTCGCTGCGCAGAGCGCTGTGATCAGGGAGCACACTGGATGTCGGGTCAACCCCAGAAGTATCTACATCCCCCAGGCGGGACGCATATTCAAGGATCTCAGACAATTGTTCCCGGTAGCGGTTTTTTTCCTGTGGGCTGATTTTCAAGCGAGCCAGTTCAGCAATGTGTTCAACTTCCTCGAAGGTAAGGGTCATGAGCGCGATTATAACATCCTCATTATTGATTTAACGGCGGTCGGAGTTCAAGATCACCAATTGTTAGCGTACCACCGCAGATACCCCTCGAGATGGTCCCGCCAGTAGTCCTCATTATGGGATCCTGTAAAGAGGTACCATTCGTGTGGGATGCCTTTTTTATTTAACAAATCAGTAAGCAGATTCGCCGATTCGATAATCGTGGGGCGGTCTCTGTCCCCGGTGTCAATATATATGCGCGGCGCTAACTCAATCGGGATCTGGTCCAACATGTTGCTCATGATATTAGCGTCATTGTTTAGCAGTGCTGGGCTGTGGGCGCCTATAGCACCGAATAAATCCCATTGCGAGAACCCCAGATAGAAAGCCCAACCACCTCCGCGAGAAAGTCCTCCAACAGCACGATGATCCCGTTCCGGATGTGTGCGGTATGTCTTGTCTATCCAAGGGATCAAGACTTCCACGATAACTTGGCCGAATTTACTCATGGAAGAGTGGTCTCCGAAGCGGTCATGAGGCATCACGATTATAAATGGTGCCAATACTTTTTCGGCGATCAATACATTCGCAGTTTCGTCCACACCCAGGCGCTCCCATTGGTCATCGGTGAAGCCTTGTCCGTGAAATAAATAAAGCACGGGATAGCGACGGTCTGGCTGTTGGTCGTAGCATGGGGGCAGGTATATCCGGTATTCGAGGGGTTGTCGCAGTAGGGCTGTCTTTAGATTTCCGATTTCGATCCTGCCGCTCTCATTCCAGCATGTCAGGTTTTTGGGGGTACAGGAAGGAGATGGCGTAATGATTTCAAGTTTTTTTGGTGTGGATGTTATTAAGTGCGTGGGCGTGATTGTAGGTACAGGCGCAAGGGTCTCAGAAGTGATTTCTACCGGATAAGGCGAAGAGGTAGCTTCCTGTGTGGTGAAATCCCCCGAGCATGATACTGATCCAAAACCGAGCAGGGAGAGTAGTATAAAAATCCAAAAAAGCCTAGCGGGATTCAACGGTAAATTTAATCGCTGTGCGGGTTTTTTCCTCAATCTCCACGTCTACAAATTCAGCAAAAAATATTACTTCGTATCCGTCTTCTTGCAGATAACCTCTTGCGAGCGCTAGAGCCTTTACAGCCTGGTTAACCGCAATCGCACCAATAGCCTGAACTTCGGCACGTTGGTTATCTCGAAAGACACCGGCTATTGCACCTGCTACGGCTGACGTACGTGAGGTGCCAGCTACTCTGATGATGTTCATGACTTGTTGTCCCCTCCCTGGCAAGAATCCTGGAACTATTTTGATGGCGAAATTTATGCAGATTCCTGTATTAGATTGTACAGGATTTTTGGGTGTGAAGCAAGCACCAGTTTTTATTTCACAACTCTCAGTTGCCTCTTGCATTGCCGAGATGTCTGTGGCAAAATACAAATGCTATGACGCGTCGGGTACGCTTTATCATCGCAATACTGATCGGGATTGCCCTTGGGCTGTTGTTTGGATGGGTGGTCAATCCGATCGAATACACACAGACAGCGCCAAATACTTTGCGGGTGGATTATCAGACGGATTACGTTTTGATGATAGCCGAAGCCTTTCACACGGATGGCGACATGGCGTTGGCGGTGCACAGGCTGGCAGTCTTGGGGGATAAGTCGCCCGAGGGGCGTGTGATGCAAGCGATCATTTTCGCCGAACAGGCCGGCTATACAGATGCTGACCTTGATATGATGAGTAATCTTTCGGACGAACTGCATATAATCCAGAACGTGGTAGAAACGCCAGAACCATGAATGAAGATGAGCGCGGCAATTGGTATTTATTGACTGGTGTGGTTTTAGGGATCATATTGGGCATCCTGTTTGCCTGGGTCATCTCACCAGTTGAATATGTGGATACGGCTCCGGAATCGCTGAAGGATGAATTCAAGGATCAGTACCGGGTCTTGATCGCTTCTGCATATGTCGCAAACGGTGATCTGGTTCGGGCTAAGGCGCGCCTTGAATTATTAGACGAAGCGGACATCTACTTGGTCGTTGCAGAACAAGCCCAGCAGATGCTGGCTGAAGGTGGGTCGGTCGAAGAAGCGCAAGCCCTGGGGAGGTTGGCACTTTCGCTGGGTCAGGAAATCCCCCAACCGAAAATTACAGCGACGGCTGAGTAGTACCCCTATATTTTAATTAAGAACTCCTCTGAGTCGCCACTCCAGAGCGGTGTACCGGTGGGCGACTTTATCGTTGCGAACTGCAATACCGATGGCGCGCTTGTTGCCCACCAGAACGCAAAGCTGTTTGGCGCGTGTTACGGCGGTGTATAGCAGGTTGCGCTGGAGCATGATGTAATGTTGAGTCAACAGAGGGATGACAACGGCTGGAAACTCCGAACCCTGCGATTTGTGGATGGTAACTGCATAAGCCAGGACCAATTGGTCAGCCTCGCTCCAATCATAATTTAACTTTCGTCCTTCGAAATCTATGCTAAGATTTTGTTCTATAGGGTTGATACCCTGGAGAAAACCGATGTCGCCGTTATAAACGCCCTTGTCATAGTTGTTTTTTATCTGCATTAACTTGTCACCGGGGCGAAATGTTTGACCAAAAAGCGTTTTTTCGGGTTTCATCGCCTGTGGAGGGTTCAGATCAGCCTGCAAGCGATCATTGAGAGCTGTAACGCCAGACCTGCCGCGGTACATGGGAGATAGAACCTGGATATCGTCCCTTGGGTGTAGCCCAAATTTTTGCGGGATGCGATTCTGAACGATGTCACTCACCCAGTTTGCCGCTTCTTCGGGCGTTTCAGCGTGGAACAGGAAGAAATCATCAGTGGGTTGGTCCGGAGATACACCTCCAGATGACGGAAATCTGGGCATTTGCCCTTGATTAATGCGGTGAGCATTTGTGATGATGCGCGAATTTGCGGCTTGACGGAAGATCACGTTTAAACGTATGACCGGTCCAAGATCGCTGGCGATGACATCGCGCAGCACGTCGCCGGCTCCGACCGAGGGCAGCTGATCCACGTCACCCACAAACAGGATGTGTGTGCCCGGCTTGAGCGCTTTCAGGGTGCTGTTTGTCAGCGGCAAATCCATCATGGATGACTCGTCTACCACCAGCATGTCAATTAGCAGTGGATTCTGTTCGTTATGTTTAAATCCTTCACTTGGGGAAAATGCAAGTAAGCGGTGAATGGTACTGGCAGGACGTCCGGTAGTTTGTGAGAGGCGCTTAGCAGCTCTGCCCGTGGGAGAGGCCAGTGCGTAAGGCTTGTTGGCGGTTTCTAAAGCGTCAATCAATGCTTTTATGGTTGTTGTCTTGCCTGTCCCTGGACCACCAGTCAGTACGCTGACTGGATGGTTCAATGCCATCCGGATAGCATTCTGCTGTTCTGGAGAAAGCGAAGCATCAAGCGTGACGAATAAGGGTGGCATATCGCTCAAGCTGGATGGCAGCGCATGAGCGAGGCGCCGCAGCCGTTCTGCCACACCCGTCTCGCTGTAGTATAGAGCCGTCAAGTAGACCGCGGATTGACCATACTCAGGTGGTTTTTTACCGGTTGAGGGCATCTCTCCCTGGGATGTCTTCTCCTTTGGATCTAGAAGCGGTAAAACCTCTCGTTTTATGCTGTTATCTTGAGATAGACGTTCCAGAGCAGGTGCGATCAGCTCGTGGGAGACATCCAACAATTCGGCTGCATGTTCTGACAATCCCTCCTGCGGGAAGTAGACATTGCCATCGTCGGTTGATTGGTTGAGCGTATATACCACGCCGGCTTCAATACGGGATGGGTGGTCTGCCGGCAAACCCAATGCCTGGGCAATCTTGTCAGAAGTCTTGAAGCCCACGCCGTAGATATCGCGCGCCAGTCTGTAGGGATCATTACGCACGATTTGGATCGCTTCATCGCCGTATTGTTTATATATTTTGATCGCCAGATTTGTGCTTACTCCGTAGGTGTGCAAAAAGAGCATGATCTCTTTTACTTCCTTCTGCTCTTTCCATGCCGAAGTGATCAACCTGGCTCGCTTAGACCCGATGTCTGGAACCTCGAGCAGCAATTCGGGCTTTTGTTCGATGATATCTAAAGTCTGTTTCCCAAAATGGTCTACGATACGATCAGCAAGGCGAGGTCCGATACCTTTGATTAGACCAGAGCCTAAATAGCGACCAATGCCCGCCACTGTGGCGGGCATTGTCTGTTCACAAACATCGGCTTGAAACTGGGTACCGTGCTTGGGATGGTTGACCCATTTGCCGCTTAACTTCAAATGCTCCCCGGGCGCCAGTTCGGGCAGGTTGCCTGTTACGGTTACCAGCCCCTCGAAGTTCCGTCCGCGTATCTTACGGGCTCCCGGGCGAATTCGCAGCACGGTGTATCCGTTTTCGGGGTTGTAGTAAGTGATGCGCTCAATTAAACCTGTGAGCGTTTCCATTATTATTGCGGCATTGGATTGTTCTGCGCCCAGTTGTCTCCAAGTGTGACAGATATATCTACTGGGCTGGCAGGATCGTAGAAATGGCGAATCCTGATCGGGTCAATACTCATCAGCTCAACCAGAAATTTAACCGTATATGGTTTGCCTGTGTAGAAAGTGATCTCCGTATAGAGCGTAGCCTTATCCGCGTTATCGGTTTGAGTCACGTTTACACCCAACGATTTCAGATAATCCGTGGTTCGTGCAGCTATACCTGGAGTATAACTTCCATTCAGCACTGCGACTCTTGCGCCCTCGGTTTGCATTAATTCTGCTGGATCCATATTGGCCGCGGCAGGGCTGGCAGCACCGGTGTCGGTGAATATTTCATCCCGCAACAGGCGAATTTTCTCCGATAAAGGCTTGAGAACCTCTTGACCGCCATCCGGAGATGTGGCGAAATTTATCTGATCAGCCCCTATTGAACCGCGCTTGATGTTTTCTTCAGGAATCTGAGTCGCCATCCATGCCAGGCGGATGGCTTGATCGAGGGTCAAGTTTGTGTTTATGCCCGAAGAAAGCTCGTTATAAAGAGTTGGGGCTTTGGATATCAATAAGGGCAGCATTTTACTACGCAGTATCTGGTTTCGGATGGCTAATACTACTTGCTGCTGGCGTTCGGCGCGGTCAAAATCCCCGCCTTCGGTCTTGCGAGCGCGCACATAGGCTAATGCCAGGTCGCCAGGCAGATTCTGGACACCAGGTTGCAGCCATTTTGTGTTGTTATCGCCAAGTGGGTCTATTTTTATTTTTTCCGGCACGTTAATTTTCACACCGTAGATCTCGTCAATAAATCGGACGAACGCTCCGAAGTCGACTTGGGCGTAGAAATCGATCGGCACACCGAGCAGCTCCTCGACGGTGTCCACTGCCAATCCTGGTCCGCCCCCTGGAAGTTCATAAGATTCCCCCAATGAGTAAGCGGTATTTATACGACCGTAATCGAATCCACCAGGAATGTTGACCCACAGGTCACGCGGAATTGTGAGCATTCCCGCTGTGCGATTGATGGGATCAACGGTCAGTAGCAACATCGTATCCGTGCGTGGAGCCCCCTCTTGAGCTTGCCAGTCCCGGAAGTCCAGTCCCATAACCAGGATTGAAACACGATTGGCTCCATCCCATTGGGGTGGAGGGGGACCGTCAACTGGTTGGAGGGGGGTATTGGAATCTTCGATCTGGATTGCGCCGCTGCTATCGGGCGTTGGATTTGGCTGTGAGATGCTGATCCCAGGTAAGTTGGTCATTTCATAGGAGGTGACAAAGTCCCTCACAGAGACAAAAGTAAGGTATGCAGTGAGGATGGCAGCGATGAAAAAACCAACCAGGACCGCGATTTTTAGCGATTTTGTGCCAGTTGATTCCGTTTGCTCAGTTTCGGAGGTATCGGTTTGGGTCATACTAACAACCTTGTGTAGATACAAATTGCATAAAGACCTAAAGCGGCGTGATTATATCACGGTATAATGACGGGGTAGTTAAAATTTATTCATACATAAATACCCCTTTTCCCGGCTTAAACAATGTCAGTGATATCCACAGTTGGGCTTTCCAAATCATACGGCGCGGATGATATCTTCTCCGGTATTACTGTGAGCATCCCGCGAGCAGCCCGCATCGCGATCGTGGGACCTAACGGCATCGGTAAAACCACCTTGCTGCGTGTGCTGGTAGGCTTGGAGGAGTCTTCGGCAGGGCGGGTTAACCGAGCGCGTAATCTCACGATGGGATATTTACCCCAGGAAGGGGGGATAGACGCCTCGCACACTTTATGGGAAGAATGCCTGACTGCCGTATCCGACCTGCGTGACCAGGAAATGGAATTGGCTGACCTGGAAACTGCAATGGCTGATCCGGACCGAGTCGCAGCAGCCATCAAGCGATATGGTGCCCTCCAGGAAGCCTTTGAACGCAACGGTGGATACACCTATGAGACCCGCATCCGTCAGATATTGACTGGCTTAGGATTCGACTCGAGCGATTACGACCGCCCGCTGCCTCAACTTTCTGGTGGGCAGCGAACACGCGCCCTGCTAGCCCGTTTACTGCTTATGGCTCCCGAATTGCTGGTCTTGGATGAGCCCACGAACCACCTGGATATTGCCGCCACCGAATGGCTAGAGAATTATATGAACCAGTGGGAAGGGGCAGCCGTCATTGTTTCACACGACCGTTATTTTCTAGACCAAGTTGCAGACACTGTATGGGAAATGAGCAGTTCCATGATTGAGATGTACAGGGGCAATTACAGCGCTTATGTCCAACAGCGGCGTGAACGCTGGGAATTGCGTCAGCAGATTTACCAGGCTGAAAGAGCGCGCCTGGAAAAGGAACTTGATTACATCAAACGTAATATCGCTAGTCAGCGAACCCAACTTGCGAAGGGGAAATTAAAACGATTGAGTAGAGAAGTACAGGCAATTGAGAGCCTGGGCTTCGAAGCCGTGCAGGGAAAAAATTGGGCTGAGATCAGTAGCAAGGCTGCTATAACCGTGCACCCTATGAGCGTTGCCGAGGTAGAGCAACGGATTCACTCCTTTAGAGAACCTTCAAATCGTCCGCCCCGGTTAAGCTTGGGCTTAAAAGCTGCTCGTCGCTCGGGCGATCTGGTTATCCGCACCCGTGACCTTGAGATCGGATACCCGGATGAGGGCAAACCTCTGTTCAGTGCCCCCGATTTACTTCTTAAGCGGGGCGAATGCGCAGCCGTGATAGGTCCAAATGGCGCCGGAAAGACTACGTTCCTCAAGACCCTGCTTGGGCAGATGCCACCTCTAGCAGGAGAGGTTATCATGGGCGCCAGCCTGAATATCGGCTACTTTGTCCAGGCACATGAGGACTTACGTCCCGATAGGACTTTGGTTCAAGAGATTGAAGCAGTCGCCCAAAACATGCTTCTAGCGCCTATCCGCCACCACTTGGCTCGCTTTCTCTTTACTGGTGATGATGTTTTTAAAAAGGTGGCTGTGCTGTCAGGGGGTGAACGAGGGCGCCTGGCTCTTGCCAAACTTTCATTGACCGGCGCCAACTTACTGCTGCTCGATGAGCCGACCACTCACCTGGATATTCCATCCCAGGAGATACTGCAGGAGGTCCTGGCTGATTACCAGGGCACAATGCTGTTGGTCTCCCACGATCGCTATCTGATTGACGCCCTGGGGACCAGGATTTGGGAAATACAGACCGGTCAACCCCGGTTAGGTCAATCATTAAAGGGTCAACCACGTCTGCAGGTTTTTGAAGGCTCTTACAGCCAGTATCGCGCCTACATTGAGGCGCGGGAGATTGCCCATAGCGGGCTGGAGGAGAGAAAAAGTGAGAAAGCTTCAGCATTCAAAACTCGCAGGACGTCTGCGGTAAAATTAGAGCGCCGCCGCCGTGCCCGCCTGGAAGAAATTGAGGGGCTGGTAGAAGCTCTTGAGCAGCAGCTTGAGGTACTGTCTCGGAAATTGGAGAGTCCGCCCGCTGACCTCGCTGAGCTCCAGAATCTGGGGGTGGAATATGTCCAGGTTCAGAGTGAATTGGACGAATTAATGAGTGAGTGGGAGCAGCTCAACCATAATATTACCTGAGCCTGTGACCATTATCGCCTGGTTATTGACCTTTCTAAACTTGGCACTAGTTCATGTCCCCCAATCGCGCGGATAGAGGAAATCATATCCCACGGTGCGTTTGCTCAGTTTGGCAATCGGAGGCAGAACGCGCTTGAAATGAGACCTGCGTATCCGTTTGACCACGTCGTGAACAAATTCCTGATCGAAGCCCGCCGTTACGCATTCTTCCGGACAGTAGCGCTCGTCCACAAGCATGTAGAGCAGCCGGTCGACTTCGTCGTAAGTGAAACCCAATTCTTCTTCATCGGTTTGTCCTTGCCACAGATCAGCCGTAGGCGGTTTGCTAACGATCACGTCTGGCACACCAATTGCCCCCGCCAGTTGAAGCACCTGCGTTTTGTAAAGATCACCTAGAGGGTTCAGGGCGCAAGCCGAATCGCCGTATAAGGTAGTGTATCCAAGCAGGATTTCGGTCTTGTTACCAGAACCGATGACCAGCCCGCCAAAAGCTGATGATTGGTCGTAAAGCACGATCATGCGGGCGCGCGCCATGGCGTTGCCGCGCCGGATGCGGTCGCCGTCCGGGAACTGCTCGAACAAGGGGTCAACCATATCCGTGATCGGTACTGTCAGCGGTTGGATACCTGTGTTATCGATCACCAGTTGGGCATGCTCGAGTGAGTCATGAGAAGATGATTTATAGGGCATGCGGATGGCGAGCACATTATCCGGTCCGAGCGCCTCGGCTGCCAGATAACAATTCAATGATGAGTCAACTCCACCGGATAAGGCGATCACCGCCCGCAAAAAGCCAACCCGTGTGATCTCGGTGTGGATAAAACCGGTCAGGATTTTTCTAGCCAGGTTGGTGTTGATAATCAAATTGTTCATATCTTCTGGAATTGGATTATTGACTTTCTTCCCAGTCGCTGTCTATCTTGAAAGTTTTTTGGATGTTCCCATCCTTTAAAATGATGAATTCTACACAATACTCGCGGCCGATCTCTTCGGTTATCTCGCTTATGTATTCTTCAGTGATGACCCCGGTATCACCGGTTGATGAACCGAGGATAACCGTCTCGATGGGGTACTCATGGACGACATCTTTGAGGACTTCCCGGAAATTACCACGCCGCACAAGAATGTCAGCCTTGACCCCGGCTTTTTGAGCCCGCTCTTGAGCCATCACCAGCAGGAATTCGCCCATTTCGTCCAATTCCGATTGAATGTCCACAACTTTTGGCGCTGCAGAATGGTCTAAGAACTGGACGCTCGAAATATACAAGAAAAGCAATTTCTTATCCAGATCCTTTGCAATCGCGATGGCTCCATCCTGATTCGGATAACTGGCTTCGCCGCCCCGTGTCAGACATAAGATTCTTGCTGTCATCGCTAGCTCCTCCCGTTGGCTCTAATTAGAACCGTATCAGCAGCCATATGAAACCAATGCATAGTGTTATAAAGGTGACCGGAAGACCAACTTTGAGAAATCCCTTGAACGTGATCGGGGTATTGGTCTGGTTTGTGATACCGGCAGTCACCAGGTTAGCTTCGCCTCCGATGAGTGTTCCATTGCCTCCCATGGCAGCTCCCATGGACAATGCATAGTATAGCACTTTGCTGTTTGCACCGGGTATGGTCATCGTCAGGAAATCTACAATAGGCAGCATCGCTGCCGTCAGCGGAATGTTGGCAATAACGGTCGAAATTGCACCGACTCCAAAGACGATCATGAAAATACCCAGCGTCAGATTATCACCGATCATGCTTGCCATTTCGCTGGCAACCAAACCAAGCAGTCCGACCTCCTGTACCGCTCCAACGACGACGAAAAGCGCCATGAAGAAAACCAGCGTCGTCCAGTCAACAGCGATGATCATTTGGTGAACATCGGGTTTCAGCCAGATCAGGAGAACTGTGGCACCGATCATGGCGGGAACGGCGGGTGCGAGGTGTACACTTTCGCCCAATATGAATCCAACCAGGACAAAAGCAAAGACAATTCCGGCTTTCCAGAGACTCTGGGGATCTTCCAGGCGTGCGTTTTCCTCCAATTTCTTATATAAAGCGGGGGAGATTGGGCTGCTTTTTTTTAGGAATTCCTTGCGATAATGGAAAAGAACGAAGCCACTCAGACCAACCAGGGCAACTATAACACCAACGGTCTGGTTGACCAGGAAATCAGTGAAGCTGATATTGGCGTATGCCCCGATCAGGATGTTTGTGGGCGTACCAACCAAGGTGCTGATACCGCCCACATTGGATGCCAACACTTCGGGGATGATCAGAACCAGGGGGTTAATACCAAGCGCCAGTCCGATCTGTAAACTAATCGGCACCATCAGCAGCATGGTGGTGAAGTTGTCTAACAAGGCAGAAGCGACCGCGGTTACGGTGATTAAAATGATTACCAGCAGCCAGTTGCGGCCGCGGCTCAAGCGGTAAGCCTGGAAAGCCGTCCACTGGAAGATACCGGTGGCTTCGATTATGGCGACGATGATCATCATCCCCATCACCAGGAATATAACTTCCCAATTGATGTAGCTCAATCCGCGCTCGAAGCTGAAAATAAAGAAATCGGGGTTAAACGTTCCACCCACATACGATACCAGAAATAGAGCCGAAAGACCGGTTAAAGCCGCAGTGGTGCTGTGTAGTTTTTCGAAGGCGATCAGCAGGATGACCCCCAGGAAAATAAGCGTGGCAGCCCAAAATCCGGCGTTGATCTCTCTTTCAAGTGTGGTTTCTCCCAGCCTGTATAACCCCACCTCATTCAGGTCGTCCAAGTCGTGTATGCTCAAATTGAGGGTTTGGGGAATAAAACGTGGGTGTTCGATCTGAATCTGTAATTCACCCGCCGGTGCCCGAATTAATGCCAATCGCCAGGTGCCGTCTTCCTGGCTTTCGGTTTCCCCCAGCAGTTCTGTCCCGTCAACTGAAAGTGCTTTCACGGAAACATCTACAATCGGGACACCCTGCTGGTCAACCAGGTTGCCGATGATCACATAATTGCCGCTTCCTTCCTGACCATTGGTCAGGGCGAGGGCTTCTCCAGGAATGACTGCCAGGAAACCAGCCAGCATAGCGATCAGAAGGACATGGGAATATGAGCCTATGAAAGAGAGCAGTTTTGATTTCAAGTTGGTACGATTCGGCATTCTTTTATCGGTTTACCTGTTCTCCTGCCATAATGATCCTGTTCAACTCGCGCATCACGAGGGCAGTGCGCTCGTCGCGCAGCAGCGGAAGGCGGGTGCGGGCGCGGTGCAGGTGATTGAGATCAATCTCGGACAGGACCAGGTCTTCCTGGTGGTATGGTCCTTTTACCATCAGTTTGCCGTCCGGATCGAAAACGGTCGAACCCCCCCAAAAGTTCAAGCCGTCCTCATAACCTGCCCGGTTGGAATGCACGACGAAGGTGGTGAAGAGGCTGGCATATGCCTGGTTGATGCGTTCCACCCAGCGAGCCGACTCAAGGGAAGGCGCTTCGCTCAAGCCGCGTCCCGGAGAAGCGGAGGTGAATAACAGCATATCGGCGCCGTCCAGCCACAGCAAATAGGGCGGTGAGGCGTGCCAGAAATCCTCACAGATCAGGATGCCCATGCGACCGAAAAGGGTGTCAAAAGAGCGGATATTATCCCCCCAGGCGAAGAATCGCCCTTCATCAAACAAGCCGTAAGTGGGCAGGTATACCTTGTGGTGCACGTGCAGGACGCGGCCTCGGGAGAGATATGCCGAAGCGATGAAAAAGCGGTGGCGGCTGTCTTCGTCCACGAACCCCACTACCAGGTCAATATTTTCGCTGGCTTCTATGAGATGGCGAAAATGGGGATCCTCTGTGGATGGTCTGATCGCAACAGATGAGACCAGGTCTTGCAGTACATAGCCGGTCAGAGAGAGTTCTGGGAAAACGATCAGGTCCGCGCCCATAGATTGGGCTTCTATCACCAAGGAGAGGTGCTTTTCCAGGTTGGCTCCTACGTCTCCAAGATGGGTATTGATTTGGGCAAGAGCGAGGGTTAGCGGCATGTTGGGTTCGGTGTGCTGAGAATTGTTTGTTGAGACACAATAATACCATGCCTGGATGGATGGAAGCAAGGGATCTAGGGGGTGGGGGTGGCAAGGGGCGGGGTGCGGCGGGTATAAGCCGATTCTTACTCACTATAACCAAAGGGGCAAACCTTCATCAGTTCTTCAAAATTTCTTCGAATGTAATCCATAAGGCGAATATAGAATATATATTGATACTAAACCTGGAATAGTTAATGGAGAGAACATGAAGACTCATAAAATTACTTACCAGCTCTTGTTCAGTGTGGTCTTATTGTCCATCATGGGGTTGGCTGCTTGCTCAGAAACTTCGGTGCCAGTTACTGAATCCCCTGCGGCTCCGGCAGAAACGACGGAAATAATTACAGACATAGAGGCGCCGGAGGCAGTAGCTGCTCCGCAAACTAACCTGATCACTGTAGATGAAGACGGCAACACATCCATCGACACCATCGCACTGGAAACAGTTGTATCTTCTATGGTCGTAGGTGACCTAACTGAAGTCGAGGCGGAAGGACTGATATTCATGCGGGAAGAGGAAAAATTAGCCCGGGATGTATATCTCACCCTTTCTGATCAATGGGATATCCCCATCTTCCAGAATATCGCAAGGAGTGAAAAAACCCATACCAATGCCATTAAAAACCTGCTGGATACTTATGGGCTTGATGATCCTATGGTCAATGAAAAGATCGGCGTATTTATCAATCCTGATTTGCAAGCTCTTAATGATCAATTAGTGGTACAGGGAAGCCAATCACTTAGTGATGCGCATAAAGTTGGAGTAGCGATAGAAGAGATTGATATCCTTGATCTAGAAGAATATATCGCTCAAACTAATCATGCCGATATTCAACTGGTCTACGAGAATTTGCTGAAAGGGTCCCGAAATCACTTGCGTGCATTCGTTAATACCCTTCAGCGTCAAACAGGGGAGACTTATCAACCACAGTACCTTTCTCAAGAAGTTTACGATGCCATAATTGGCTCTGCCATTGAAAGGGGTGGTAATCGCAACGGCAATAGACACGTTGGAAAATAGAATGTAAAAAAAAAGGTTCCCACTAGTTGCCCGGGCTCCCACGCCCGGGATATAGTGGGAACCTTTACAGCCCTTAAGCATTCGTTCTCCGGATGCCAGCCATTAAGCATCCTCTTTTTGGATGCCCAACGTTCTTAAGCATCCGCCCTTCGGATGCCGCATCCGTTCTTAAGCATCCGCTCTTTGGATGCCGGATGCCAG
>CBFDCK010000020.1:0-31158 GCA_965603285.1 uncultured bacterium
GCTATAACATTAACACGAAAATCAACAAGAAGACTATGACTCAAGGAATGACTGGCAACTTTGGCAATCACTCTAGTGCAAACACATCCACGGATTAACACGGATTAACTTGACATTAAAATGGGATTATGGCATAATGAAAACGATACCGGCAACGATACCGATATCAAGAACGTTTTTGTGCTTTGATCCGGATCTAACGATCCAATTCTTGATAAACCATGCAAAGTCGCGCCAGGCGTTCGGTCACCATTCAAGATGTAGCTAAAGCTGCGGGGGTATCTGTTTCTACCATTTCACGCGTCTTGAATAAAAAAGTTGATGTTTCTAGCGAGACTCAGAGACACGTCCTCAAGGTAATTGATGAACTGGGCTACACATCGAGCTTGGCTGCACGAAGTATGCGCAGTCACAAGAAGAATTTAATCGGTCTGGTATTGCCTGACATTGGGTTCCCATATTCAATTGAAATTATGAAGGGGATCAATCGAGCAATCGCAGAATCAACATTTGATTTATTGGTTTATACAACAGGGGATATTAAAAAAAGCGGCACGGCATCACATGAACAACATTATGTTTCCCTCCTGAACACCATTACCGATGGTGTGATCATTGTTGCTTCTGCCGCAGCGGATTTTTCTACAGATGCTCCAATTGTCTCTGTGGATCCCCATAAGGCTAATCCTAACTACCCATATGTCCAAGGGATGAACTATCAGGGTGCCTTGGATGCAATGAATTATCTTTTGAGTCATGGGCATCGGCGAATTGGTTTCATCTGTGGTCGACCGGAAATAGGAAGCGCGATACGCCGATTAAACGGGTTTCAGGATGCACTGAAGAATGCCGGGATTGAGCTGGACGATACCTTGATTGCTCCCGGCGATTTTTCTACTAAAACTGGTCAAAAATATGCACTCCAATTACTTTCGTTGGATAATCCACCTACGGCAATTTTTGCCGCCAATGACCAGTCAGCAATCGGTGTGTATCAAGCTGCCGATGAATTAGGTGTGAGAATCCCGGACGAATTATCAGTAGTAGGATTTGACAATATATCAGAGGCCAAGTACTTAGGTCTAACGACTATTGATCAGTTCCTGGTTGATATGGGCTACGTTGCGATACAGATGCTCATCAAGTTGATTAATAATGAGCCACTTGAAGAGCAAATTCATAAAATGCCTACAAAGTTGGTAGAACGCAGTTCCTGTCGAGCTTTGGTGGGAACTGTTTAGGTAATAATGGTTGGTATGTTGAAAGCACGATTTTTTAGGCCGTCCGGTAACGATACCGGAATTTGCTGCCCATAAAAGGAGGTGGTGCGGAATTTGATTAATAATTGGAATTTGTAGATCTTCACTATAACCTTGCTTGACAATCGATAATAATGAAGATCTGCAGCAAACCTGTGCGCAGTAAGATCCCCCACAGGAGAAGTGTAACCTAAGCGAAGATAAAATTCAAGGAGAAGGAAAATGCGTAAGTATATGTTTTTTCTAATTAGTGTAATGGTCGTGGCGAGCATCGTTCTCGCTGCCTGTGCTCCAGCAGCTACCCCAACAAAAGCACCAGCTGAAGAACCAGCTGCCGAAGAACCAGTTGCCGAAGAACCAGCTGCCGAAGAACCAGCTGAGGAAGAAGTGGCAGAAGAACCTATGGAAAAAACTGTCTTGGATATGTGGTCATTTACGAACGAGCTGATGACCATGGCTGTGGCGTTTGAATGTCTGAATCCTGATGTGGACATTCAATTCAGCATGATCCCCATGACAGATGGTGAATACCAGACCAAGTTGTTGGCTTCCCTGGGAACTGCTGATGCACCGGATATAATCGCATTGGAAGCCGCTTTTGTAAAAGAGTATGTGGAAAGCGATTTCCTGGCAGATGTGACTGATTTATTGCCCTTATCAGAAGCTGCCAATACCTATCCCTCTGTTGTGGAAGTGGGCACGGATCAGGGTGTTGTTAAGGGCTACTCATTTCAGGCAACTCCCGGTGGTTTATTCTATCGCCGCAGTTTAGCGAAAGAGTACTTTGGCACCGATGATCCTGCAGAAATACAAGCGCTTTTGTCTGATCTGGATAAGTTCGTCGAAGCCGCAGCGTTGATCAAAGATAAGTCCGGTGGCGACACCTACATGGTGGGTACCAGCGGTGCTTTATATAACCCCTTCTTAGCCAACAGAGAGCAGCCCTGGGTTGTGGATGACACCCTGACTGTTGATCCCATGGTAGAAGAGTATATTGATTTCGCCAAGCTCTTCCGCGACGAAGATTACGAATCCCAGGCTGACCAATGGAGCGAGGGCTGGTTCGCTGGTATGAACGACACCTTGGCGGATGCCGAGGGTACCCCCAAGCAAATCTTCTCGTATTTCCTGCCCACCTGGGGTCTGCCCTATGTATTAGCACCGAACGCAGTTTCTGCGGATGGAAGCAGCGACACCTCCGGCGACTGGGCACTCATCCCAGGACCACTGCCATACCAATGGGGCGGCACCTGGATAGGCGCTATGAAAGAGAGTGATAATCTGGAATTAGCGAAGAAGTTCATAGAGTTTGCCACGCTTGATCAAGAACATCTGACCAATTGGGCGACAGGCGTTTACACCAATGAGTACTTAGCGGCCTGTGATCCCGAAGTACCAGAAGATCAGCAACAGGCACCGGGCGACTTTGTATCCAGCCAGGTTGTTGTAGAAAAGATCATCTCTCAGTTCGACGATTCCGAGCTCAGCGCTTTCTTAGGCGGCCAAAATTCATACGCCGGTTTTGCAGAGGCAGCGCCAAATGTCAGTGCCAGATTGATGCAGGGTTCTGATGACGCCATTCAACGGGCGCTCGAAGACGCACGCGATCAATATCTCGCTGGTGAGATCACCTTAGAAGAGATGTGGGAGTTATGGAAAGCTTCAGTCAGGAATGAATTCCCAGACCTGATTGTCCCTTAGCATGATGAAATAGCAAGATTTTGTGAATCAGTGTATATTTATGACATACACTGATTCACAGCTTAAAGGAGTGACCATGTCCTTATCGCTATCTAAAAGAAATTATTATGGCTATCTCTTTATCGCCCCGTTCATTATCGGTTTTTTGATTTTCGGGCTTTACCCGATTTACAACACGATATACCTCAGTTTTACAGATACCACACTGATGACACGCGAAGCTAGTTTTATTGGCTTGAAAAATTTCCAGCGCTTATTTGCCGATGATTTCTTTATGCGAGCTATCAGGAATACATGGTTGATCTGGGGGATAAATTTTATCATTCAAATTGGTATCGCATTACTGCTCTCGGTTTGGTTCACGAGCGCCAGATTGAAAATTAGGGCCGTGGGAGGCTGGCGCGCATTATTCTTCTTGCCCAATTTGCTGATGCCAGCAGCAGTGGCTGCGTTATTTTTCAGTTTGTTCTCGTTTTATGGTCCTGTCAATCAATTTCTTGTCAGGTCTGGTTTTATACCTGAGGCGATGCACTTTTTGGATGATGTGACCATTACACGTAGTCTGGTGATATTTATTCAAACATGGATGTGGTTTGGACAAACCGTGATTATCGTAATGGCGGGTATGACTGCGATTCCGATTGCCCTCTATGAAGCTGCCATGGTTGATGGCGCCAGTTCGATGCAGATGTTTAGGCGCATCACATTGCCGCTATTAAAACCGATTTTGATTTTTATTTTTGTGACGTCACTTGTTGGTGGGATGCAGATGTTTGATATTCCCTTCCTCTTGACGGATGGTAGAGGTTCACCAGGAGCCTCCATTATGACCAATAACGTCCTGATGTACATGAAATTCAGCAGCAGTAAAGGACATATTGGTGCTGCCTCATCTGTGGGCGTGCTGGTATTTATTATGACCACTATTTGCGCGCTGGGCATTTTCTATTTCTTACGTGATAGGGATTAATGATAAAGATGATGGAGGTGTAAATATCATGCTCAGAAATTACAAATTTAGTACAAACGTGATGCGAGTAGTTGTCTATATTATTCTATTCAGCCTCCTGATCATCACCATTGTACCCATCTGGATGTTACTCGTTAATGCCACTCGCTCCACTGTTGAAATTCAACAAGGTCTGGCATTTTTACCAAGCACCCATCTACTAGAAAATTATCAAATCCTGGAAGGCAGAGGTATTGAAATATTCCAAGGTTTTAGAAACAGTCTCTTCATAGCTATTACTACAACAATTATTACAGTGTATTTTGCTTTCTTAGCGGCTTACGGCGTTGTTGTTTATGATTTTAAAGGGAAAAATATATTTTACAGCTTTATTATTTTATTAGTATTAATCCCCACACAGCTTTCAATTATCGGTTTCTATCAGTTCATGTCAAGATTGGGACTGACAGATAATTATGCTTCTCTAATCTTACCGGGAGTTGCTTCGGCATTCGCCGTATTCTTTGGCAAGCAATATTTTGAATCGGTTGTTATCAAAGAACTTATCGATGCTGCCAGGATTGATGGCGCCGGTGAACTGAGCATCTTTCACCGGATAATGATGCCTATCGCAGTGCCAGGAGCATTTACTTTAGGTATTTTTGTGTTCGTGGCATCCTGGAACAATTTTTTTAATGCCTTTATATTGATTTCATCAAGATCAAAATATACTTTACCAATGTTGATTCGCACGCTGCGCGGTGATGTATATCGAACCGAATACGGTGCTATTTATTTGGGACTGGCGATCACCGTCGTGCCTATCATTATCGTCTATGCCATATTCTCAAGATACATAGTAAGCGGAATCGCCATGGGTTCAGTGAAGGAATAAACTCATTTGGGGGTGCTTCAGAAATTCAAATTACCTTTGCCGCGGATTATTGAAGCACACTATTGAGGTTCGTCCCTAAGGAACTCCCCTACATTTCGAGAAATCTTTCATTACCTCTCAGGCAAATTTGAAATAACAGATATTGATAAGTTCAACATTGAGGCTTTATGCGCTACGGTCATTTTGATGACAAAAATCGCGAATACGTGATAAATCGTCCAGATACGCCTTTGCCCTGGATCAACTACCTGGGAACAGAGGACTATTTTGGACTCATCTCCAATACCGCCGGTGGCTACTCATTTTACAAAGACGCTCGCTTGCGCCGTCTGACTCGCTATCGCTATAATAATGTGCCCCTGGATTCAAGTGGGCGTTACATCTACCTGCGCGATGACTTCTGTGCAGGAAATAACTCTGGACCCTTATTCTGGTCTCCCTCATGGCAGCCAACTTGTACTCCGCTGGATGAGTATGAATGCCGGCATGGAATGGGATACACAATCATCCGGTCCAAACTGGCCGGGATTGAAGCCTCCACACGCTATTTCGTTCCACTCGGGGAAAACCTTGAAATATGGGAGATGACCATCTCAAACCAACGGGATGAGTCTGCCCAACTATCGCTTTATTCTGCCGTGGAGTTCAACTTGTGGGATGCTTGGGATGATGCCACTAATTACCAGCGCAATTACTCCATCGGTGAGGTCGAAGTGCAGGATGGCATTATCTATCACAAGACAGAATATCGCGAGCGCCGGGACCACTTTGCCTACCTAGCCTGTTCTGAACCACTGGCAGGATTCGACACCCAGCGTGAAATCTTTTTAGGCGCATACCGAGGTTGGGATGTTCCCCAGGGAGTAGAACGAGGACAGATGTTTGATTCGATCGCCCATGGATGGCAGCCGATTGGCGCCCAAAAAATCAAGGTTCACTTAAAACCAAGCAATAGTAAAAAGGTTATTTTCCTGCTTGGCTATGCACAAAACTTACCAGGTGAAAAGTTTGACCCTCCAAATTCGATTACCATAAACAAGCGCTCGGTGTTGCCTGTGATTAAGAAATACACTCAGCCTGAAGCGGTTGAAAATGCATTTGAGGCATTGGGTGACTACTGGGACGGACTGCTGAACAAATTCCAGGTGAGCACACCGGACGAGCATACCAATCGTATGGTGAACATTTGGAACGCTTATCAGGTGATGATCACATTTAATCTATCCCGCTCGGCTTCATATTTCGAGTCTGGCATCGGCCGCGGCATGGGATTTCGTGATTCCAACCAGGACCTGCTCGGCTTTGTGCACATACAGCCGGAGCGAGCACGACAGAGAATCCTGGACCTGGCAGCCACGCAGCTCCCGAACGGAGGAGCCTACCACCAGTACCAGCCGCTTACAAAACGCGGCAACAATGACGTGGGATCTAATTTTAATGATGACCCACTCTGGCTCATCCTGGCCGTGGCAGCCTACCTCAAAGAGACGGGAGATTGGGATGTTCTGGACGAGGCGGTGCCATACGATAACCAGCCTGGAACGGAAGAAAAGCTATTTACACATCTTAAGCGTTCTATCCAGTACACGCTTGACCGTCTCGGCCCACACGGGTTGCCATTGATCGGCCGGGCAGATTGGAATGATTGCCTGAATCTGAACTGTTTTTCTGACACACCCGGTCAATCTTTCCAGACCACGACTAACAGAGACGGCAAAGTTGCGGAGAGTGTCTTTATCGCTGGCTTGTTTGTCTTGACAGCTAAGGAGATGATCGCGATAGCTGACCGTCTTGGCAACTCTCATCAGGTGGAAGCCTATTCAAAAGCAATCCAAAAGATGGAGCAGGCCGTTTGGTCCGCAGGATGGGATGGCGATTGGTTTCGCCGCGCCTATGATAGTTTTGGCGCGCCAATTGGTTCAAAGGAATGTGAAGAAGGACAAATCTTCATCGAGCCGCAGGGCATGTGTGTGATGGCAGGTTTGGGTCTGGAGACCAGTCTTGCGGCAAAGGCACTGGATTCGGTGGCAAAACATCTGGCAACACCACATGGAATCGTTTTGCAGCAGCCAGCCTTTAGCAAATATTATCTGCATTTGGGTGAGATTTCATCTTACCCTCCTGGTTTCAAAGAGAACGCGGGGATATTCTGTCACACCAATCCATGGATTATGATCGCTGAGGCGATGGTCGGGCGTGGGGACATAGCACATGATTATTACTTGCGCATAAATCCATCGGCCCGCGAAGAAATCAGTGATGTGCACAAATGTGAGCCTTATGTCTACGCCCAAATGATTGCGGGCAGGGACGCGGCCACACATGGCGAAGCTAAGAATTCCTGGCTGACGGGCACTGCTGCCTGGAATTACGTCGCCATTACGCAGTGGATTTTAGGCATCCGTCCCACCTATGAGGGCTTGCAGGTTGCTCCAATCATCCCCGTCTCTTGGGATGGTTTCGAAGTGCTGCGCAGCTATCGGGGAGCCCGATACGAGATCCAGGTCAAGCGCAAAGGTCCGGGGGACGAAGTCCATTTGGAGGTTGAAAGAATACCTGTAAACGGAACCATCGTCCCGTTACCTGCTGATGGAGTGAAAAAAGTTAGGGTTACTGCCTGGTTAGGGCAATAGAGGAACATCATTATGAGTGAGAATAAATATACTTTTCCAAAAGATTTTGTCTGGGGGGCGGCGACTGCGTCTTATCAAATCGAAGGCGCATGGGATGAGGAGGGCAAGGGCGAAAGCATTTGGGATCGCTTCAGCCACACCCCTGGTAAAGTTGACAATGGTGATACGGGCGATGTGGCCTGTGACCATTATCATCGTTGGCGTGATGATGTGGTCATGATGAAAGAACTGGGCTTGAATTCCTATCGTTTCTCAATCGCTTGGCCGCGCGTTTTGCCAACAGGTCGTGGCAAGATCAATCAGATCGGGATCGATTTCTACAGCCAACTTGTAGATGCGCTATTGGAAGCAGGGATTAAACCATTTGTAACCTTATATCACTGGGATCTTCCCCAGTCTTTACAGGCTGAGGGCGGCTGGCCGGCGCGCATGATAGTGGATGCATTTGTCGAATATGCGGATGTCGTCAGTCGTGCGCTGGGGGACCGGGTCAAGAATTGGATCACGTTGAACGAACCATGGGTCAGCGCATTTATCGGGTACCGTGATGGGCGTCATGCACCTGGGCATACCGATCTAGGCGAAGCAATTGCTGCTTCTCACCATCTTCTTCTCTCACACGGACAGACTGTATCTGTCATTCGCAGTAACTGCACAGATGCAAATGTAGGCATAACGCTGAATTTAACTCCACAAGAACCTGCCTCTCCTAGTATTGCTGACAGGAATGAAGCTACATGGGTGGATGGCTACATCAACCGCTGGTTCCTAGATCCGTTAGTTGGACGTGGATATCCGCAGGATATGGTTGATGGCTTTGGCAATGCATTGGAATTTGTGCAATCCAGGGATCTGGATACGATTGCTGCCCCAATCGACTTTTTGGGAGTCAATTATTACATGCGCGGAATCGCACGTTCTTCCAAAGTGAGTGAAGACGAGAACGCTCCAGTGACAATTTTCCCTAACGATGAGCATACCGAAATGGGCTGGGAGGTCTACCCAGAAGGTATTTACGACATGCTTGAACGTTTGCACTTTGATTACGATTTCCCAGCTTTCTATATCACTGAAAATGGGGCGGCGTTTCCAGATGAAGTCAGCCCCAATGGACAGGTGGATGATCCTTCACGTCTGTCCTATATCAAACGCCATTTGATAATGGTGAATAAAGCCATTCAAATTGGAGTCCCGGTGAAAGGGTACTTTGCATGGTCTCTGCTCGACAACTTTGAATGGGGCTTTGGGTATTCCAAACGCTTTGGAATCGTTTATGTAGATTACCAAACCCAACAGCGTATCCCTAAGTCCAGCGCAAAGTGGTACCGCCAAGTGATCCTTGAAAACAGCCTGGATGCGGATGCCTAGTGTACTCTTTGTCGTTGTGTTAATTCTCCTGCTGCTGGTTGAAGTCGGCAGATCCCCTCCAATCTGCTGACCATCAAGTTCATCGATTCCAATCCGAAAATGTCTACTGCCACCGCACCCACGCACAAGCTTTTCCTCCACCAGGTCTCACCCTCTTCATCATTGGACAGGACAACGACACGATTGGTGAATATATGGACGCAATCCCCTCGCCCTACCCTGGCGGTGAAATGGGGAGAGCCGTACTCCACCGGTTACTGGGGTGACAGCCGTAAGCAGGCTGATGATTTGATTAAAGGACGCTGGTTAGCTGAACTCCGGTTTGATTTTTGGCTGAATTCAAGCCCTGACCTGCATGAAAAACTAATATTTAAAAAAAATACATTAATGATGTACAGGATAAGTTATTTCCAGCTAACTAATAGATTAAATTATTTCTTGAGGATTAAATGAAATTAACAATTGAAAAACGCCTGAATTCACTTCTATCCCAGATGACAATAGAAGAAAAAGTATCACAAATGGTATATGATGCGCCGGCTGTGGAGCGGTTAAGCATTCCCAAATATAGCTGGTGGAATGAGGGCCTGCACGGTTTGGGCAGAGCTGGATTGGCAACGGTATTCCCGCAGGCCATTGGTTTAGCCGCAACCTGGAATCCCGACCTGATGCACCAGGTAGCGACGGCTATCTCCGATGAAGCCCGGGCTAAACACCACCAGGCAGTCCGCCTTGGCATCCGGGAGATATACAGCGGATTGACCTTCTGGTCACCCAACATCAACATCTTCCGTGACCCTCGTTGGGGGAGAGGCCAGGAGACCTATGGAGAAGACCCCTATCTCACCACGGTTATGGGGATTGCCTTCATAAAGGGACTTCAGGGAAATCATCCCGAATATCTCAAGCTGGTCGCGACGCCCAAGCATTTCGCAGTGCACTCTGGACCTGAACGCGACCGCCATCACTTCGATGCTCGGGTTGGGGAGCGCGATTTTCGCGAAACGTATTTACCAGCGTTTGAAGCCTGCGTCAAAGAGGCCCAGGCGGCCTCCATCATGGGAGCTTACAACCGCATTAATGGTGAACCATGCTGCGCCAGCAGGACTTTGCTTGAAAAGATCCTGAAAGATGAGTGGGGCTTTGAGGGTTTTGTGGTTTCCGATTGTGGGGCAATTCTTGATATTTATGCCCATCATCAGGTTGTGGATACCGCGGCGCAAGCCTCGAGTTTAGCAGTTAAAAATGGTTGCGATCTCAATTGCGGTAACGTTTATCCGGCTTTGCTAGAAGCAGTGGAACAGGGCTTGATCTCGGAAGAAATAGTCACTCAGGCGGTTGAACGCCTATTCCGAGCTCGGTTCCGCTTGGGTATGTTCGATCCAGAGGAGACAGTCCCGTATACCGGCATACCCTATGATGTGGTCGATTCAAAGGAGCATCGTGAATTAGCCCTAGAGGCAGCGCGGCAATCGATCGTTTTGCTTAAGAATGAATATGGTTTACTGCCCCTTTCCAAGGACATTCATTCGATCGCTGTGATCGGTCCCAATGCAGATGATTTAGGCTCCTTGCTTGGAAATTATAACGGAACCCCACGTGAGCCCATCACTCCATTAAAAGGTATCAGAAACATACTCCCCCCAAAAGCAAAGGTCTATTACGCACAAGGTTGCGAGATTGCAGCCGATGTTTTGCCTATGAACCCCATCCCACCCGCATATCTACGCCCCGATAAGGTTGCCGGTGATACGGAAGGATTAAAAGCATCCTATTACCAATCCACCAATTTCACGGGAGAGCCCTCTGTGGTGTGTGTCGATCCTTGTGTGGATTTCATCTGGAAGGATACCACGCCCCTGTCAGGGAAATGGGGGCACCCTTTTGCCGTGCGTTGGAGCGGTTATCTGGTGCCGCCGGAAAGTGGTATTTACCGTTTGGGGGTTAATGGTTTCAATCAATATCATCTCTATCTGGATGGCAGCTGCATCGTCGAATATGACGATATCCACCATCCGGTATTGAAGAGCAAAGATGTACACTTGGAAGCAGAGCACGCCTACCCGATCCGGCTGGATTATGTAAACATTGGACTCGACCCGCAGGTAAGGCTGCTCTGGTCAATGCCCCGGCGTGATTATCAGACGGAAGCACTTAATATCGCTCGACAAGCTGAAGTGCTGGTGTTGGTGATGGGTCTTTCTCCTGCTCTCGAGGGCGAGGAGATGCCTGTGCAGGTACAGGGTTTTACCGGCGGGGATCGCACCGATATCAGCCTGCCGCGTCCGCAGCTGGAGCTGCTCAAGAGTATGCATGCGCTGGGGAAACCAGTAATCCTTGTATTACAAAATGGAAGTGCTTTAGCTGTGGGTTGGGCTGACGAGAATATTCCTGCAATTTTAGAAGCCTGGTATCCAGGCCAGGCTGGCGGGCAAGCTCTCGCTGAAGTGATCTTCGGAGATTTCAATCCTTCTGGCAGGTTGCCTTTGACTTTTTACAAAGCTTTAGAGGACCTGCCACCTTTCGAAAATTATGCTATGGCGGGGCGCACTTACCGCTACTTCGAAGGTCAACCACTGTACCCCTTTGGACACGGTCTTAGCTACACAACTTTCTCCTATAGTGATCTTCAAATTCGTCCGGCTCAGATTAAGGCAGGCGCTCAAGTGACCGTCCGTTGTGATGTCACCAATACCGGGGATCGCGCTGGGGATGAGGTGGTACAGCTCTACCTGCGCCACCGGGGAGTACCTGATCCCGCACCGATTAAGGAGCTCAAAGGTTTTGGGCACATTTCACTGGAGCCCGGTGAAAGTAAAACTGTCGAATTTACGTTAGGCACAGCGCAACTGAGAAGTTATGTTGAAGCTGAAGGCTGGTATGTACATCCAGGGGTCGTTGATGTAATGGTCGGTCGCTCATCAATCGATCTACCACTCAACGGTCAATTCGAAGTCATGGGAACCTCGACACTTGTCAAAACAATCAGTGCATTTAGATCGAAAATGGTCGTTAAGTAAAATGGAAGCATTTCAAGCTCCAGGGGCATAGGAGATGATTGACCTTGGTATTTACACGTAACCTTGGACGTTCCGGAATTCAAGTCAGCGCTATTGGCATGGGTTGCTGGACCATAGGTGGTCCTTTTTGGGAAAGCGATGCGCCTCTCGGTTGGGGGGAAGTGGATGATGAAGAATCGATCGGTGCAATCCACTGCGTTTTGGATTTTGGGGTTCAAGAGTGGACCCGGGAGGCTTTAGATCCCGGACCCCCTCAGTGCGATTGAGGCGCTCTCCCAACTGCGCTACATGCCCTCGTTTAAGGGACTCCGCTCGCATACTGGTGGAAGCTTTACCAGAAATGCTCCCAGAACTATCTAAAGTCGAACGGGAGCACCTTGTCATGGCATTAATCCACGGTATAGACATGCGAGGAAACAATCAGGTAAAGATTACACTTCGTTTAGCTCCGGATGTAGTTCATAACCTGCCAATTCTGCGCTAGGGAGTTTCTCCCCCGCTCGAATCGGTACGTCGAGCCTGTTTTCGAATGGAGTAAGGGGGCAAGACCATTGATCGTTGTAAGCGCAATAAGGATTATAGGCAAAATTAAAATCCAGCAAGAATTTACCGTTGGGTAATTGTTCCGGTTCCATGTAACGTCCTGCCGGGTATGTTTCGGTTCCAGCCAAAGAGTCAACAAACGGGAGGAAGTAGCCATGCTGACTTGCGTAGATCGTTAATCCGGTCTCCTGACCATCGACTTCGAATCGGAACCTGCCAGCCCGCTGGTAGGTTTGGAATTCTCCCGTAGAGGTCTGGATAGTGATCTCTTCTTTGTCAGGTAATTCATCGAGGGTCAGTTCTAAACGCAGACCGGGTTTCTCAGGGAAGTAATCCAAACCGTTAAAATGCTCTTTTTGTTCATGCGTTAGCGGGCTGTGCGGGTTATCAGCAAAAAAGTGATCTTTTTCATGACGGAATTCTTCTAGGCTGCTCATCAATACTTCTCCTGGGTTTTTTAAAGTAGGTTTTTTTAACAAGTTTCGGGCGGAGGTCTTTATCCCTTCTAAATACTAGACGTGTTTTGTCTTTGATATCTTACTTGTGGATTTCAAAATACTGGAATAGAATATGCTCACTCAACTACCAAACAAGGTGATATCCCCCAGTAAGAATTATTTCCAATCGACCGCCATTAAGGCGAATATGTAGATGACACAGGTTGCACAAGGGTGTATGCAATAGCTTGTTGAGAACATCAAATTAGTTAGGTCTTCAATCGAGGCTCCACAAAATAGAGAGGATAAATCAAATGAATGTAATCGCCCGTCACAAAAAAAACCTACAAGTTGAAATCACAGCCGGAGCCCACCAGTTTTTAGCTGATGAACCCATGGGTGTTGGAGACGACGCCGGTCCAAACCCTTATGAACTGCTTCTGAGCGCTTTAGGTTCCTGCAAGGTGATAACTGTGCAGATGTATGCCCGGCGCAAGAATTGGCAGCTCGAAGGAGTGCAGGTCAGCCTGAACATCAACAAGGTATATGCCAAGGATTGTGAAACCTGTGAGAGCAATCCGAATGCAAAGGTGGATATTATTGAATGCCAGATCAGCTTTCAAGGCGACCTGACACCCGAACAATTACAGCGCCTAACCGAGATTTCAGAGCGCTGCCCCGTGCACCGCACCTTGACCAGCGAGACGAAGATTCTCACCAAATTAGTCTAGATAGATGTCTTGTCCCATGAGTATCGAACCAGGGCAATAACACCTGGGAACTCAAAAAGGGCTGCTCTATAAGGGCAGCCCTTTTGAATATTGTTTTGGGATAAAGTGTGCGGGTTATTTAAGTTTGAATCCCATCACGATAGCAAAGATACCACCGATGATACCGAAAATACCCAGCACGTACGGCAGTGCAGCCGCACCGATAACAGGTTGGCTTAGGAGGATGAGACCGAAGATGATGCTCAATACGCCCAAAATTCCGGCCCCCCAACCTTCGCCCTTGAACGCCATGATCAGCTTTATGACACCCATAATCAGTCCTTCAATACCGAGGATGATGATCACGATTGTGGGGATCAGCAGCGTGCTCCACAGCGGGTGACGGATGATGATGACCCCGGCTATGATACCCAGGATGCCGCCGAAGAGCTTCCAGCCCCACATCTCGCTGTTAATGAAGATACTGACAATCGAGAATATACCGCTGATGAACCAATATATGGCCAATATCTGGATCAGGACGAACAAGGTCGCGCCCGGTGATGTCAACAGAAAAATACCAATGATTACCGCGGCGATACCTTCCAACAGGACGAGCCACCAGGGTACTGATCTTCCTTCTTGCGTTGTTTCAACTGTTGTCATTTCTCCCTCACTTTCTTTTTAATTTGATTATGTCCTTAGTCAACCGAATAACAATTCGATTATACGTATTCCACAGGAATAGTCAATTGCTTCGTTTTGAATATTCAGTTTCCCAAATTTACCCTCGCTTTTTAACAACTAGGTTTTCGTGTAAGGTTGTTTTTTTACCTGCCTACTTTCTTGTTTTTATAAACTTAGCCTTGGTCTTTATAAGCCAAGCAGTTGTTGTTTCTTTTTCTCGAAATCTTCTTCGCTGATCACACCCCTATCGCGCAGATCAGCCAGTTTTTCTAACTCGTCAATATAAGATTCTTGAGCCGCTGGAGCAGCGGATTCTACGGGGGAACTCTCTTCGTACTCGATGGCAGCTTTATCTTCGTCGGTGAGTTCTAATTTTTTTATACCCAGTTTGTCCATTGCGTCAATTAGCTCTTCTTCTGATAAATCGTCGGCATCTTTGCCGGTGTACTGCTCGACCCTCTCAACATCTGGCTGGCTTAATTTGTAAGCGCCGTATGCCGCGCCTCCAACTGCCAGGAGCACAGCACCGCCCACAATGATGCGCCTTCTCCTGCGGCGCCTGACTCTATGCGTAGTCCGTCGTGCCGTGCGTCTTGAAGTCCGCCTTACGGTACGGCGTGCACCTCTTCTTCTCATACGAAACCTCCTCTCAAATCACTAATTAAAGACTTTGGAAATGGATTTTATCATGGGGGCAATTTTACTCGGAGCTATGCCCCCCCGTCGCCAGTTGTTAACCTTGGTCAATTAATTAACAGAATTAAGGGAGCATTCAGGATGGCTCATGAGCGCGTTCTGAATGTCCATCTTTACGTGTTCTAAATTAAAAAACCGAACTCGAAATAATCCGGTATCAATCGATACCCGAGGTTCTCCTGGTCGAGCGAATGCTACGTAATGCGCTTTTTAAGTTCCTTACGAAGTTCTTCCTCCGACTCCGCCGGCAGAGAAGTCTGGTAAATTTTGCCTTTGTAAGGTCGCAGGCTGGCCATGGCATAATCCACGTTTGCATCACGCACGATAAAAATGATCGCTGAAGTACCTGGCGTCAAGTCTTTCTCCACATCCTCGACAAACTTCTTGTCAATTCCAGGCGCCGCTAATTTACCAACCAGTGCGCCGCCGACCACACCTATAACCAGCCCCACCACCGGGAACATGAGACCGCCGATGAGTAGCCCGAGGAATCCACCACCTACAGCGCCGACCTTTGCGCCGCGATCCATCTCGTTTTCAACATGAGCTTTGCCTTCTTCATCCATAACAATTACTGCCGAATCGTCCAGACTTATATAATCCCCTTTTTGACCTTTGCTTAAGGTCTTGCGAACCTTATCGGCCTCTTCGGAGTTATCAAACGTAATGGCAACTACAAATGACATAACAATACTCCTTGAAACATGGTTTTATTTGTTGTTGTACTTTATGCACCTCAAGAATATCTGAGGTTACCACATAAAAGAACAGTGTCCTTTATTATACCCGAACCGGACCCTAATAGACTGTCAAATATGAATGTTGTGTTTGTCAAACTGGGCGAACGCGAAGAGTCGAAGTGAGTTACGAGGAGATTGGGCATCCGGCATCTAAAGTACGCATGCTTGGCATACTTCGTATGCTTGGCGAAAGCTTCGCTTTCGCAATTGTGAATGATTGATTCGTGGCTACGCTCCCTCGCAACATCTTAATCTTTGATGTTTGACTGTACACTAGGACGTAGCCCCCCCCAAGGCTAAAATCGGGGTTCGAGTCCCCATGGGGGCATTTGAATCAGATAGAACTTCTCCGAATAATTCTGTGGAGGAGTTTTTTTCTTTAATTCGGTTTGATCAGCGGGATAAACTGGAAGAATTAAATCTTGATTCGCGATTCAACGAAGAAATTCAGTTCGAATAGCGTAACGTAGTGGAGCATCCCTTGGGATCCCCGTAGTAGGTGGATACTACTAAAAACTGGTTCGAGTCCTGTTCCGCTCACAAAAATCGCTTGGCGTGCCCGAGCGATTTTTGACATCTATACACTTTGAGCAAAGGGGCAAGCTAGAGCAATTGGGGGTTGAAATTGTTTCTTTTAATTGAAAACTGGCTATTTTCGGTTCGATTCTAATACCCAATTTTACCTATAAAAATTAGTCGTTGGGATCGAGTCCTTGTAGGTTAACAAATCCAACACATCTGTAGTTGGAATCTTATTTTATTCGATTAAGGGAACTTTATTCCCCCAGGAAAACCACATTCAATTAGATAGAAATTTTAATCCTCTAAGATATTTCAAGTTTTGCTGATCGATAGTACAATCCCCCTCGAAGAATGCTTTGGTAGATTAGCAAGATACTACGCCAATCATCCAAACAAAACTGAATCAGCCATCCCTACCAGTCGATCTGGTGTCGCGAGCGCCTCTGAAACATGTTCTTGATCTTGGCTGCATTCGGCCGCGGATCCTGGTCTTTGCACTCGCCTCGACCCGCTCTACGCACTGCCACCGGAGCATAAGGCATAATCCTAGTGATGAGACACCCAAAAATATGAGGAGAATGTCATGACCAAACTTACGTCTCAAGAAATCGAAAAAATTGCCGAAGAAGCCTATATCTACACCTTCCCCATGCTGATGGGCTACCGTTATGCCTTTGCCACATTTTTGACACCTGGCTTGCCCTCTTATCGCGGACCGGCTAACGCCATCCATGGCAGAGCGGCCACACTCGATCATACCTTCAAGGATGTTGTCACCCCCAATGCCGATACCCCCTATTCGATGGCCTTGCTGAACTTGAGCGCCGAACCGGTGGTGCTTCAGGTTCCCACGATCACGGACCGTTACTATGTCTGGCAGTTCGTGGACCTTTTCGGCACTAATCCGCACTTCATAGGTTCGCGCGCCACCGGTTCGAATGCAGGCACCTATCTAGCTGTCGGACCGAGTTGGGAGGATAAGGCTGGGGACGAATTCGATAGTGTGCTGTCATTCGATACCAATCTGGTTTTTATCATTGGCCGCAACCAGTTGCTGGGTGCTGATGATGTCTCCGCGCTGGCAAAAGTGATGGAAAGTTATAAGATCCAACCCCTGTCAGCCTACCGGGGGCAGGAAAGCCCGACTGCTGAATCTGCCCAATGGCCGATCTGGAATGACGAAGCCTCGCGCGACGAGCGTTTCATCGGCTATCTCAACTTCCTGCTCACCTTCTGCCAGCCGATCCATCCTTCGGAAGCAGAATTGATGTCCCGATTTTCCCAGATCGGGATCGGCCCAGGCCTGCCTTTTAATGCCGAAACCCTGGATGGTGAAGTCCGGGAAGCGGTTCGCGCCGGGATTGTTGCGGCACAAGGAACCATAGCTGCCAAAGTGCGTAACTTTGGGCAAAAGGTCAATGGTTGGGGATCATCGGATGTCTTTGGCACACGCGAGTGGTATGCCGGTGACTACCTGCTGCGCGCTACTGCGGCGATGGCCGGTTGGGGTGGCAATGATGTGATTGAAGCCATTTACCCCACCGCCCGCGAGGATGCGGATGGTGAGCCATTGGATGGCGCGCATCGTTACCAGATTACATTCGATATGCTGCCTCCGGCCAAAGCCTTCTGGTCAATCACGATGTACGATACTTCCTATGATGGTACAGCCGGATATCTGGTGGAAAACCCCATCAACCGCTACCTGATCAACTCGACAACCCCAGGGCTGGTGTACGCTGAGGATGGCTACTTGACCATCACCGTCCAGCACGCGCAACCTCAGGATGCCACCGAGCAAGCCAACTGGCTGCCGGCACCCGAGGGGCCTTTCTACTTGACCATGCGCATCTACTGGCCCGAACAGGCTGCGCTCGATGGTTTCTGGACTCCGCCGCCAGTGCGGAAAGCGTAACAACCAACATTAATCAACCCTATTATTCAATGTAAAGGAGCAAAAAATGAAACCCCAAGTATTAAATGCTTACACCATCGCGGTACAGGCATACATTTTTGGATTTGCGGCTGTTGAAATGGAACGAACCCGACGTATTCTCACCAACACTTCCGTAACAACACCCAAGCAAGTGCCGATGAACCAAATATTGCATAACACAAGATTGGTTACTGCCGCAGACAGAGAAGTGGTAACGCCCAACAATGACACACCCTACTCAATCATGTTTCTGGATCTATCTCAGGAGCCGATGCTTTTGCACATTCCCGCATATGGCGACCGTTATTTCACGTTTCCTTTTATGGATGCTTACACTGAGCAGTTTTGCGCCATTGGCCAACGGAAACAAGGGCCACAGGGCCAGCAAGTTATTGCTGCGCCCAATGGCGGTGATTTTGCCATTGTTGGGCCAGGTTGGACAGGTGACTTGCCCGCAGATGTTGAACGGATTGACTCGCCCACAAACATCGTGTGGATTATTCATCGTCCTTTGGTGGATGGCCCGGCAGACCTGCCAACCCTGATAGCCTTGAAGGAACAAATCACTCTGAAACCGCTAAGCGCTTACGGGCAGGTTTACACGCCACCACCAGGGCAAGTAAGCCAGATAGACCCAGATGTCGCCAAGTTGGGCAGCCCGCTGATGGGCTTGAAATATTTCGAGCTTTTGGGCGACATTATGCGCAAAAACTCGATGCCTGCGGATGAAGCGGGGTTGGAAGCGCTGTTCAGCAAAATCGGCCTTAGTGTGCAAAATGGCTTTGAGCCAGACATCCTGGATGCAGAAACCCTGGAGGCCCTGGAAAAGGCGAGCCACGATGCCAAAGAAATTATCTTTGCTAACTTGAATACAGCGGGAACAGTGGTGAACAACTGGAACTATACCGTAGGGAATTTTGGCCTGTTCCAAAAGGATTATTTGCTGCGCGCAGTCTCTGCCCAAAAAGGGCTGGGGGTTTTAGTCCCGCACGAGGCTATCTACCCCACCGGGAATATCGATGATCACAATGAATTGTTAAATGGCAGCCACAATTATACGCTGACCTTTCCTGCCGGGCAGCTTCCCCCCAATGACGGGTTTTGGTCACTCTCCATGTATGGTTCTGATTTCTTCTTTGTAGATAACCCGCTTGGCCGTTACGCGATTGGCGACCGCATGCCGGGATTGCAATTTGATGCGGATGGCTCGTTAACGCTTTATATCCAATCTGAGTCACCGGGAAAAGATAAAGAGTCTAACTGGCTTCCGGCCCCAAAGGGAGGGTTCTATGTGATCTTTCGGGTATATCTGCCTCGTGAAGAAGTACTCAGCCTTGAGTACAAACTGCCGCCGATCAAGCGAGTGGATTAAAACGATCTGGACGCCGCCTTCGGGCAGCATTGCCGGGCGGGGCGTGGTGCGTGTGGATTGATGCAGTAAACTAGCGTACTGGCGAAGGCTGGTTCGCATTAGCCTTCCCCTGGATCGTGTTAACAAAGAATATGGTCAAAAAGGCATAACATCCAAAATTGATCAACCCTACTATCAAAAAGGAGTCAAACAATGTCTGATATAGTTGAATACAAACCTGGAACACCCTTCCCAGGCATAATTGGCCGGACGCTAGACGAGTCGTCACCCGCCTGGCCGGAGCCAAACCGCGCTAAAGAAGGTGCCCCGAATGTCATCTTTTTCGTGCTGGACGACGTTGGCTATGGGCAGCTATCACCCTTCGGCGGCCTGGTCAATGTGCCAACCCTGGACAAATTGGCGCAGCATGGTTTGCGCTACACCAACTTCCACACCACAGCCCTCTGCTCACCCACGCGCGGCTGCGTGTTGACCGGGCGCAACCACCACACGCTGGGCCTGTCGGCCATCACCGAAATCTCTATCGGCTATCCGGCCCACAATGGCTATATGGGCTTTGAACACGGCTTTATCTCGGAGACGCTGCTGGAGCATGGCTACAACACCTTTGCCGTGGGCAAGTGGCACCTGGCTCCTCCAGAAGAAACCACCACCGCCGGCCCCTTCCATCGATGGCCACTGGGACGTGGGTTCGAACGTTACTATGGCTTTCTTGGTGGCGATACCGACCAATGGTTTCCCGATTTAACCTACGATAACCACCCAGTCCCTGTGCCCAAATCGCCAGAGGAAGGCTACCACCTGAACATCGACCTGGCCGATAAAGCCATCGAGTTCATCCAGGATGCCTACGTCAACGCCCCGGACAAGCCCTTCTTCCTGTATTACGCCACCGGCGCCGGGCACGCCCCGCATCACGTGGAGCCGGAATGGATCGAAAAGTACAAGGGCAAGTTTGATATGGGCTGGGACGAATACCGCAAGATCGTCTTCGAGCGCCAGAAGGAGATAGGCATCCTCCCGGCTGGTACTGAACTCTCCGCGCACGACCACGACGTGCCCGAATGGGATTCGTTGCCGGCTGACGCCAAAAAGATGTACGCGCGCCAGATGGAGGTCTATGCCGCTTTCTTGGAGCAGACGGACTATCATTTCGGCCGCATCATCGAGTTTCTTGAAAAGATCGGGGAGCTGGAAAACACGATCGTCGTCGTCATTTCCGACAATGGGGCCAGTTCCGAAGGGGGCGTCAATGGCACCTTCAACGAGGCCCTTTTCTTTAACAATGTTGAGGAAACGCTGGAAGACAATCTGAAACACTATGATGAATGGGGCAGCCCCAACACCTTCAACCATTACTCCTGGGGTTGGACCTGGGCCGGCGATACTCCCTTCCGCCGCTGGAAGCGGGAGACCTATCGCGGTGGGGTCAGCGATGCCTGTCTGGTGTTCTGGCCAGAAGGAATCGAGGACAGCAACGAAATACGGACGCAATACGCCCACGCCGTCGATCTGGTACCCACGATTCTGGAAGCGTTGGGCATTGAAGCGCCCGAGATGATCCGCGGCGTGCCCCAATCGCCTATCCAGGGGACCAGCTTTGCTCACAGCTTCGATAATGCGTCGGCCGAGACCAAACACCACACCCAGTATTTCGAGATGTTCGCCCACCGGTCTATTTACCATGACGGGTGGAAAGCGGTCTGCCCCTTCCCTGGCCCCAACTTTGCAGAAGCGGCCCAGAAAGAACGCTACTTCGGTATGCCACTGACCGCTGAACTGCTGAATGATTTGGATGCCCACGGGTGGGAACTTTACAACGTGGTTGACGACCCGGCAGAAACGAAAAACCTGGCCGCGGAGATGCCGGACAAGGTGCAAGAAATGGCCCAGCGCTGGTACGCCGAAGCCGGTAAATATGGTGCTTTGCCCCTAGCCTCGGCTGAACTTGCCCGTATGAATGTTCCGCGCCCGACTGTTTCCCGACCGCGCAAGCAATATACATATTACTCCGGCGGTGCGCCAATCGCCTTTTCCGCTGCGCCTAAGCTTTATAACCGTCCGCACAGCATTACGGCCGACGTGGTCATTCCGGATGAGGGCGCAGAGGGGATGCTGATGACACACGGCAGTCGCAATGCTGGCTATGCACTCTTTGTCAAAGATGGACACCTGCATTACATTCATAACTATGTTGGGCTGGAAAAGTTCGAGGTGATCTCAAGCGAACCCGTCCCAACCGGCGAGGTCAGCCTGCGCTACGAGTTTGAGCCCACTGGCGAACCCAGGTTCAGGGAGGGGAAAGGGTCGCCAGGCCGCTGCCAGCTTTATATCAACAACAAGCTGGTGGGCAACCTCGAAGTCCCGTACTCCACCCCCCAAATATTCGGCGTATTGGGCGCGAGCTGCGGTTATGCGGCCTTTGACTCGGTGAACCCGGAGGTCTATGAAGCGCCGTTCCACTTTCGCGGCGAGATTAAGCAGGTGGTTATTGATGTATCCGGCGAGGTGATCAAAGACGACGAAGCCGAACTGAAACGGCTGATGACGCAACAATAGTGCATCTTCAGGAGCACGCCTCCGTTTTGCCATAGCGCGCCAATAGACCGTTTCTGTAATCTTGGCGAAGGCGCAAATAAAGCAGCCTTCGCCAAGATTACGACCAAATCAAAAAGAGGAGAAAGAATATGGAACTGCTAAACACACTTTACAGCCTGATGGGCCTGGTCTTCGTGCTGGGCACGATCGTTTCGATGGGCTTGAGCCTGACGATGAAGCAGATTACCGGGCCTCTGCGGGATGTACGTTTCGTGATCATGGCTTTGCTGGCCAATTTTGTAGTTCCGCCCATCCTGGCCTTACTCCTCATCCTGGTGTTTTCCCTGGATGAGCCTTTGGCCGTGGGACTGCTGTTGGTCTCGCTGGCGGCCGGTGCGCCGGCGCTGCCTAAAACGGCTGTGTTTGCCAAGGTGGATACCGCCGCGGCTACGGGTTTGATGGTGCTCCTGGTGGTGGCCACGATCATCGTGCTGCCAATTGCCCTGCCCCTGCTGCTGACCGGAATTTCGGTTAAGTTCTGGGATATCGCTTCCGGGCTGGTTTACCTGATTCTGATCCCGTTGGCCATCAGCCTGTTCGTGCGCGCCCGCTATCCAGAAGCGGCTGGGTCGGCCCAACCGCTCTTCGCCCAGGCCTCCAACCTGAGCTTGCTGATCCTGTTGGTGCTGATGGTAGTGCTGAATTTCAGCAACGTGATCGGCCTATTAGGCTCCGGCGGTTTGCTGGCCAGCCTGATTCTGGTGATCCTGACCACGGCTGGCGGTTACCTGCTGGGTAAGCTGGGTAAAGCTGGTGATTGGTTGCAAGCCCTGGGTGCCGGGCAGCGCAATATCGCCGCGGCGATGGTGGTCGCCACGATGAATTTCGGCAACGATGAGGTTGTGATGGTGGTGGTCTATTCACTGATCGTTATGGTGGTCTTAATCCCGCTGGCCCTGGAGTTAGGCAAACGCGGCGCAAAGAAAGCATGAAAGGTTAGCGTTTTTAGAGGACTGCCAGTCGGAGTCTCTGATTGGCAGTCCTTATGGAGAAGATTACATGATTGATGAAGCCATCCGTAACGGCCCAGCCTTCGCCTTTTTAGTTCTAGGCATCATTATCATCTTCGGTCCGCTAATTGCGGAGCGATTGCGCCTGCCTGGGCTGCTTGGGCTGCTGATTGGCGGGGCGCTGATCGGTCCCAATATGCTGGGCATCCTGGACGATTTTCGAGCCATCGAGAATATTGGCCAAATCGGCATCCTGTACCTGATCTTCCTGGCCGGGCTGCAGATGGACATTGAGACCTTCCGCCGTTTCTGGAGAATCTCCGGCGGCTTCGGACTGATTACCTCGTTTATTCCATTCGTTCTGGGCACCTTCATCACCCTGCAGCTGGGCTATGACACCAAGGCCGCCATATTGATCGGCTCCTTTTGGGCTTCATTCACGCTGATCGCCTATCCGGTTCTCAAGCAGTTTGACCTGACCAAAAATCGGGCCGGCGCAGCAACTCTCGGAGCCAGCGCTATCACCGACACCGTCTCACTGCTGGTGCTGGCCCTGGTAGCCGGTTCTGAGACAGGAGATCAAACCGGTACCCAGCTAATTCTCTCCATCGCGCTGGGTTTGGTCATCCTGGGGGCATGGTGCCTGGTGGTCTTACCCTGGATCACACGCTGGTTCTTTTCAACCCTGGGGTGGGGGCGCATTCTGCGCTTTATGATCATCCTCGTCGGGCTGATGTCTGCTGCCGTGGTAGCCGAAATCGTGGGTATCGAACCACTGCTTGGCGCCTTCTTTGCAGGATTTGGTCTCAACCGCCTGGTGCCCAACGAAAGCGCACTGATGGAGCACGTAGACTTCTTCGGGAATGCCCTGTTCATCCCGGCTTTCCTGGTATCCGTTGGTTTGCTCTTCGACCCCGTGGTGATGTTCACATCTGCAACAATCCAGCTGGCACTATGGCTCAGCCTTGCCCTGATGATTGGCAAGCTGGTCGCGGCCTGGCTTACCGGTCGGCTCTTCCGTTTGAGAAGCGCCGAAGCCGGCTTGCTGTTCTCCGTTTCTGTCGCCCAGGCTGCGGCAACCCTGGCTGCCACCATTGTCGGCCTTGAACTGGGCCTGTATGGCGACGAGGTGGTCAACGCCGTGATGGTAGTGATTGCGGTCAGTTTATTCGTCACATCCTTGGGTACTCCGAAATATGCCGCCCGGATCGAACAGCCCAGTGGGGAGGCGCGCCGGTTAGGAGAAGTGGTCTTGGTGCCTACCCATGAAGTAACCAAGCGACTAGCGCCGCGCCTGCGATTCGCAGGACAGATTGCCGAAGCCAACGGGGGCATGCTCATCCCGGTGGTGGTCACCCTTCCCCAAGAAGATTTGTCTGAAGCCAGAGGTAAATTGACCGCAATCGACGACACATTGCACTCTCTGGGATTGGAAGGGGACAGCCGGATGCGTGTCGACCGCAACCTGGCGGAGGGGATCAGCCAGGCGGCGATCGAGAATAATGCTTCACTGGTCTTGCTGCAGTGGCCCGGCCCTCGTCCGGTTACCCAGTTTCTGGTGGAGAGCCTGGCAGACGAGATAACACGAACGGTGGATTGCCCTGTGGCAATAGTTGCGACCTCCGACTCACCTGCTGAGCGCGTCGTATTGGCTATATCCGAACGTGATTTACAACCCTCCCGGATCGATGATCTGCACACAGCAGTCAGCATTGCTGCAGTTGCAGCCCCAGGCAAGCCGTTGATCGTCGGTCCGGTCACCCTGGAGCAGCTGGCGGATGCCGGGATCGTGCTCCCCGAACGGGTGGAATACAAACCTGGGCAGGCTGACAAGGTAGAATGGGCTGAGCAGACATCCAGCGAAGGGGATTTGGTTGTCCTGGTCTCACATGGCCGGTCTTTTGGCAGAAACTCGGTTGAGATTCAAGAGCTTGGCCGCTCAGTGGTGGCTGTCGCTGCCAGCAAGGCACCCCGTTGGGAAACTGGTCACGTTGCGCCCAGGATCTCGGTGATTAATCCTTGATACTTTATGGAATAAAAAAAATAATCATAATTGAGAATATGACATTAGGAGCGTTTGATGGCTGAAAAAAATCTAGGTCAGATTCAGAAACGAATCCGCTCACCGCGTTCAGCCGCACTGGCGGGGATCATTTTTTCGGTCTTAATGGTTGCCAGCATGCTGCTGTTGTCCAATACCACGACTCAGTCCCCGGCTGATATCAGCAGAGAATGGCTGGGAGCCAGGGCAAATGCCGTCTCTCTGGCGTTGGGTCTGGTTCCTTTTGCCGGGATCGCCTTTTTCTGGTTTACGGGGGTGATTCGCGATCATATCGGCGAGCGGGAAGACCGCTTCTTCGCTACCGTGTTTTTAGGCAGCGGTATTTCCTTTGTTGTCCTGATGTTCATCTTTGCAGCCACCATTGGAGCCATATTCGGCACCTACACCCTGGCCGACGACTTGCTGGTCGACGGTGATATCTACATTTTCGGTTTTATGTTTATGAACGAGATCCTGGGCAACTATGTACTGCGCATTGCAGGGGTGTATATGCTCTCGATCGGCACTATCTGGACCCGGGCGGAAGTGATGCCGCGCTGGCTGACCATCATCACCTACATCGTTGCGCTGGTTTTTTTGTTTTTCGCAGTTTCGATCCGGGAGGCGCGCTATGTTTTCCCAGCTTGGGTATTCCTGACCAGCGTATATATCCTGATCACCAACCGGCGTCTTGAGCGTTAAGGTGTTTATTCCAGCTTTTTGTCTTCCAATTGCATCTTGACTTCTAATTTGTATTATATTTCATAGGTTTCAAATAAGCTAGTTCTCCGTCCAGCGTGATTCATTAAACACATTGTTTGAGAGACGGAACACTTTAAGGAGTGTCAAGACGCCGATTAGTTGGATAAACCTTTTAGATTGAGCCTTGACACTCCACTAGGCAACGCTAACGAGACTTGACGAAACCACCAGTCAAAATTATCATTCCTAGAAGATAATTTCTTCGAGACTCATTGCCCCCGTTGATGATTTTTCTTTTAAGATCATGGGGAAGGCGCGGTTCGGAACAGGTCCCGATGGGGCACAGAGATCAAATAAAACCGACCAGAATTCAGAGAATTTAGAGGAGTTCTTGGCTAGTATGCGTTTTAATCAGCAGGGAAAGATAGACGAGATACTGATCAATATTCGAATACTTAATCCCATCCAAGTTCAGTATCAGGCCAAGGCGTTGAAAGTGGGCTTCAGAGCAGGGTACAAGTTACGGTAGATTGGGTAGAACCCCTGATAAGCGGTCTGTGCCTGTGAAGGTGTGGTGCGCCCGGTGATATGGATCTCACTAGCACAAGCACTTTCTATATCTGGGAATGCGCCAGCACCCGTTGCAGCCAGCAGTGCAGCACCATAGGCTGCGCCCTCGATGGCGTTTATGGTCACAAGCTCCGCTCCCAACACGTCCGCCAGGATTTGTCGCCACAAGCCACTCTTGGCGCCGCCGCCGGAAACGCGCACCTGTTTTATCGCGGGTAGTCCAGCCTCACTCATCAAATCGAAGATATCGCGCAGGCCGAAAGCGACTCCTTCCAGTACAGCCCGGGTTATGTGCTGGCGTGTGTGCCGTACTGTCAAACCGACAAATGCGCCGCGTGCAAATGGGTCGGGATGCGGGGTGCGTTCTCCGGTCAAGTACGGTAGGAAGAGCAATCCTTCGCTCCCGGGGGGAATGTCAGCAGCCTCCTCAACTAGCTCACCGAAATCCATGCCGGGCACCAGCGTGTCGCGGAACCAACGCAGGCTACCTGCGGCGGACAGCATTACGCCCATCAGGTGCCACTTTCTCGGGATGGAATGGCAGAAGGCGTGCAAGCGACCGTCTGGTTCGATGATGGGCTCATCCGTGCTGGCGAATATCACCCCCGAGGTGCCAAGGGTCAGGGCAACGATGCCTGCTTCAACCGCTCCCACACCAACGGCTTGAGCAGCCTGATCTCCGCCGCCGCCAACCACTGGTGTGCCCGCCTTGAGACCCGTTGCATCAGCAGCTTGTGGAGATATCTCCCCAGTGATTTCCGTGCCCTCAAAGGTAGGGGGCAACCAACCAGGATTAATACCCAAGGCCTCCAAGACCTCTGGCGACCAATCACGTCTCTCCAAATCAAAAAGAATGGTGCCCGAGCCACCAGCCCGGTCAGAGGCGTACTCTCCTGTAAGTTTATAGCGCACGTAGTCCTTCGGCAACAAAATGTGGTGCACCTGGCTGTAGATTTGTGGCTCATGGTTTTTAACCCACAAAATTTTTGGGGCTGTAAAACCTGTCAGGGCATCGTTACCAGTGATCTGGATCAGGTGTTCTTTACCAAGGATATTCCGAATTTCATCGCACTCCGCGCCGGTACGCTGGTCATTCCATAAGATCGCAGAACGAAGGACATCGCCATCACGATCTAATATCACCAAACCGTGCATTTGACCTGTGAGTCCGAGACATTGAACATCCGCTCCGTCTACCCCTGAAGCTGCTAATACCTCCTTAATGCTCTTTTGGGTTCCCTGCCACCATAAGTCGGGATGCTGTTCGCTCCACAATGGGCGTGGGGTTTTGATAGGGTACTCATGCGAGGCGACAGCCACTACTTTTCCGATCTCATCGATCAGCAGGGCTTTGGTTGCGGTGGTTGACGCGTCAATACCTAAAAAGTAACACATGCTGGCTCCTTTGTAATTGTTGTTCTTGCTTGGTGATCTTCGTGCAGCTTATGTTTCAATAACCGATGGTAAATTTGTTCAAAAAAACCTTCACTAGGTGTGAAGTCAACACGGTCATAAAGCTGCCATGTATCCATGTGGGTCACGGTTTTTCCCGGTTTCAAGATGATGCACGAGCCAAAAGTCTCCAATTCCAGTAATTTGAGGTTGCAATAGCATTCACTAGGACTTCTCCGGTCGAAATATTGCGCGCCGAGAATGTATTCAGCCCGTTTTACGAACATCGTGTCCTGCCAGAGATACGCCAACCATCCAACCGGGTTTGGAAAGCCGAGCTTCAGCTCGCCGCTTTGCATCTTGGCTTCGACTAGTATCACCCGGTTCCCCCAGGTGATATGAGCGGAAAACACCTCGGTATACGGCAAAGTGCGATAATACTGTTTGGCAGCAGGCCAAATTCATCGTCGGGTTCTATTGCCTGAGGGAGGATCGCCACTCCACCGGTTTTGAATCGAGTGATTGCCCAGGGCGCTAATTCAAGCGGCTCTAGTCCCAGGTTCTCCAGGAAATGGACGATGGTGATCTGAGCATCCTCGTTGGGCATGGTAATGCAGAGTGATTTCTGTATCCCTGTGCCAGTTTCCACCGGCTGAGTGACCTCGACCCTGTTTCCCACATCGCTCACCTGGATGGGATCGTTACCAGGGAGATATGTGCACGCTGGATTTTCGGGTGCGGACCACAAGCGATGCCCGCCGCAGAAGTAGAACGTCCCAATCCCCGGGTATTCTAGCATCTTTTTGGGGCATAACTGCAAACAGGTTTTCACCGCCTCGCAACGCCTGACCTAGGACTCGCGGCCCTATAATTTTGCACCCTCAATATATATTCCCGGAACAATTAGAAAAGCGACGATCAATGAACTTACAATGATGCTTAAGTTAATCAGAAAATTCAATTCATACTCCTACTTGGTTATGCATAACCGGTCTTTTCTTGTCTGATGTTGAGCTCTCAAAAAAGGTCAAATCTTTATCGCCACGACGGGTAAAGATCCTCGGCTGGGTTACTGGTAATATTGAACAATTGAGAAGCATCGATTTTTAACACATAAATCTCTTGCGGACCATCACGGGTGGTTGTGAACGCGATCCAATCCCCGTTGTGCAACCAAGTCGGGAAATTGTCTGCAGCAGGGTTGTTGGTCATCCTGCTCAGGTCGCCTCCATCCACGTCCATGAGATAAACTTCCGGATTACCATCTCGCTCAGAGACAAAAAGAATTCGATTCCCATCGGGCGATCCGGATGGGTAATTATCGGTCGCCGGGTGATCGGTCAGGCGAGTTTGTTCGGAACCATCCGATTTCATGCGGTAGATTTCAGGGTTGCCGTCACGATCAGACGTGAAGACGATCAAATCACTTCCAAACAAAATCCCACCACTTTTGAACCATTGAGGCTGATAATCTTCTACCCCCGGATTATTGGACAAATTGTGAATTCCCGGACCATCCAGTTCGGTGATGTAAACCTCCTGATTCCCATCTCGATTGGTGGAGAATGCTATCCAATTGCCGTCCGGTGACCAGGCGGGGTACAAATCGTCGCCAAGCTCGTTGTTTGTTATGTTGATCACATTTGAGCCATCGGCGTTCATCACATAGACCTCAAAATTACCACTGCGATTGGAGGCAAAAGCGATCCGGTTACCGTCGGACGACCAGGCGGGCTGGGTGTCAACGGATGCATCGTTCGTTAAACGAGTCGCAGCAAAACTCTGGGTGTCCATTACATAGATTTCAGCGTTGCCGTCCCGGTTGGACTCGAAGGCGATCGTGCCCGGTCCTAAGTCATTGGAAGGTTCGGTGGGTTCCCCTGTAGGAACTTCCGTTGGAGGGGCGATTGTCGCACTGGGCGGGATGGCGGAGGCGGTCATGGATGGGTTGGCAGGATCACACGGATCAAGGTCAAGACCATCAATGATCCCATCGCCATCCGTATCCGGGTTGAGCGGGTCCGGGCAGGGGGGAGACTCGTCACCATCTATCAAACGATCGTTATCCGTGTCTGGATTCAGCGGGTCGGTGCCAAGCTGGACCTCCTGCCCATCAGGCAGTTTATCATCGTCCGTATCGGGTTTCAGCGGATCAGTTCCGATCTGCACTTCTTGCCCATCTCTGAGATCATCGGCGTCTGTGTCCGGGTTGAGCGGGTCGGTGCCGCGCTGTACTTCATCACCATCGTTGAGCACATCGTTGTCCGTGTCGGGTCTCAGAGGATCAGTGCCACGTTGGACCTCGTCGCCGTCATTGAGAACATCCGCATCCGTATCCGGGTTGAGAGGATTGGTGCCGTACTGTTTTACTTCAGGTCCGTCCAGAAGTTGGTCGCCATCCGAGTCTGGATTGTAGGGGTCCGTGCCCAACTCGCCCTCTTCCCTGTTCGTGAGACCATCACCATCGCTGTCTTCTTCGCCGATAATTGCAGCGGCGGTTTGGTTCGCTGAAGCCGTTTGGGTTGCACTGCTGATATCCGATTGTCCGTTATAGATCTTAGTGAACAGATAAATCGAAATACACATCAAGGTCATGCACAAAACGATCACAACCGGTATCACCCAAATTGGGATCCAAGCCCGGCTCAATACCACACCCTTGTGCGCCTGCTCCTCTTTTTCAGTGGACTGCACAACAGCCGAGAAGGGAAAATCTACCTCACCACCCAGGATTGGACGATTGAGTGGCTTAGCCTGAAAACCGGCTGCCCCAACTTCTCCTGGGGAAACACGCAGGGTCTGGGTTTGAGTCGGTTCAAACTCTAAGTCAGCACCATCACCCTGCCAGATCAAGTTAAATATCTCTTGAATGTTGCCCTGGTTTTCAACCATAACCCGGGCAGTTTGACCGGTTTCGATCCGGATTGGTCGCAGTTCACTTTGGAACTTTGAAAAGGCTGACACGGTCAGAGTGCATTCCACCTCAGCTACCTGCTCGGGAGCTTGCTGGCTGATCACGCGTAAGCTCAGGGAATGCCTTCCGGCGCGACTGTGGGAGGAGCGCGGTGGCTGTACGGTCAGAGTGATCTCCTTTTGATCACCCGGGTTTAATTGTGTGATAGGCGATGGGGTTGAAATCCAATTGACCGGGATGCCTTCCACCGCCAACTTGAAGAAATCTTCCGCCAATCCCTGGTTGAGCAAGACGATTGGAATGCTTGTGCTAGCTCCCGGAGATACGGAAAATTGGGTCGCTTCCATCAAGACGCCAATGCGCCCCTTGACCTCATAAGCCGCAACGGTTAATGTGACTCCGATATCGACAACTTCATCAGGGGATTCCTGGCTGAATATTCGCACAGTTATCGGATAGCGACCGGCACGAATCTGTGGGGGGTGCGGCGGTTGGATTGTAATGGTGGTTTCTTTTTCTTCAC
>CBFDCK010000021.1:0-30295 GCA_965603285.1 uncultured bacterium
CCCCCTCTCCTGCAGGACGAGGGGGCGCTCGTGGTGCCACCTGCTTTTGCTGTTTGTTTGGGCAAGACAGAATGCCATTTTGCCCTTCAAACGGCCTCAGAAACGCGCTAACGGGCGAACCCGGTCTCCCTTACGATGTGTGCCCTAAAAAAATAGGGGCTATAAACGATAGGTGGCCTAGAAAGATAGGCGGCCCAGAACAATGGGAGGCCTAGAAAGATAGGCTGGTATGCTGCTTATAGCAGGCTCATCCCTGCGGGAGCGACTGACCCCATCAGGGTCAGGTGGAGGGGAATTCACCACCCAAATCTTGCTGTCTCGCACCGAACGGCAGCTCTCTGAAAAGATTTGTGAGGTTACAGGTCTCCACGCCAGTCTTTGTTATGATTAATTGCCTGGGATTATACCTAAGGTCTGATAACAGTCAAGCCCTGATCTGTGTGATACAGACATGACGGCTGGCTGCTTTTTTTCGCAATCCATCTGCGGAGTAAATATTGTCGAATTGTTCGGGTACATGTAGAGCCACCTTCAGGTACTCCCATAGGTGTCCGTTCGGTAGGATGATAGCATCGAAGATTATCGAGCCGATAGAGAAAAAATTTGATCGTGATACATAGCGGTCCGGGAAATCTGCCTGTGCTAACAATATTCAAACGTCAGATAAAAATCAGATTTTGATACTTTCACTATCTGTTAGATCAATCCCTCGAATAAAATTTCCATAAAACGGTCTCGATCGATCCTGACCCCAACATTAACATTCGGTGGATTTTTATGAAATCCGGATATGTCTGCAACTGTGCGACCTCGTGAATGTTGACCGAACAGCTCAATTGCCACGTGCATTGGCTGTGTCTCTAAGATTAGTGGATCAACAAGAGCAGCAACTGCGCAGGCATCGTAAATCTGACCACCGTCCCATCCCAGGTTGTTCATAAACCACAAAACTTCGTCCTTGATGATCCTTGTGGCAATCTCAGCCCAAACAGTGCCGCACTTACCTAACTCCTCGGCATCATCAAGTGACAGCAGCGCTTGAGCGGTGACTTCTAAACCAATCATAGTAATTGGGATCCCGGCAGTAAAAACGATGTGTGCGGCTTCTGGGTCTGCCAGCACGTTGAACTCGGCTGAAGGAGTGGTGTTACCCTCAATATATGCCCCCGCCATAGTCGTGATACTGGGGATGCGTTCGGCGATCTTAGGCTCCAGGCGCAGCGCCAAAGCAAGGTCGGTCTGCGGTCCCAGGGGGACGTAACATGTACTCGGACCTTGTGGACTGAGATAATAATCTATAAGGAATTCCGCTGCTCGCTGGGGTTGCGGAGTGAATGTTGGAGAAGGCAAGGGGAGCGTCGAACGCTGAATTGGTTTCGTCGGGATTGGATCGGCTACAATTGGTCGGTCGGCACCGGAAAAAACAGGTATGTCTGATAATTTCCCAGCTTCAATTACCCGCAAGGTATTATCCAGGGTTTTTAACAGCGGTGCGTTGCCATGTGTTACGGTAACTGCTTCAAGCTGCATCTCGGGATGATGCCCGGCAAGCAGAATCGCTACAGCATCATCGCCACCGGTATCGACATCCAGGATGATTTTTTTTGGCATTATGTTTTTTCGCGGAGAGCGCAATTTATTGTCGCTGATATGGGTTGAGCATCCGGGGGATGGGATGCTTGGATAGGAGGCAGATGCAAAGCCGCTATGACCAACGGCTGTTTTTCCACATATCTTAAAAGGCTGATCATCTGGGGATGTTCTCCAGCATCTGACTGGTTCTGATCCTGCTGATTCCTCCTCCCTCTTCGATGCTGCGACCACCCATGAAATCGCGGAAGAATGGTTCTGCGATCATATCGGCGCGGTATGCGGCAAACAGTTCTCCTGGAATAGCGGTGATGAGGGGAGAGAAAGCTTCCCGCACACCCGCTGCGATCCCTAGAATTGAATCCCCAATTTCAGAAAGGATTTCATTCTCGGGAGGTGTGATGACTGCAACCCTGCGGCCGATGATTTTGGCTGCAACTGCGACTTCAACAGCCCGTGAGAGGTCGCGCGCGCCTGCATTTATGATAAAAGTGGGGGTGGGTACTGCTCTTGCAAAATACTGCAGGTGTGCCCATTCCTCCAGGTCCTGCCCAAGCGCTGGATCGCCGGACGCTTCGAGGATTTTGGCAGCCGAGAAGAGCGCCGTTCCGAAATTTGGGCCACTTCCAACAAACACAAATTCGTTTGCATCCGACCAGGACATGGCGAGTTCTTGGGCAGGTTTATCGGAGCTTTCGGTCGTTGTTTTAATAGCATCAGCCAGCATCAGCAACTCACCTCGCAGGGCGGTTGCATCGACTGGTGACAACAAGCCTTTCACCTCACCGATACGTATGGTCATTAAATACAACGCTAGTTGATTGGCTGCATAAGATCGCACGCCCGGTGTGTGGACCCCTTGTGGGTCGGGAAATGTGGTGATTGTGGAAAACAAAGTGGTCTTTGCAGTCTTGTCAACCCGGCTGCCGGGTGTGGCAGTCAGGGCAACCGTCTCCGCGCCAGCCTGATTTGCTAAGTTGATAGCTTCAACCGTACGCGCCACTTCCCCAGACACAGATATGCCAACCACAACGTTTGTACCTGGACCGGTTTGCGGCAGGTAAGCGACCCCATAACGAGAAAACTGATGTGCGGTAAGCGGTTCAACGGGCACTCCAGCGATTGACTCAAAAGCAAGCTCCGCATTCAGGGCTGCATGATATGAGTCACCACAACCTGTCAGAAATAATCGTTTCATGGAAAGGCAGAGTTCATGGCTTAATGTATTTCGGATAGTGTCGTCAAGTTCCTGAAAATTCTCTGTAATGAGATCAGGAAGGCTATAAACCTGAGCAACCATACTGTTCATTGAGATTTAATCTCCTTTTAGTCAAGGGTTATGCTTGCATGGTTATGCTTGCACTTTACAATAAGATATGAAATTTACCACGGTGCACATAGAAGTTATTGAGTTTTTTTACTAATTTCAGTGATTCCGGTGCTATTAGGGACAGCAGGGTGCTGGCAAGGTGGTGACTTTCCTGAAGGATCGACGACGTGTATGGGCAACGCCGGAACAAGGATTGAGAACATAAAAGTATCCCGAATGTAGTCTGAGCCTCGCCTACTCCGAGAATCTCCATTGCAGTAGTGCCGTCTGGGATGAAACAATCCCCGTCACCCGTGGTAAAGGAGATCACCATTGTGACTGGATCTGGTCCCGCCAGAGATTGGTCCTCCAACCACTCACAATTGGCTTTTATGGCGGATTCATTACAATTAAGAATTAAGTTGCCACCGATTTGTGTAGACTGGCAGGATTTATGTTAGTCCTCGCGGCTGCGCAGGTGTGGGAAAAGGATGACCTCGCGAATATTGGGAGTATCCGTCAGGAGCATAGTCAATCGATCAACGCCCATCCCAAACCCGCCATTGGGCGGCATACCGTAGCGCATAGCACGCAGGTAATCCTCGTCCATTGGGTGGCGATCTTCGTCATTGGCATCGTAATCACGACCCATCTCCAAGAAGCGTGATTCCTGGTCAAGCGGGTCGTTAATTTCTGTGAAGGCATTACACAACTCCATGCCCCCGATGAAACCCTCGAATCGTTCAACAATCTGAGAGTTTTCGGGCAGGCTCTTTGCCAAGGGAGAAATGTCGCGCGGGTAATTGTAGATAAAGATCGGTTGGATCAGGTTGGGTTCTAGAAAGACACCCAGCAGTGATTCGATCAGTTGACCGCGAGTCGCGTTGGGATTGGGCTGCATGTCGAGGTCGCGCATAGCACCTGCTAGACTGTCTTTAGTTGGATGCTGGCTGATATCAATGCCCGCCATCTCAAACAATCCCTGGCTTAATTCCATACGTTTCCACGGCGGATGGAGGTCGATCTCGTGACCCTGAAAGGTGATCGTGCGTGTTCCCAACACCTGGTCTGCCGTGTAGGCGATCAACTGCTCTGTTAGTTCCATCACGTCATGATAATCTGCGTATGCCATGTAGAATTCAAGCTGTGTAAACTCGGGGTTGTGAGTGCGGTCAACACCTTCATTACGGAAATCTCGACCGATCTCGTAGACGCGTTCAATTCCACCGACCAGCAGACGTTTGAGATAAAGCTCGAAGGAAATCCGCAGATATAGGTCTTGTTTGAGCTGGTGGTGATGGGTGATGAATGGGCGAGCGGCTGCGCCGCCGTAAATCGGCTGTAAAATGGGGGTTTCGACTTCTAAGAAACCGTTGGAATCGAAAAATTCGCGCAAAGCGCGTGTGATGGCGGCGCGCATATTGAAGATATGGCGCACATCCGGATTGATTGCCAGGTCGGCGTAGCGCTGACGATAACGGGTCTCAGGCTCTGAAAGGATGGCGTGTCTGACGACCTCGCCGTCCACAACCTGGTCTTTTACGGCGGGTAGCGGAGTGATCGCCTTTGCCAACATACGGAACGATTTAACTCGTAAAGTAACCTCACCGGTGCGGGTGCGGAACATCTCGCCGCTAGCCTGGATAAAATCTCCCAGGTCGAATTCCTGGTTGAACAAATTGATTTGATCTTTTCCCAGGTCGTTGAGACGTAAGAACAACTGCACCCGTCCGGAGCCGTCTTCAATGTGGGCAAATGTGATCTTGCCCATCGGTCGTATCGAACGAAGGCGCCCAGTGAGAGTTGCCTCGATAGGTTCAGTTTGGGCGCTGGTTTCGATCTCTTCAAAGGCGTGGATTGCACCCAGATTGGTGTGTGTGCGCTCCACCCGGTTAGGATAAGGCTCGATACCTTGAGCACGCAGGCGTTCTAGTTTTTCAAGCCGGTTCTGTTCGAGATTTGAATATTTACTCATAATTATTACCCCTAATTTTACGACCAGCCTTTATTAATGTCCATCCTCTGAGTCTAATAGTTGCGACAAAACAGTTTAAATAAAAACCCCGCGCATTGAATTACCGCGCAGGGCTGATAACATTGCCTCTGTGTTACTCCACCTTGAGGATACGGATCGAAAAAGATCCATCTGGTGCTTCCACGGAAACGACGTCTCCTTCCTGGCGGTCAATTAACGCTCTCCCTAAGGGTGATTCGTAGGAAATTCTTCCTTCGCGCGGATCGGCTTCAACAGGACCTACGATGGTGTAAATTTCCGGATCGTCATTGTCTTCCTGGATAGTTACTTTCGCGGCGATCTGGATAACGTCATGCTTCCCCGTATTCTCTATGATTCGGGCGTTGGCGAGCAGTGCTGAAAGCTCTTGGATGCGTCCTTCTATGAAGGCTTGCTCGTTTTTAGCAGCTTCGTACTCAGCGTCTTCGATTAATTCGCCACCATCCATCGCTTCACCCAACCGATCAGCGACTTCTTGGCGTTTTGTAGTGCGCAGATAATCGAATTCTTCTAGTAATTTTTGGTGACCTTCTGGGGTCAAGTATGAGGGGGGCATAGACTTTTCCTGATTTTTTAGATTGATTATGTGCTTGTATTCAAGTAAAAAGAAAAACACTCCGGTGGGAGCGGTTCAAGTAAATCTAGTATCAATTGAAAACGAAGGCGGCGTCCTGGAAATTCCGATCTTCCCATCACCGCCGCGGCGCAATTTTAGCATAAATCCCTATTCAATGCAAGCTTTAAGATTTAAGTTGGTTTGCGCTCAGGAGACCGCCATAACAGGACTCCAGCCATCTTTTGGCGAAACGATCGTAAAGCGGCACGCATGGAGGTCGAAGCGGACCAGAATGTGCTTATCTGTGAAGTGTGTGTGCTGACTGCTTCTTCCCACGCGACCATCCCACTCTCAGAGATTGAATGTGGGATTGTACTCCAGCCAGCGCGCTTCATATGTTCTAACATATCAATTGATTCAAGGACGTATGGATAATCGCTGTAGTACAGCATTGGACGTTCTAAACGTTCAGCCGCTCTTCTGACCAATTGGTGATCCACATGGTCTCCCAAAGCGAGTGGGCAGACTACTTGCGCCTGGAGGGGCAATGTTCGAGCCAGTTCTTTTGTGAGGCTCTTTATTAGTCCGGCTTCGGAGGTGTGAAGCGGTCCGAACAGTGATGCCTCTGTCGTATAAAGGAAAACGCTCTGCTTTTCCCCTGGACTTAGATTTTCCGTGGAGGCCCGGCGGTAGATACAATCGGGGGTGGATAAGTGGCGGTGGGTGGCGCCTAATCGAGCGCACGATGCAGCGTCCTCCAAACGGCGTTGGTTTACAGATTCAGCTCCTGTTTTCCAGCGTGCATGTAATGAGGCAGCAAATGGAGACAGCGCCGAATCGGGTGGATTACCGGCGCATACCGTCCAGATGCTCGCCTGGTGTCCTGCCTGGGTTTGTTCCCAGACCAGTCCGCCGCAGGAAAGCGCTACATCGTCAAAGTGGGGAGAAAGATATATCCAATCCAAGTTAATCTGATGGAACAAAGGTTGATAATTCATCACATAGCTCGCGGAGTACACATAGATCTTCGGATTTATTGATTTTTATGCTTATGGTAGTAAGATTGAGCCTGGTCACATGAAAAAACCCCTGATATCTACCTCACAGGGTATAGAAATTCGCTATCTCGTAAATTGGACTTCTATAAAGGCGTCAGAGTTGCCCAGCAGCACGGCCGATGTTAATTATAGTCTATCCAAGCAACACGCAAGCTTTTTCATCCTGTATTGGCAAAATTTGAGCACACTTGTCACTCATACTGCCTGGTGTTATCATCAGCGCATAGGATTCGGCTTATGAACATCACATCAGATGGGCGGTTGCGCGTTCGATATGTTTTGATCGTCGTCATCCTAGCGACGCTGCCTTGCTACTGCGTTGGTTTGGTATTGGTGGGAACCGTCGGCACCCGAGAAGACCAGACAACTCACACTCCTTCTGCGTCACCGACACGGACAGCAATCATTTCACTCACTGTTCTACCGACGCGAACTTTGAATCCTACAGCCTCTAAGACCTTGCAAATATCTACTCTAACTCCCACAGAAACGGCAACCGCAACATCCAGCCCGACTGTGACGTTTACGCCTTCAAATACAGCTACCACCACACCAACGTTGACAGAAACCCCGGTTCCGCCTACAGATACACCCATCCCATCCGAAACCCCGGTTCCGCCTACAGATACACCCATCCCATCCGAAACACCCACGCCCACAGACACTGCGACGCCGACAATTGAAACTCCTGAGGAGACTGCGACCGGCACTACACCAGGAGGAGGTTCTTGAGTTCTGTAAAAAAGATATTGTTGATAGCGAACATTCTTCTATTGGGGTTATTGACACTCCTGGCTGCATGTCGCAGCAGCAATCCATCTCAAATGCAAGAGACCCCGCTGTCGTTCTCTAAAGAGATGGAACTGTCGAAGGCTACATCCTCCCCAGGCGAAGGCGAAGATTCAGGATCCTCTTCGGGAGAAGAGAATTATACCCCTGCTCCTGAAGTCGTTACGATTGAAGAAATGCAACAAACACAAATTCTCAACCCATCAGCTACAATACCACCTCCCGCGCAGGTTGTTAACCTACCTACCGGCGCAGAAGTCGTGGTTTTAATGGGTACGGATTACGAATCACCGTTTATCGGACGTACTGACACGATAATCTTATTATTTCTGAACCGCCAAACCGGCAGCGCCAGCCTGATTTCGATCCCGCGCGATTTATACGTTTACATACCTGGGCACGGTATGGATCGAATAAACACCGTCTTCTTGCTGGGAGGTGCGGACCTGGTTATCGATACTCTTGAATATAATCTAGGGGTACGACCGCAGCACTGGGTGCTGGCTCACTTTGACGACTTTATCCGGATTGTGGATGAGTTGGGGGGCATTGATGTGAATGTCAGCACGCCTCTGCCGAACGACTGCTACGGCGTTCCTTCCGGTGTTTTCCATATGAACGGGGCAGTTGCATTATGTTATGTGAGAGAGAGAAGGACCACAAGCGACTTCGATCGCAGCCGCCGGCAGCAAGAAGTACTCAGGGTAATATTTCACAGTTTCATGACCATGGAAAACCTGTATAAACTACCGGATTGGTATGCCAGCTACAACCAATCGATCCAATCAGACTTGGGTCTGCTGGACTTGCTCGGTTACCTGCCGTTCGCTCTGCATCTACAGGATGGAGACAGCATTCACCAATTCCAGATCAATTGGGATGATGTAATTCAGCAGTCTATTCCGGAGACAGGTGCTTGGGTATTACTTCCGAACAAGTATAAGATCGCGCCGATCATGCAGCGTGGTTTGGATGCGCTCTCCCAACCGGTCCCAATTTCAGAAGCAATGGTGACTCGCATCGCTATGTTGACAACCACACCAACCCCCATCGTTATTCCAGCGCCTACACAGCTACCTTAACCAACATATCAATACACTCCAGATCCAACCGATCTACAAACGTTGGAGCCGACGACCAGTTCATTAACAGGATATTTGGCACTCATACTTCATCTGATGGCGCCTGAAGATTTTCTGATGATAGAATTGAGAACCATACAGCGAAGTTATGACAATCTTTAAGCGGGAGATGCAAATGACGAGATTATTTCCTGTTGCGATGCTTTTTCTTTTTTTTGTGAGTGGGTGCAGCGGTTTTCTACAAGATAGTGGTACAGTTGCTCCTCCAGGAACATCTGTGCCGACCGACACGATCCTTCCGACCGTGGAGATATCTGGTGCGCCGACAGGTTCACCTACCCCACCTGGGCCTGTGACTCTGCGTTTATGGGTGCCGCCTCAATTTGACCCCGCTTCTGGGACCCCCGCCGCTGACTTGCTTCAAGCTCGATTAGATGAGTTCAGTAAGCGAAGACAGGGTGTCAATGTGGAGGTGCGCATTAAAGCGGAAGAGGGGTCTGGCGGTTTGTTGGATTCGCTTACTACAACCAGTGCGGCAGCTCCCCTGGCTTTACCGGATTTAATTGCTCTCCCTGGTTCTGGTTTAGAGACCGCTGCCTTGAAGGGTCTGCTGCATCCTTTAGATGCACTGGATGCCCCCCTGGAAGACCATGATTGGTATGACTACGCCCGCCAGCTCGCTCAAATCCAGGAAAGAACTTACGGGCTGCCCTTTGCCGGGGATGCACTGGCGCTGGTATATCGTCCGGATGTAGTTACCGCAGCGCCCCTTGACTGGAATGCGGTTCTTAATAACACGGCACCTTTGGTTTTTTCGGCGGCTGACCCCCTGGCTCTTTTCACATTGACGCAGTACCAGGCTAATAATGGGGCTGTACGCGACGAACAGGGCCGTCCTTTTTTAGACGAGGATGTTCTCACCGAGGTGTTGACCTTTTATCAGGATGCGGAACAAACTGGAGTTATGCCGTACTGGCTTACCCAATATCAGGACGACGAGCAGGTCTGGGAAGCTTTTCTGGATAGACGTGCTGACATTGCTGTGACCTGGGCTTCACGTTACATTGGTGAACCCCCGGCTGAGGGTGCCGCTGCGCAGATTCCAACCCCTGAAGGAACGCCGTATACAATAGCTACGGGTTGGGTATGGGCAATTCCAACCCACCAGCCCGAACGCCAGGAATTAAGCATAGATCTGGCTGAATTCCTGACTGAGGGCGATTTCTTAGGGGAGTGGTCACGGGCCGCCGGTTTTTTACCCACACGATCCAGCGCCCTGGAAGGCTGGTCTGAAGAAGCCGTTCGCGTCTTGATCGAAGGCATAGTGCTATCAGCTCGCATCCTGCCCCCGGTAGATATAATGACAAGCCTGGGATCTCCACTCCAGATGGCAACGGTGGATGTGTTAAAACAGCAATCTGATCCCAGGACAGCAGCTCAACGGGTGAATGAAACCTTAACAGGGCCTTAATTTGACGAACTGCAGGGGGTTTGATATTATGCCCTCGGAGGTTTGGCAAATGCCTGAAGGTGATTCCGGGGAAGGGACCCTCGCATTAGAGAGTGAATCCGAAGGTCAAAAAAATCGAATAACCTTGATTTGGGAGTCGGTCTCGCGGGCCGGACTATCAGAGAAGGTCATTCGTTTAGGCACACATGCTTTTCTGGTGATGTTGATTCTCCTTGTGGCATGGGGTATGCGTGAGTTCTATACCCGAGCCCAAATCTTGAATTTGCCTGAGGATTCGGCTTATGCTGCACCTCTACCATCCCCAACACCTACCGCGGGGGTTTCCAGTCTAGCGCCATTACAACCCGAACAAATTTCTGATTCCCCGATAACACGCAGAGCGCGTTTGCATACCGATGTCCCTTCACGACCGCGCCATGAAGTACTGACGTATACAGTAAAAGAAGGGGATACGCTTATTGGCATCGCCGAGAAATTTGGCTTGCAGCCCGAAACGATATTATGGGGCAACCAGTTAGTTTTGGGGGATAACCCACATAATTTATTCGCAGGTCAGGAGTTGAACATTCTATCGGTGGATGGCGCCTATCATAAATGGTCGGCAGGAGACGGGTTAAACGGGGTTGCCAAGTTCTTTAATGTAACGCCGGAGGATATCATAAACTACCCCGGAAACCACATCTCACCAGAAACGATCGGCGATTGGTCCAACCCGAATATTGAGGCCGGTACCTGGCTAGTAATCCCTGGCGGTGAGCGTGCGTTTGTGAGCTGGAGCGCGCCGATTATTTCGCTTGATGATCCCAGCGTGGCATCGGTCCTCGGGCCGGGAGTTTGTGAAACGGTTGCTGCCGGGGCGGTAGGCGTGGGCGTGTTTATCTGGCCGGTGAATAACCACTTCATTTCTGGCTATGACTATAACCCTCGAGCGAATCATGCTGCAGTCGATCTGGATGGCGATGAAGGGGATCCTGTGTATGCGGCTGATAACGGGGTTGTGGTCTACGCGGGGTGGAATAAATGGGGTTACGGAAATGTGATTGTTATCAACCACGGCAACGGCTGGCAGACCCTTTATGCGCACCTGAGCGGAATTTACGTAAGCTGCGGGCAGAGTGTCTGGCAAACCAACGTGATCGGCGCGGTGGGCAACACGGGGAATTCCAGCGGTCCGCACCTGCACTTCGAGATGATGTATGAGGGTGCCAAGGTGGACCCCAAAGATTACATGAGATAATGCCAGAGCGAGGGTCTGCTAAAGCTTTACAGCCAGGAATGGAACCAGCATTTCGTCTGGGTGCAGCCCGCCGTGGCGACCGATGAGAATGTTGTCTTTCTCGTCCCACCACAGGTAGGCGTCATTGTGGGCGATGAGGGTCAAATCGCCCAGACGGTCCATAAGGTGTGGGTGGGGGGAACCGGTACCGAACAGACCGCTTTTTACTAAACGACTTGTCTCCATCACGGAGAATTGACCCGACCAGGTCCTTTCTATATATGCGCGCACCTCTTCGTTCTGTCCTGGACGGATGTATAAGTACGGCAGGCGATGCTCACCGGTAGGGTAGATGTGCAGGCGTCGCAGCAGGTTGGGATGGTTGCGTAGTTCATAATTGGGATCAACATCCGTTTTTATCTGACCATGATCGGCGGTCAGAATGATCAGGGTATCCTCACGGGCTGCCGGGCTCAAGCGAGATAAGAATTGGCGTTCAAAAGCAGTGCTGAAATTAGCGAACTCGGCTACTGGGCGCTCGTCGTCCGGACCGTAAAAATGCCCAAAGTGGTCTACCATACCCCAATATACCCAGGTGTACAGGCGTTGGTTGATATGACCTTCAAGTAGTTCGCGCAAGTTAATCCACAGATCAGCCGCTGAATTAAATGCTAGTACCTCCGTATCCTGGAGGAGCATCGTGGAAAGACCGGAGTGGGCGATGCTGCGGTGCTGGAAGGCGTAGGATGATACACCGTGGGCAGCCAGGTGAGACCCGAGTTTCGGTACGGGGAGGAAATCTTCGGGGTTGAACCCGGCTTTCTCTAAACCCCCGACATCGTTTCTAAAAGCGATGGGCGTATGCAGGATGGTGTTGGCAACCACACCGTATTCCTTGAGCCACATCTCGTAACCAGTGATGCCGTGTTCTGCGGGGCTGAGACCGGTCCACAGGCTGGTCAGGGCGGCGGAGGTGGTGCTGGGAGTGATGGAAGTCAGCGCCGTAAGCATCCCATCTTGAGTCAAGCGAGACCAGATGGGCGCTGTACCGTCCACCATCCAGCGCTGCAAGCGATGCAGAGCGAGGGCGTCCATTAATATCAGGACGATGCGGCGGTAGTCCTTACCTAAAGGGGATAGAATCTCAGATGCTAAAGGAGGGGCGCCGATGCCCGGAGCGTCCAACAGGCTGCAAACGCTGGAGGGGATGTTTAAGATCGATTTACCGCCATAATCTGGATATATAAACTCGCCGTCCAAGTCTATATCTGGAAGACGGTGGTCGCGCAGGTCCCCTAGAATATTGGATGTTATATCTGGCATGTTGGTTGTCGCCTCCAAGAAACCCGGTCTCTGGCAAATTTATTCTTCGAGAAGCCGGGTTTCTACGTGTCAATAAATACTAAAAGTAATTAGTATGTCCCTGTATTAGACAAATTTCTCCCGTATCGCAGCGCTGGTGTAGTCCATGGTGGCTACAACGATAGCGATAGCCAGCATTTGCACAGCCGCACCACGGTAATTGAGCAGCCTTATATTTTGCTGCAGCAGGAAGCCAATCCCACCGCCACCGGCGAAGCCGATGATGGTGGACATGCGTACGTTAATGTCCCAGCGGTACATCGTAAAGGAGATATAAGGGGGTATGATCTGAGGAACGACGGCGTAAACGATGGTCTGCAGCCGGTTCGCTCCCGTCGCGGTTACCGCTTCGAGCGGGCCGGTTGCGATGCACTCGACTTGCTCGGAGTACAGCTTGGTCAGGGCGGCGATGGTGTGCAGCGCCAGCGCCAGTGCTCCAGCGAATGGCCCAATACCAACCCAGACCACGAAGATAATCACGTAGATCAAGGGTTCGATCGCTCTGACTGCGTTGAGAATGGTGCGCATGAACATGTAAATAATGGAACCGATTGGCACAAGATCTACGGGATTATAGCGCAGAGATAACAAACCTCCAGAGATGGCGCCTAACGCTGCTGGAATCCATAGGGTTTTCATAGGGTCGTTGATCTGGTACAGCCATTCAATTCCGGCGCCAATGATGGCGAAGAGCACCCCCCCGGCTATGGCCGCTATCACGATGTTGATAATCCTGATGGTGCTAAGGGAATAACGCTCGGTGAGCGCAACACCCAACTTACCAAAAACACTTCCAAACACTGCGGCTCCAGCCAAGGCAACCACAGCGGGTGTTGTCATCCTCAGGATCTCACCAATTTGGGCTGTGAAAAAGCCTAAAAAAGCGAGCGGCCCCAGGACGTCCATTAAGGCTTCACCGATAATGAACAATAGATTTGCCAGTAAATAAGCCGCCAAGATAGTGGATAAGGCTGCTATGATCAAGGCAAGAATTCGGGCTGCTCGTACAGGTAAACCCGGTTGTTCGATTTCTTCGGGAGGAATCGCCCAGCGTGCGGTAAACCAGGTCACGAGGAGGCTAACAATAAATCCCAGTACGTTGAGACCCGTGCTGGTAATCAAGATATCTCCTAGCTGCCCAACCCACCTGGCAAAAGCGAGTCCCAATACTATGCCAAGCGGCCAGGCAATGAGAGTCAGGGCAACACTGGTTATTGGGCTTTTAACGTCGCTCATCAGGTTGCGGGCGGCGAGGAAGCTGAGTGGAATTGCGATCAGGGTGCCGAAAGTGGTCGCAAGCAAAGCCAGGAAGACCGTTTCAACGATCTTTCCCCAGGTAGCCTTTGCTACTGGCGATATGTGTGGTAGACCAACGTTTAGACGGGCAATTACGCGGATGGTCTGGGCTTCTGCAACGGGTTGTCTTTTGGGCAGCTTCACCCTTTGTTCGAAAACACCATCAGAATCGGCTGCGAAATTTCCGATTGTTAATGAGGCTCCGCTAGGTGGAAGGAAGTTGATGGGACCCTTTAGGTTTGGCGAAAAATTATACCCTTTTACCACGATGAATTCACCAGCCCCTGAACATGATGGGTCTAACTCCAGGTAAGCAGCACTCGTATCAGGTTCATGAGTGGGAACACCATCGTCTGGACAGGGTAAGTATACCGGCGCTTCGATGAACACTTCTTCTCTTTCATATTCAATGAGATCGGGATGCGCTAAAGCCCGGATGATACGGGTTAGTTGAGTGAGGCGCGTTTCTGACCGGGTTTCTTCAAAATTTACTTGAGTGACTTGAAAACCATATGCGAAAACAATAATTATTAAACAAGTAACTAAACCTACGATAAATGCTCTTTTTGGTGATGGCGCTTTCTTCACTAAAGTTCCCCCTTAACCGACTCGTTCGGCTTCTTTGCCGTAGATTTCTTTAAATTTTTCATCGTCGATGGCTTGAGGAGACCCGTCAAACATCAATTTGCCCTCGTTGAGGGCGATGGCACGGTCGGCGTAACGATGGACAAGGTCTAAAAAGTGCAAACTGCATAACACTGTGACGCCGTCCTCCTGGTTGATTTTTTCCAGGTACTGCATGATGGAGTGTGCCAGCACGGGGTCAAGGCTGGCGACGGGTTCGTCTGCTAATATCATTTCCGGTTCTTGAACCATAGCGCGTGCAATGCCAACGCGCTGCTGCTGACCACCGCTCAACTCGTCGGCACGTTTATAAGCCTGCTCGGTGATTTCTACACGTTCAAGTTGTCTCAGTGCAGCTTCAGTGTCGGATTCGGGGAAACGGTTAACTAGACTCAGGGCAGGGTTAACATAACCAAGCCTCCCTGCGAGCACATTTGTGATAACTTGAGAACGCTCAACCAGGTTGAAATGCTGGAAGACCATGCCTATCTTCCTGCGAATGAGGCGCAAATCGCTCTGGTTTGCGCTTGTGACGTCAACCCCGTTCCAAATTATTTGCCCTTCGGTTGGTTCTACCAACCGGTTGATGCACCTCAGCAGAGTCGATTTCCCGGAACCACTTAAACCGATTACAGCCAGAAATTCTCCTTGCTCAACGCTGAAACTGACGTTATCCAGAGCCTGGACACTGCCTTCATATACTTTAGTAAGGTTAATAATTTCCAACATAGAGTTATTTGAGTTTCTTGGTCCTAAGATTTAGGTGAGAAAGGCTTTACTTGCATATCAAAAACCTACATAATAGGGATCGCAGAGTTAGCCCCGGGCAGCAATGCCCGGGGCTGGTGAAATGAGGATTTGGTTTATTATTCTCCGATGTTCTCTAGGGTGATACCCTGAGATTCCATCAAAATACGGATGCCGTCAAAGTTTTCGTCGAAAATTGGGCCGGCACCAGTCCAATCATAGAATTGTTCGTGGCAGAGAGATTGTTCACAAGCTTCTGTGCCAAGGAAGGCTACGACGCCGTCTATAATCAGTTGGCGAAGTTGCTCGGGGAAATCGGGCCCAAAGGACATGGTATCGTTGGCAATCTCGGGAGTGAGTCCCAGGATGCGTACTTTTTGGACGACATCCGGGGCTTCCTCGGTGAGGGACGCGCGAGCATCCAGTACGCGGTAGCCGCCGCACCAGAGTTCGCCATCGTCATTGGGTGCACATTCTGCAATCAGATCATCAGGTACGTCAGGCGACATATCCACCGACCATCTGCCTTCACCTTCAGGCAGCAGCGGCGCGGAGAAATAGGTAGTGCCAAAGTCCACCTCACCGTTGTAAACTGCTTTCACGGCTTGAGTATGACCGCCGGTTTCTACTTGTTCCCCGGGTGTAATGCCCATATCTTCGAATAGAGCCGTGGGATAGAGGAAACCTGATGTTGAAGTGGTATCAGGGATACCCCAGGTTTTACCCTCGAGATCTTCAAGAGTTTGGATGTCACTGTCGCGCGCGACAATGAACTGAGTCCAATAAACGTTCCACCCATAGCGCTCGGAAGCCAGCCCAGGCTCGACACCGCATAGCTGGTTGGCGAGCACATAACCCATGCCAGGGATGAAGCCGATCGTGTTTTCGGGTGAGGCGCACATCTCCTCGATTGTTGCAGCGTAGGAGGTAGGTACGCTGACTTCGAAGTACAGATCGGTGGCGTCGTGCAGACCTTGTTCGATCAGATCACCCGATTCGATCATGAAGTTCACGTCCACGGAGGGCACGAAAAGCACTTTGATGGGATCATCCTCGGTACCAATGGTGGTCGGTTCCGGTGTGGGTTCGGGTACCTCGGTGGGTACCGGCGTTGGCAGGGGCGATGTCAGCTGCTCGCCCAGGATCACGTTGGCTTCTTCATTAAGAGCAGCCAGGGTTGTTTCGACATCCGCACCGTCTGCAATAGCAGCCATGGCCTCTTCAGCTATATCGCGTACAAAGTCATAGCCCGGCACGGGCGGCTCGAACTGACCGTAAGGCAGCATTTCGAAAGCGGTCTTGTAAACTGGGTTCTCATCAAAGAAAGCCGACATATTCTCGGCCACACTTTCGCGCACCGGGAAGTATTGGCTGACTTCAGCCCACTTAGCCTGCACCTCGGGGGTGGTGAAATACTTGATGAACAGCCAGGCTGCCAGCTCACCTTCCGGAGTAGTCTTGGGGACGCCGAGGCTGGCGCCGTAGATGTTCATAACTGGATCGGGAGTGGTGTGCGGGATTGCTGCTACGCCCCACTCGAAATCTCCGCCTCCTTCATCCACAGCAGACTGATAGTATGGTAAGCCCGAGCTGGAGCCAACAGTGAAGAGCAGTTTACCGGTGCCGAAGTCGGTTTGGTCGCCGTAAGCCTCGACTACAATGCTGGCGCAGCCGCTGTTGAACAGGTCCTGCAAGAAATTCATCGCCTCTACAGCAGCGTCGCTGTCGTAGGAGAATTGGCTGGTGTTGTAGTCAAACATGTCCCCGCCATGAGCAAATGTCCAGCTTGCGAAGCGCGAGGCGTCTATGCTGAGCTCGTAGCCCATACTTCCTTCAGAGGTAGCCCCGCTGAAAGGCTGCTCGACTGCCGCACAGGCCATTTCCTTGAACTCTTCGGGAGTGCTGGGGGGTGCATCATATCCCAGCTCCGTAAGCCAGTCCTTGTTGTAGTACACAACTTCCATGGAGCGGTTGGGTGGGAAACCGAGGCGCATTCCATCGTAGATTGTGAAGACGTCCTGGTTATAGAATCCCTGGAAGAAGTCTGCCTTATCTTCATCCGCAAGACCCCACTTTGGGCTGTCCACCAGCGGGTTCATGTCCGCCATACCCTCGCCAAGCTGGTAAGTAGCGGACTGGTTCTGGTAAGCCACCACGAGATTGGGCGCATCGGTCGTGTTGATGACGCCCAGCATCTTGTTAAAGATGTCGCCGTAGCTGCCCTGGTACTCAGCATCCACAGTGATGCCCCATTCGTTGGTGTTGTTGAACTCATCAACGATTTCCATCAACGCTTCTTCGCGGGCGCGTGAGTGCTGGTGCCAGTAGATAACTTCCTGACCGCTTGGGTCCACATCAGCGTATGGGTCTTCAGGGGCTGCTGGTTCCGCTTCTTCCTCGGGTGCTTCAGGTTCAACAGCCGCTTCGGTCTTTTCGGGTTCTGGTTCTTTGGTTGGCTCGGGCGTTGCCGGTTGGCATGCCGCAAGGAGCATCGAAGCGATTACAAAAACCGCCAGGATTATTGATAATACTTTTTTGTTCATTGTTATTTATCTCCTCCAAAATATAGTGTAAGTAACTGGGTAATTAGTTGATTGGTTATCAGGGATTGTGTATTTATTTTATTAGACAGCCTCCTTTTTGGATACTAATTGAACATTTCGGTAGTTTTTTCAGGGATTATCCTTTCAAGCCAGTAGTAGCAATCCCTTCCGTGAACTGCTTCTGCGTGAGGAAGTATAATATCAAAATCGGGATAATGGTTATTACAGCGCCTGCCATTAACAGGTTTGTCTCCGGACCTGCTTCTGAGACGAAGGTCCATAAACCGACCATTAATGGACGCCAGACGGCTCTAGTGGTCACCAGCAGTGGCCACAGGAAAGCGTTCCAGGAACCGATAAAGGCGAAGATCATGACAGTGAGGACGGGGGCTTTGCTGATGGGCAGACAAATCTGAACCAGGAAGCGAAAGTGACCGGCGCCATCCATGCGAGCAGCGTCCCATAGTTCGTCCGGTATCTTCATGAAAAACTGGCGCAGCAGGAAGATACTGAAGGCGTTGGCTATGAAAGGTACGGTTAATGCTGGAAGAGTATTTAGCCAGGAGCCGCCTGGCAGGGGGAGGATGTCGCCCCGGATCATCAGGAAATTAGGGATCATGGTGACCGATTCGGGGATCATCATCGTGGCGAGTAGCAATGCGAAGAGCACATTCTTGCCGAAGAACTTGATCCTTCCGAAAGCGTAACCTGACAGGATGGAGGTGGTAAGCAAGCCGGCAATGGTGACGAATGTGATGATCACACTGTTGACGAAATACTTGGCGAATCTAGCCTCCGTCCAGGCTTCAGAATAATTTTCGAATTGGGGAACCTTGGGCAGCCACTGGCGGTTAATGGTCTCGCCAAGCGTCATCAAAGATGTTGAGACCATCCAGAAGAAAGGTAGGATGGCAACAATAGCTCCCAGGATCAGGATGAGATATAAGATCAACCTGCCTGAATTTATCTTAAAAGTGAAAGGTTGTGACTCTTTCACGGAGACTTTTTCCATGGTTTGAGAAACTTCAGCCATAGAACACCTTCTCCCCGAAGACCTTGTTCTGTACCAGTGTCAACGTCAATATTATTATAAAGAGCAGAATCGCCTGCGATGCCGCATAGCCGTACTGGTTGGCTTTGTAAAATGTGTCAAATATCGTCACACTGGTTGTGTTCACTGTCCCTAGTGCAGAAGGAACACGCATCACATAGATATGGTTGAAGGCTTTAAATGTGCCGATAAAAGCGATCAGCGCCAGGTAGAAGGTTACAGGGGATAACAAAGGTAGTGTGATGTGCCGGAAAAGATGCCATTTTCCTCCGCCGTCAATTTCAGCCGCTTCATAGAGATCACCAGGTATGGATCCCAAACCAGCCAGAAAGATCACTGTGTTGTAGCCAACGTATGTCCATATACCGAAGAAGATGATCGAGACCAGGGCCATACTGGGTCCGGCTAAAAACCCTTCCAGCTTAATGCCGAAAAGAATCTCTGTCATCGGACGCGGCTCAAAAAGCCAATCCTGAGCTGGAATCCCGAACCAGGAGAGGAAGATGTTTACCAGGGAGGATTCGCGCGGGCTGAAAATTGAGCGAAAAACGACCGCGGCTGCCACAACCGGGGTGATATACGGTAGGAAGTAAAGCATACGGAAAGTTTCCTGCCCGCGCATCTTTTGGAAGAGAATATATGCGAGTCCCATCGCCAGGGCTAATTCGGCAGGTACGGTCCCCAAAGCGTAGAAGAGTGTTATGGGTAGAGAATTCAGAAATCTTGGATCGCCGCTTGCCATCATGCGGTTCCAGCCTAGGGGGATCGCCAATCCGGCCGCGATTAATAAAAAAGCGGCAAGGAGCTTGAGAACCATGCCGCGGGTGCTTTGGGATTTCATACCGCTGTTCCATACCAGGTAGGCAAAGAACAATAAAGCCATTCCAATTACGAAGGTAAGCGCACCAATCCAATCCCCGAGGGCTTTTTCATAATTGCCTAAACCGATAAAATCGCCTTTCACAACCCGCCAGCGAAAGGTGCTCATATAGATTGCGTATCCGATAGGGAAGAAGCCGAATATCGTAATGATTAAGAAGGATGGGGAAATAAAGAGATAGCCGGTTAATTGCTCTTTGACATCTATCCAGCGAATCCGTTTGCGGCGGTGCTTTTCAGATTGCGGCTGAGATATTGAGGTCGCTGTCAAAACCTACCTCCTCCTGGCTGGTGCAACCAGCGCTGCCAGAAACCACTAATCAAAATGATCCATATGGGTAAGCGAGAATTCTTGAACCTTAAAAATCACTTGAAACGAGGTCATAAGGCTGAAACGTATACATTATAAAGCATAACTTGAATTTTTGTAACGTTACATGAATTATAAATAACCCATGATGATTGTCAGGTTAAAATATAAGGTCACAGATACACAATTATAACGGGCAGGAAAATTAATACAGACAATGCGGAGCAGAGAGTTTTTTCATAAATTTTTATCAGTGTGGAAATTCGGTGATAGGATAAAATATGTACGGGCGCTTGTCTCATTTTAATCTACATTGATTATGTAAAACATATTCGATTTTTACAAGGCAGTAACGAAAAAATAAGCTTTGGAAGTGATAAACTTGTCAAATCAATATTACCCAGACAAGAAAGCCAGCTCCTGGCGGTAGTTACGAATGAAAAATAGTATCAGTAATCGAACAGTGAAATTATCAGGACTGCTCTTTGTGGTGATTTTATTCGTATTGTCCTCTGCCTGTACTCAGGAAGATGTCCGTGCGACCAAGATAACGTTGACAGAAACAAAAAAAATCACACCTTCAGTTACAGCATCTGCGACAACGCCAGCCCCGACAATTCCGCCAACCGGGACAACAAAGCCGGTCAAAGTATTGGAAGTGGATCCAGAAGACCTGCGTGGAGAAACTGTGCAGTTTTGGCACATCTGGTCCGGCGAAGCCGGCGACGTCATGGAAGAGATGGTCCAGATGTTTAATGAAAGCAACCACTGGGGCATCGAAGTAAAGCCTGTGTTCAAGGAGAGTCTGGATCATATGTATGAGGGTGTGAACCGGGCGATCGAAGCGGGTGATACTCCCGACCTGGTTACCGCTTATCTCCACCAGGCGCAGACATGGGATGATGAGAAAGAACTCGTCGACCTGAACACATACGTGGATGACCCGCAATGGGGTTTGAGTTCGAAAGAGCAGGAAGATTTTTACCCTGTGTTCTGGGAGTATGATGTCTGGGATGGGAAACGGCTTGGCATACCCGCTCAGCGGTCGGGTATGCTGCTGTATTATAACGTGACTTGGGCAGCAGATTTGGGATTTGAGGAAGAGCCAACGACTTATGAGCAATTCAAAGAGCAGACCTGCGCGGCTGCTTATGCCAACCGCTTGGATGAAGAACCCGGCAACGATGGCACAGGCGGGTGGATCGTCTCGACCGATCATGCTGCCATGTTGGGTTGGATTTATTCCAATGAGGGGGATATCCTTGAACCCGATATGGATGCTTCTGGAGAGAATGTCTACAATTTTGACAGTTCAGAAATTGAAGAGACCTTCACCTTCTTGAGGAGTTTATATGACGAGGGTTGCGCCTGGTCCCCAGAAAGCCAATATACTGAAAAGGAGTTTGCTAACCGCCTGGGCCTTTTTTCCACGGGTAGTGTGACCGACATACCTTTCCAGAAGGCAGCGTTCAAGAAGACCAGGAATCGTGATAATTGGATGGTGATACCATTCCCCTCCTCAGAGGGGGAATCCACGATCGATGTGTATGGTCCGTCCTTTGAAATAATGAGCTCGAACCCGGAGAGGGAGCTGGCGGCATGGCTCTTCATCAAGTGGATAATTGCTCCCGAACAGCAGGTTAAGCTTATCGAGAAAACTGAGACATATCCATTAAGGGAATCTACACTGGACTATCTGGAGGAATATAGAAGCCGCCATCCACAGTGGGCAGAAGCGCTCAGAATGATCCGGAGAGCAAAAACCGAGCCCGGTTTTCGATCCTGGAGCGTTGTACGCTGGGCACTAAGCGACGCCGCCCGACAGTTATTCATGTACTATTTCACGGTCGAAGAAGTTCCTAAACTGCTGGAGTTCCTGGACCAGACCGCCTTTGAACTACATGTAGGTCCGGAGGTAAGTGGAGTTTATGACACGCCGACCTTTACTCCGTCTCCAAGCCCGACTGTGACAATAACTCCCACACCCAGCGACACCCCGACGAATACTCCTTCCCCGAGTTACACAGTTGTGCTCACAAATACGCTGACACCCACAGCCACAATAACCCCATCACCAGGTGCAGCTTCGAAAACACCCCCGCGATAACGGAATTAAAAAATGGACGAACTCCCAGATGTGAGAATATATACAGACGGGGCTTGTGACCCGAATCCTGGACCAGGTGGTTGGGCGGCGCTGCTGCTGTACAAGGATAAAAAGAAAGAGATCAGCGGGTCGGAGGGTAAAACGACCAACAACCGTATGGAATTGACTGCGGCGGTTAAGGCACTGGAAATACTCGACCGCACCTACCGGGTAGATTTCTATACTGATTCAAAATACTTAAAGAAGGGCATAACAGAGTGGTTGCCGGAATGGCGGAGGCGCAACTGGCGTCGGAAAAAGGGCGCTCTGGCGAATGTGGATTTGTGGAAAGCGCTGGACTCCGCTGTGCGAGATCATAAAATTGAATGGCACTGGGTGCGAGGCCATGCGGGAAATCGCTTCAACCGGCGTGTAGACTACCGGGCGAGAAGTGCAATCTCCAAATAATGGGCAGCCCTGTTAATGGAAGCTGCCCTACATTGTCCTCCTGTGTTAACCGGTTTCTTTGCTCTCTGGGTTTGGAGGAGGCTTGTCGTCTTCCGAAGGGGTGATCTCGGTCAATGGTTGGGCGATTTCTCCAATGTCAACCTGCTCTTCCATACGAATCTGGCCTCTGAGGAAGGCACCTTCTTCGGTGGCAAATGAGGCCGTTATCACGTCCCCCCACACGCGACCGGTTGCGCGGATTTCAACCTTTTCAGCGGTGATATCCCCGCGCACAGCGCCGGCTACGATTACAACGTTGGCGTGCAGGTGTTCACAGGTCAGGCGCCCAGTCTCGCCGATGACCAGCAGACCTCTGAGGGAGATGTCGCCTTCAAAGGCGCCCTCGATACGGACACCACCACTGCCGCTCAAGTCACCCTTCCAGACAATGCCCGAGCTGAGCACCGAAGTGACGCGCTCGGTCGGAGCTGGCTGCATGGAGGGGGTAGTTCCACCTTCGCGCTTTCGGAACATGGCTGTTTAGAAACCTATCTAAAAAATCGCCCTAATGTATGATTTTTAACAGAATGGGTTGATTGTATAAAGCAGCATTTAATCCGAGAGAATTTTCTCGATGGGTTCTGTTATACCCATGATATTGTAACCGGAATCGACGAAAACCACCTGCCCGGTCGTTTTGGCGGCCATGTCTGAGCACAGGAAAACGGCGACTTGTCCTACATCTGCGGCGGTTATGTTTTGATGTAAGGGGGCTACCTCCGAGAACTTGCGGTACATGGTCTTGAAGCCTGACACGCCAGCAGCGGCTAGAGTGCGGATGGGACCTGCAGAGATGGCATTGACGCGCACCTCTTGAGGGCCAAAATCGTATGCCAGGTAGCGCATGGAAGACTCCAGAGCGGCTTTGGCGACACCCATCACGTTGTAGTGGGGGGATACTCTTTCTCCACCGTTGTACGTGAGAGTGACCATTGCACCACCGGGTCGAAACAAAGGTTGAAAAGCCTTCGCAAGCGCGGTGAAAGAGTAGACACTGATGTCCATCGCTAAATGAAAGCCTTCCCGGCTGGTATTGTAGTACGGACCGGTTAGTTCGTCGCGGTTCGCAAAGCCGATGGAGTGCACCAGTATGTCAATCTCCCCGAAAGTCTCGTTTGCTTTTTTGGCGACCTGGTGTATCTGTTCGTCTTGAGATACGTCACAGGGCTCAACGAACGTACACCCGATCGATTCGGCCAGCGGTCGCACTCGCCGTTCCAAGATTTCTCCGGCGTAGCTCAGACCGATCGTAGCGCCCTGCTCGTGGAACGCTTGAGTAATGCCCCATGCAATAGAGCGGTTGTTGGCAACGCCAAAGATTAGAGCTGTTTTTCCTTCTAAGATTTTCATCATTTCCTCCAAGAATTTGATTTAGGTGATAGGGGTTAGGGGGAAAGAGGGATAATATATCATAAGTTGTCCTTATCCCTTATAACTTATGCAAAACCGCCAGGGGATGCTTTTCCAGGGTTCCGGCACATTGTTTAAACCCACTCGAGGGCCAACCGTCACGACCGAATCCGGAAATGGGTCCCCCGGTTCTACAAATAATACCGCATCTGGAGTGCACAAATCTACGCCATTGAACCTCTTGTCTATGTTGAATGCCTGACATATTTTTGCAGGACCGTTAGTCCACTGATCGGGCGTCTGACTGCCCCGGCGGGATGCTATAGTCGCCAATCCCTCACTCGGTTGGATAGAACGGATCAGCACCGCGGCCGGGAAACCGTCCGCTTCGACGACAAAGTTGAGCATCCAGTGCATTCCATAGGTGAAATAAACGTAAGTGTGACCGGGTGGACCGTACATCACCTGGGTTCGGGGTGTGCACCCGGCGCGGCAGTGGCAGCCCAAGTCCTGCTCACTACTATAGGCTTCGGTTTCGATGATTACTCCGGAGATGCGCTTTCCCTCTTCCAGGCGCACCAGACGCATACCGAGCAGTTCCCGGGCTACGTGCAACGCTGGTCGAGCAAAGAATGGACGAGAGAGGGGGGCGCTTGGTTGCATGCGGGTAATTGTAAAAGAAATGACAATATAGGGCAACACATTTGGCTTTTCCAATAGATGCTCGCCTCACTTGAAATTTGAAATAATGGAATGAAACCTGCATCCCCTTAAGGAGGATCAACATCGATATAGTTGTTATGGCGTCTTCTAATTTAGATATGAACATCGATTTTACGGGTTATCTGTCTCCATTCACCTGGCGCTACGGTAGCCCAGAAATGCGGCGTATTTGGAGCGAGGTGAATAAACGCCTGTTGTGGAGGCGCCTGTGGGTGGCGTTGGCGGAGGTCCAGGCTGAACTCGGATTGGTTAATCAAGAACAGCTTGCCGACCTGCGTACCCACATGGGTGAAGTCGATGTAGAGCGAGCGCTCGAGATTGAAACTGAGATCCGGCATGATTTGATGGCGGAACTTAAAAATTACGTCGAGCAGGCGCCCCTGGGAGGTGGGATACTGCACATGGGCGCGACTTCCGCAGACATCCAGGATAATGCCGACGTGCTCCGGATTCGCCAATCCCTGGATTTGATCCTGGAGCAGTTACGCAGATTGTTATTGGCATTTGTAAAAGAGATAGAAGAGTGGGCGGACACCCCTCTGATCGCCTTTACCCATCTTCAGCCTGCCGAGCCTTCCACCCTAGGGTACCGGTTGGCGCAGTACGCCCAGGATTTGTTGATCGATTGGCGGAGATTGTCTGTTATTCGTGAAAGTCTGTTGGGCAAAGGATTTAAGGGGGCGGTAGGAACCGGGGCGTCATATGCGGAACTTATAGGTGCCGAGAATCTTCCTGAGTTTGAGGAGCTTTTATCCGTTCATTTGGATTTGGGGTTCTTCCGGGTAACGACGCAGGTCTATCCCCGCAAGCAGGATTATGAGGTTTTATGCGGGTTAGCTGGATTGGGTGCCACACTCCACAAGTTCGCCTTTGATTTGCGCATACTGCAATCACCCCCGATTGGCGAATTGAGTGAGCCGTTTGAGAAGGAACAGGTGGGGTCTTCGGCGATGCCCTTTAAACGCAATCCCATCAGCGCTGAGAAGATCGATTCGCTGTCGCGCGAACTGGCTCAGATGCCGCGCCTGGCGTGGGACAATGCCGCAAACTTGCTGCTCGAGAGAACTCTGGACGATTCGGCAAACCGGCGTACACTGCTGCCGGAAGCTTTCCTGATCACCGACGAATTGCTGCTGGTATCCACCCGGATTGTAGGTGGAATGCAGGTAAACGAGTCAGCAATGGCTCGTAATCTATCCATCTATAGTCCCTTTGCAGCCATGGAGCGAGTGTTGATGGCGGTAGTTAAAGCTGGTGCAGACCGCCAGGAGATGCACGAGCGCCTGCGCAAACACTCGCTGGCAGCTTGGAGGGAAATACAGTCTGGTGGTGATAATCCACTAAGCTACCAAATTGTAGGAGATACAAAAATCCGCCGTTATCTATCTGAAGGCGAGCTGTTGGCTTTAATGGAAGCAAGCAACTATCTGGGTGATGCCCCGCAGCGGGCGCGAGAACTGGCAGGGGAGATTCGGAGCGAATACGGTGGATAGACATGAGTCGTACAACGTGGTGGCTCAGAAGATTGGCTCCGTTTAACCGAACACGTTCGTAGAGATCAGCGCGCACGTTGATTCAGTAGACACCACACCAGGCGTCAGCGACAACACTGGCAGTTACTTTGAAGCTTGATGCAGAAGAGACCCAGCCCGATGCTTATCAAGCTGGGGAATCGACAGTACCCGCTCTACCTGAAAGTGAAGGAATTTCACACTGAGAACAGCTCACAGTATGATAGTTTCTTTACGCGCCGGACCTACTGACACAAATTTGACCGGGACGCCGATCAGTTTTTCGATCTTACGAACGTAGTCTTGCGCATTAGAAGGTAGCTGCGCAAAGTCCCTCACTCCACTTGTCGGTTGCCGCCAGCCGTCTAATTCGATATAAACGGGTTGGTTTTCGCCCAGCCAGGTCGCGTCGCCCTCCCAGTAGTGCCAGATTTGGTCTGCGGTGTCGCCCCTCTGATAACCAACGCAAATTTTCACTGTTGGCAGCGTATCCAGCACGTCCAGTTTCGTGAGTGCCAGTTCTGTGACGCCGTTCAGTTGGGTAGTGAAGTGCACAAGCTGCGCGTCAAACCAGCCGCAGCGCCGGGGACGTTTGGTCACGGTTCCGTATTCGTGACCTTCCCGTTGAAGCGTCTCACCGGTCTCGTCGGTCAGTTCTGTAGGCATGGGACCAGCACCTACGCGGGTGGTGTAAGCCTTGGCGACGCCAATCACCCTGGATATGCTGTGGGGCGGGATTCCAAGACCTGCCGCAGCTCCGCCTGCTATTGTGATCGATGCTGTGCAGAAAGGATACGTGCCCCAATTATTGTCCAATAAAGCCCCCTGTGCGCCTTCCAACATAATTACATCCTGATTTGACAACGCTTCGTGCAGCAATCCGAATGGCTCGCGAACAACCTCGCGTATGTGTGAATATTGGTCCAGCTTCTCTTCCAGGACAGCCTTCAGGTTGAGAGGTTCCAATCCGAACGATTTAAAAACCGGGTTTTTAATCGCCAACTGGATCCGGATTTTTTCGGCGAGTATCTGTTCGTCGGCAAGATCGTACAGTCGAATCCCGTTGTAGCTGACTTTATCGGCGTACACAGGACCTATGCCGCGTTTGGTTGTGCCTGTGCGGGCGGAGCCTTTTGCCTCTTCATAAATTGTCTCCAACATTGGGTGCCAGGGCATTATCACATTGCAGCGCGGCGATACCCACAGCCGATTTACCAGTTCAATACCACTTTGCTGGATGTCTTCGATTTCGTCGATCAAGGTCTTGAGATTGAGGACAACTCCAGGACCGATGATGCAAGTTGTTTGTGGATTGTAAAAACCGTTGGGAGTTAAACGTAATTTAAATGTACCGAATTGGTTGATAACGGTATGACCGGCGTTATCCCCCCCATTAAATCGGGCTACGATGTCTGCATGTTGGGAAAGCAAATCGACAACTTTTCCTTTGGCTTCATCACCCCATTGAGTTCCTATAACTGCTGTAACGGTCATTTATGAACTCTCCTTTGGACAGAAGCTCAATGAGTTTCATCCATTCAGGAACTTTCAGTTGATTGATCGGGGGGCGGTGTTTGGAAGCGTGGGTCGCGTTCAATCGTTAATCGTAATCCATCGGCTAAGGTGAAGTGGGGTTTGTAGCCCAACAGCTGACGAGCCAGGGTCAGGTCGGCGCACATTCGCGAGACGCCGGGATCATTTTTGTGATTGCTGATGACCTCGGTTTTTGTCCCGGTGACTTCCATCACCAGTTGGACCAGCTCGTTAATGCTGGTTTCCCTGCCGCTGCCGATGTTTATGACCAGGTTGTCAATGCTTGGTGCGGTGGCGGCTGCGATCATGGTGTTGACTACGTCGTCGACGAATATATAGTCGCGTGTCTGACTGCCATCTCCATGCATTACCAATGTGCCGCCCCGGACAGCCTGACGCAAGAAGTTGGGTATGACGGGTGGATGGGAAGGAGGCAGGTGCTGTCCTGGACCGTAGGCATTGAAGACACGCAAACTTACCGTCTCGATTCCCCACAAGTCGCCTATGGTGCGTACATAATATTCCGCAGCCAATTTTGAAACAGCATAAGGAGAATGGGGGTACGGCTGGGCGTTTTCGTTCAAGGGTTGTTTCGCTTGGTCGCCGTAAACTGTGCCGGACGAGATGAAAACAACCCGCTGTACTCCCACATCGCGCATTGCTTCCATCAAGCTTACTGTACCGCCCACATTGACAGCGTTGTATTCACGAGGATATAAGACAGATTCGGGTACCGCTACTCGGGCTGCCAGATGATAAACGCAGTCTACATCCTGGAGTAAGGTCCATAGTTTGGGGCGGTCGTTCACATCGCCGCGGGTGAAGAGAACTTCGGGGGAAAGTGCTTGTGGGTCTCCAGTGGAGAGATCATCTAAACCACGCACCTGATGACCCTCACGCACGAGATAATTAGCTAAATTCGAACCCAGAAATCCGGCTGCGCCGGTGATCAGAAAGTTCATCTTGCTCCTGTCTATCTTCTCGGAAATTGATTTCTTGATCGCATTATAGCACGACCCTCGTTGATAAGAAATATTTATTATCTTATGCTTTTGCGCGCTTAATGACACCTTGAGTTTAAATTAAGTCAGTCCTAACTCTGGGGTAAACTGCGGTTTAGGTGAGCGTGTTACAATCGCGTGTTGTGGAAAAATTTTCCAATTTGCGCTGCCTGATTTTGCTTATTCCGATTTTCCTGTTGGGTTTTGTTGTGTTGGGAAGCAGCAGCCTTCCGCCTGGAGATCGCACCGAGCTTGTACGCGCCTATACGCGGAATATAGAATTCGATTACGTTGGGTGGTCTTTTGACGCCCTAGGTCTCAAGTTCGCCCAATCTTCGCTTGGGACGAGTAAATATATGTCTCAAGACGCCCGGCACCATCTGGTGTTGGATTACCTTGATCTGGTGACGGGCATTAAGATGGCAGAAGGGAAGTTGAATAATATATATGCTGACCCGAATATCAGCGACCCGCAGAGTGCTTCGGTAGATCTTCGACAGGAATTGGAAGGACTTTCCGACCAACGTGAAAAGATTGGACCTGTAGCGGAAGAGATACTGCAGAGTCAGATCAGCCATATTGTCGCCGAATTCGACTTGGGATTAGGGGGGCAACCTGTACCACCGGTTCTTTATCACAATACACCTCTGCCTTTTGCGTTGATCGTAAGCCCGCGTGAAGTAATCCGCCAGGATGAAGATATTTCCCTTCTTCCAGACCTTACTTTAGACGAGCATGTTAAGCTGGAAGAGGAGGTAGATGGCAACTTAGATGTCTCCTCATTGGTTGTGCCGATTGGTGGTGTCGGCGTTTATCCCACAATGGTGCAGGAAACCAACAATTTGGATTGGCTCAGCGAAGTGGTGGCACACGAGTGGACGCATAATTTCCTTTCTCTGCGTCCTTTGGGGATCAATTATTTTACAAGTCCCGAGCTGCGCGTAATGAATGAGACCACGGCTTCGATTGCAGGCAAAGAAATTGGGCGGGCAGTCTTGGAGGCGTTCTACCCGGAACTTGTGCCGCCACCAGAGCCTAGCACAGAGCCGCTAGAGCCGACCGAGCCCCCGGCGTTTGACTTCCGCGCCGAAATGCACGAAACTCGCGTGACTGTAGATGAACTACTGACAGATGGGGACATTGGTGAAGCTGAGAGTTATATGGAAAGACGACGCGGTTTCTTCTGGGAGCACGGGTACCAAATTCGCAAGCTTAATCAGGCATATTTTGCATTTTATGGCGCCTATGCTGATGAACCTGGAGGCGCTGCTGGAGCAGCAGAGGATCCGGTTGGCGAGGCGGTGCGAGCACTGCGTGCTCAGAGCCCTTCCCTGGCGGCTTTCCTCAAACGGATTTCCTGGATACCGTCCTTTGAACAGCTTCAAAGAGCTGTGGAGGAAAGCACATAGTAACGACTTATTTTGGATACTAGAAATATATGTTCCAAGACGCGGGGAGATTTTTTAATGAGGAAAGACATCGGTATTGACAGGAGGTTCGTGAATGAGGTGCGATAACTTGTAGATTAATAAACGATAACCTTGAGCACAATAATTTACTGGTAAAATGGCTGGAATTGTCCAAATTCTAAAATGGAGAATAAATACATCGTGATAAAAAAGACTTTACCAATAATACTCGTCGCAGCATTTTTGCTGGCTGCCTGTGGGCAGACCGTGTCAACGAG
>CBFDCK010000022.1:0-30000 GCA_965603285.1 uncultured bacterium
CCATGGTTTCCAGCAGGTCGGAGGCTTCCAGTTCCTGGATGACCATATCGGCATCCCGGGTGATGTGAAATGGGTGCGCTTCCACGATTTCCATGCCTGGGAAGAGCTTTCCCAGGTTTGCAGCGATGACCTGTTCCAACCATACAAAGTAATGATGGCTTGGAGGAGTGCCGTCCTTGCGGGTTCCGCCAGATGACCTTTTTATGGGTACCAGGCGGGGCAAAGTAGTGGGCACCTTGATGCGGGCGAAAAGTTCTTGTTGTTCTTTGTCTCGAATTAGGACAGCCAGGTTGAGACTCAGATTCGAAATGTGGGGGAAAGGATGACCCGGGTCGAAAGCCAGTGGGGTCAGAACCGGAAATATGACTTCTTCGAAATAGCTATCGACGTTTGTTTTCTGGCGGTTGTTGAGGGCGGCGTAGTCCAGGACATGGATACCGGCCACGTTCAGTTCTGGTATCAGCCCATCATGCAAACACTCTCTTGCTGAGGTGAAGAGCTGCAAGGCGATTTTTCGGATTTCAGCAAGCTGCTCGGCAGGGGTCATCCCATCTGGGGGCAGGCTCACAACCCCAGCGGCAACCTGCTTTTTAAGACCGGCTACTCGAACCATAAAGAACTCGTCCATGTTCGAGCCCAGGATGGCGAGGAACTTGACCCGCTCTAGCAGGGGGTTGCTCTCGTCCTGGGCTTCCTCGAGCACACGGCGTTGAAATCCCAATAACCCTAATTCGCGATTGATGTATAATTTGGGGTCTTTCAGATCAATCGGGGGTGTTTCTTCTTCAGTAATGGTTTTTTTTTCTGTGCTCATCCCGTCCTCCGTGGATTTCCCGGATAACGATTTTACTTGCTCTTTGATTTCTTCTTTTTATTCTTTTTTTTCTTACGCTTTCCAGCACCTGCTGGAGCCGCGGGCTTGAAAGGATCGTACTGCAGTTCATCGCTCAGTTTGTCTACGATTGTCTTCAGTATTTTGATGCGGGCATAGGGTTTGGAATCACCTTCAACAACCGTCCAGGGAGCTGTAATTGTGCTGGTTTTCAGGAGCATTTCGTTGACTGCCGCCTCGTATACACCCCACTTCTCGCGATTGCGCCAGTCTTCTTCAGTCAGTTTCCATTCTCGCAATTGATCTCCTGCCCGAGATTCGAAACGCCTTAACTGCTCTTCCGGGCTGATGTGAAGCCAGAATTTAAAAAGAATCGTGCCAAAGTCTACCAGTTGGCGCTCGAAATAGTTTATCTCCCGGTAGGCGCGCTTCCATTCCTCCTCTGAGCAAAAGCCCTCAATCCGCTCGACCATAACCCGCCCGTACCAAGTTCGGTCGAAAATGGCAATCTGACCGATCTCGGGCAGGCGTCGCCAGAATCTCCACAGGTAGTGATGCGTGGCATCATCGCCCTTGGGGGCAGCAATTGGATAAACCACGAACCCGCGCGGGTCGATCTTTTCGGTGATCCTCCTGATGGCGCCCCCCTTACCCGCGGCGTCCCATCCTTCAAACACCATGATCACCGGTCGCTGCTGGATGTAAACCTGGTATGCCAAACTATGCAGCGCGACTTGATATTTAATCAGCGAACGCTTGTATTCTTCCGGTTCAAGTGTAAGAGATACATTCACGGTGCTTAACATTATTCGGCTCCTGTTAAATTGGGCTCGCCTTCGTTATCAATAAACTCTCCTTCGACCCTCGCCACCTCGATCGTCTCTTCCATTCCCATGTCGGCTACTTCTACCGGTTCGGGGAAAAGTTCGTGGGAGATTCCCAGTCTGTCTTCCAAAGACATAATTACGGTGCGATAGATCTTGACCCAGGTGTAGCGGCGGTCGGTGGCTTCAACAATGGTCCATGGTCCCCACTCTGTTTCAGTGCGCTCAAAGGCTTCCTCATATGCAATCAGCCAATCGTTGTACATGCGGTGGTGCTCCCAATCTTCGGCGGTGACATGATAGGCAGTTAATGGGTCTTTTGAGAGCTTCTTGAACCTTCGCTTTTGTTCCTCTTTGCTGATGTGCAGGAAGAATTTGATGATTAAATGCCCGTCGTCCGCAATTGTGCGTTCGAAGTCCAGGATATCGCGGTAGGCGCGCCTCCAACCTCGCTCCGGGATCAAATTCTCTACCCGCTCCACCATTACCCTGCCGTACCAGGAGCGGTCAAACACAGCCAATTCCCCGCGCGCTGGCAGCTTTAGCCAGAAACGCCACAACCAGGGATGCTTCTTCTCGTAAGTGCGCGCTTCTCGGATAGGATAGAGTTTGTAACCGCGCGGGTCAAGGTGCCGGCTGAGTCTCTGTATGGAAGTGCCTTTACCAGCCGCATCCCAACCTTCGAAAAGAATGACTACCGGGATACCGGCGTCCCAGGATTGTTTTTGGACCGCATACAGGCGCTTTGCTAGCGACGGCATGATGCTTTTATATGTCGCCTTATCGATCTTTACATTGAGGTCAATTTTGTCCAACATGAGAGGCTGTTCCTTTCCGGGCGAGCCGGTCGAAAAGTGGAAACCTTGCTTCCGAAAAACCTATATCACAATATTGGGCTTATTTTACCTGATTTTTATAGCGGATTGCTGCCCGGTTTTTAACCTCCCGCGGGTTCTTCTAATGCTCAACCACAAATCACACCAGGAACCCAATACCTCACGTCTTAAATGTGTATTCAACCCGCGGGAGGTTGCACCCTAAATATCCTCCCGCGGGTTTTTCTAACGCTTATTCACAAATCACTTCAGAAACTTAATACCTCACCACTTACTCACCAAAACAACCCGCGGGAGGTTGCTTCCCCCCGCTGATCCACCGGCGATTAACCTCCCGCGGGTTTTTCTAACGCTCAACCACAAATCACTTCAGAAACTCAATACCTCACCACTTACTCCCCAACACAACCCGCGGGAGGTTGCATCCCAACCCCGCTCCAGCGAGTGGTTTAGCCGCCCTCACCTTGACTCACATATTCTTCCAGCGAAATCCCTTCATTCGGAAATTGTTTTACTATCTGTTTATCTACGGTCAGCAACCGCACGTTCAAATCTCGTGCCAGTGCAACAAACTCACAATCATATGCTGAACAAGTACTCTCACCCACCAACTGCAATACTTGCAAGGAGACAGTCTCGTATTCACCACCCCGCATCAGCAATGTCGCTTCATCCATAATTCGAACAGCATCTTCCAGCATTAGTATATTCTTCCGAATGTAGAGAGCCAGGACATTGCGAAATTCACTGCGCCAAAGGATGGGCGCGACCCATTCCGCGTCTATCAGTAATGCCTTCTCGGCTTGATCCGAGCGATCACTGCTGAGATACAAATACCCGATTATATTTGTGTCTACTACAATCATGGTCGCCCAATTACCTTAGCCTGATTGAAATCTTTGTCGGTGATGGGATGTCGCGCCGTTTTCGCCCGTAGTTGACGCGCTCTCACCAGAGATACTTCTGGAGAAATTCTGCTGCTGCGAACAACTTTCTCGATGCAAATAATAACTTCACTATTGAGGCTTCGGCGATTTATTTTTGCGTATCGCTTCAAATGAGTGTAAAGATCCTCAGGGATATTCTTTACGGTAAGATTTGGCATATCACAACCTCCATAACGGTTCCGTTATGCCACCATTATGGTTGATTTTTTGCCCATTGTCAACCTTTTTATTAAAAAATGCGCCTAACTGGGCGGCGGATAAGCCGTCAGGCGGAGACCGCTTGCGAGTCGGATTAACTTGTGTTTCAGGCGCTGGACATCCATTTCACCCGAGGCGCTTTCACAAAATGGGGAAAATCTGCGAGGTGGATTATCCGCCCTTCTCAATTATCAGAAAACCGAACTGATCCACTCGTAAGCACCACTGCTTCTCAACCAGTGTGGTGGCTTCCTTTTCTTGGATGATAGCTGGTCCCTCAAGGGTGTACCCTGCTTTCAAGTCATCGCGTTGATACACCTGGCATTGCATCTGTCCTCCAGGGAACCAGACAAATCGACTTTCATCGGAAGCCGCGCTGACCATCCCACGGGTGTCATCACCCAAAGGATTCAGATTAGGCTTTGGCAAGGGCTTTACTGCCCGCAGACGCAAATACACCACCTGGATGGTTTCGCCAGGTGTACTATGTCCATACTCGGTCGTATGTGCTTCGTGAAACTGTGTTTGGATCGTCTCGACGTCCTCCAAAGAGATGTGAGCCCCAGGCAATGAAATGCCCAATTCGTAATTCTGGCGCTGATATCGCAGGTCAGCGGACACCCTTATCGCATACTTTTCGCCTGGTACACTCATTCGTTGAAACCAGGCATCCGCTTTGGCACTCAACCGATCGAGAGCGGCATTGATGCTATCCAAGTTCTCCGGTGTCAATGTGACCATTACTGTTTCGACAAAGTCTGTGGTTACATCGGCATTCAACAACCCCAGAGCTGAAAATAAGCCCGGGATACGGGGAACGATTACTCGGCGGATGGCTAATTTCTCTGCCAACATTGTCGCATGGAGCGGTCCTGCTCCTCCATACGCCACCAGGGTGAAATCACGCGGGTCGTGCCCGCGCTCAATAGAAACCAGTCGTAGGATGCGCAGCATGTTGGCGTTTGCAATGGTTACAACACCCAAAGCGGCTTCTTGTAAGTTCATATTCATGGGCTTACAAACATGTTCACGGAGTGCACCCTCGGCCAAATGGGATTCGAGTGACATATCTCCCCCCAGAAATGAGCCAGGGTCTAAATATCCTAACGCCAGATAGGCGTCTGTGACGGTGGGTCGATCCCCTCCTTTACCATAGCAAGCCGGACCGGGATCCGCCCCTGCGCTTTTAGGACCCACTTTGAGGTGCCCGCCGGAGTCAATCCAGGCAATACTTCCTGCTCCCGCCCCACATTCAGCCATATCGATCATGGGAAACCGTAAGGGATAGCCGCTGCTCCGCGCTCGACCTCCGTGATGCATCTCCCCACCCACCTCACATTCGGTAGCGTAGAGAGGCTGTCCATCCAAAACCAACCCTGCCTTGGCTGTTGTGCCGCCCATATCAAAGCCAATTACCCGCTCTAATCCCAATGTTTGGGCCAATTGACTGGTGGCAATGATCCCTGCTGCAGGTCCTGACTCCACCATAGTGTGGGGCTTCCTCATCGCCTCTTGAGGTGGCAGCGTGCCTCCGCCAGAGTGCATAATATACAGGTCATCCCGTTGCCAGCCCTTTGCATCCAGCTTTTCTTGGATCGCCTGCAAATATGAGAGTACTTTAGGAGCTACAGCAGCTGCGACCACTGTCGTGCTGGCGCGTTCGAATTCGCGGAACTCAGGAGATATTTGGCTGGAGAGAAAAATTGAACCCTCAGGAAAAAAATCCTGGGCGAGTTCCCCAAGCTTGTTTTCGTTACCCGGGTTTAAAAAGGAAAAAAGCAGAAGGATCGCAAGAGATTCAACTCCCGATGCTTTGAGAGCTCGAATTTGATCCCTGGCAGCCTCCACATTCAATGGAACCACCTCGCGTCCATCAGCGCTAACTCGTTCTTGAACTTCCCACACTCTGTGGCGGGGTACCAATGGAGCCCGTCGATCAGCCATCAAATCATACAACGCGGGACGTTGTTGTCGACCGATTTCCAGCAAATCGCGAAATCCTTTCGTAACCAACAAACCCACAGGAGCTGTTTTTCCCTCCAACAGCGTATTGGTGACAATGGTTGTCCCATGAACCAGGGCATTAACCTGAGAAAGCTCACTCTCTGCAGAAGCCAGAGCCAGACGCAGTCCCGACATGAATGCTTGCGCAGGTTGCTGGGCGTTGGATGGCACCTTGGAGGCCCACAAAGCGCCTGTTTCCTCATCATAGAGAAGAACATCAGTAAAGGTACCCCCTATATCAATCGCGGCGCGCATTGGCTACTTGTCCTTGCTTGGTTTCATCTGTCCCCGAAGAGCAGCCGTAGTTTTTTGATCCACTACTCCTTCCCCGGTCAACGCCACTCCATAGCAGTCGCGGGACTCCTGATAACTGACCTTACCTTGGAGGTAATCATATGCTACTAGCTCTGGATCCCGTTCCAGAGGGGAGCCAAAACCACCACCTCCGGCGGTTTGAATGCTGATCACATCTCTATCGCGAACCACTACATCTGAGACTTTGGAAGCAATAACTTTCTTCTCTGGTGTATTGGGATTTAACAGGAATCGCCCACAGCCCCCAGACATTCCACCATTCAACCCCCAAGGGGGAATACGGTGCCTGTCGGAATGAGCGGAAAAAAGCACCGGCTTTAAAGCTTGGATGTCTTTGCGGATGGATAAACCACCCCGGTACTTCCCGGGTCCACCGGAGTCTGGCGCCAACTCGTAGCGTAACACGCGGAGTGGATATTCCATCTCCATGGACTCGATAGGCAAATTGGACGTATTGGTGATATGCACCTGTACCCCATCCATGCCATCCTTAGAGGCGCGCCCACCCATCCCCCCACCCAGAGCTTCTACGTATACGAAGTCACGACCAGAAAGGGCTTCGGTTCCACCGAAGATGATAGCCGTGGTTGCTCCGTTCGAAGCCGCGACAACCCGTTCGGGAATAACCTGGCTCAAAGCCCCCAGGATTGCATCCACTACTCGCTGACAGGTATCTGTCCTCCCACCCACAGCTGCTGGCTCTTGGGCGTTGACCAGGCTGCCCTCTGGAGCCTTGATTTGTATCGGGCGCTGGAAGCCTTCGTTTAGAGGGATATCAGGTGCAACGATCGCCTTGACCGAGTAGAGAACCGTTGCCAACAATGCTGATCGGACCATGTTGATTCCTCCAGCAGCCTGAGCAGATGTGCCGGTGAAATCGAAGGTAATCGCAGGTTTTGGATCATGTGATATGGTGACAGATACCCGGACATCCAGAGGTTTATTTGAAACTCCGTCATCATCCATCTGATCAGCGAAGCGATAAGTGCCTTGAGGAATCTCTTTTACTTCGGTTCGCAGGCCGCGTTCGCTGTATGCGTGCAGCTCCGCAATACTGCTCGCTACAGTAGTTGTCCCATAGCGATCAAAGAGTTCGTGCAAGCGACGCTCCCCCAATTGCAGTGCTGCGATTTGTGCTCGAAAGTCACCTAAACGCTCATTGCGATCTCGCATGTTCAACAAGAGTAAATCTAGCAGGTCGTCACGCACCTGACCTTTAGAGACAATACACAGCGGTGGAATTCGGACACCCTCTTGCAGAATCTCGGTAGAATCGCCGGCTGTTCCTACACCGGGCGAACGACCACCCACGTCAGACCAGTGAGCTATGTTGCTCACAAAAGCAACCATCGTATTCTGATAGAAGACAGGTTTGAGGAGAGCAATATCTGGAAGGTGAGAACCACCACCCCGGTAGGGGTCATTGGCGATAATGACATCACCGGTGCTTAGCTGCCAGCTACTCCGATTTTGAACGATCTCTGTCATCAACCCTTGCATGGAACCCAGGTGAATGGGAATGTGTTCCGCTAAAGATATCAGCCCCCCATCAGAGGCAAACACTGCACAAGAGCAATCCCGGCGTTCTTTTATATTGGTTGAATAAGCCGAGCGTACCAATGCGACCCCCATCTCTTCGGCAATGGATTGGAAAGCGTTGCCAACTACTTCAGATGTAATCGGATCCATTTTGTATCTTGGAATGGTTGCTGCGGGAACATCAGACAAGAGTCCTTTAATAGGACTAGAGGGTTTCTGCAGCCCGGTGTTCACTTACCAGAAAAAGTTAAATATGTTGAGTGCGACCAACCTCTGTCAAAGGTATCGAATCTCCAAAATATTCTCTAAAGATACGGTAATACATCAACTCTTCTTTCGAGTGTAATTGACCTTCAATTCCAAGATCGCGTTCGGCATCAAACACTTCATCAGAGATTTCTTGTTCGGCAAAGTTGGTCAACGTCTCTCCTGAACCAGAACCTTCCCAGAATTTGGATTTACCACGCCAGATGACTTCATCAGGCAGCGCATCGACCAGACTCTCCCTAAGAGGCCATTTCTCCATTTCCTGCGGACCACGGATCTTCCAACGTGCCGGGATCGCTAGTGCATAACGCACAACATCTGGGTCAAGAAATGGCACAGCGACACCTGTTTGGTGAGCAGTCGCCGACCGATCCACACGTTGCAGGGCTGTATTATGCAACGCAGCGATGGCTTCCTGTATGCTTAAAGTGAGCTCAACTTCACTGGAATATGCCTTTTGGTAGGAGTACCCTGCGAATAACTCATCACCTCCCTCCCCGGAAAAAACAAAGGGCACATAATCAGATGCTAGCTCAGAGACAAGATAATTAGACACTGCACTGTGCACCAAAGGCGCATCAAACGACTCGAGGTGATAGATAACGTTTCCCAAAACCCTATGCATGTCTTCAAACATGTAAATGTGTTCATGATGCTCGGCACCAATGTATTCTGCAACTTGCCGGGCATATTCCAGATCAGGTGCGCCTTCAATACCCGCCGAAAAGGTGTACAAGCGGTCCACAAAGGGGCGCGCGAGTGCAGCAATAATGCTTGAATCAACCCCACCGCTTAGCCATACCCCTACTTCAGAATTTTCGGGAATTGCTCTTTTGACTGCATTACGCAGATGCTCGGTAAGAAGTTGAGCACTCTCTTGGGCGCCATCCAACTGTACCGGCTCAGGAAAATAAGGTTGGTAATCATACATCCCCCGATCCGAAAGCAGGAAATTGCCCGGTGGAAATTCATGAACCTGGTCTACAACACCCACAAGCGCCTTGATCTCTGATGCAAAACACATCATCCCATCATTGAAACCAAAGTAAAGAGGGCGAATACCCAGGCGGTCACGTGCCAGCAGAAAACGTTCTCCATCCACGATTGCTAATGCAAACTCTCCCTCTAACCTGCCGAAGATGCGTGTACCGAATTCCTCATACCCGTGCAGTGATATCTCAGCATCTGTTTCCTCTTCAAATGTGTGGAACTTGAGCTGCTCCAGGGTAGATTTTCGATTCGTTAACCTTCCATCCAATACGATCGCTCTTTCATTTCTGGTGTTTGATACTGGTCCAGGTGCTTCTTGCAGACTTTTATATCCAATCGCACCTAAAGCCGCATGCGGTCCTTTCATAACCTGGTATTCTGAGGTACCACGGTGTTCTATTTTTTGAAGCATTTTTTCAACAAGACTTTGTTTTTGGGGCGAAAGTACCCCAGCAATGCCGCTCATATTTTAAATCTCCTGTGTGTTAGGTACGATTTACTCTTTAAGTATATCCTAAAGTGGGTAGAAGCTGATGCGACGTTTAATGCCAGCGGCTCTCTGGGAATTACCCTGGATGAACATAATGGTAAAATTGTTCTGGTAGGTCGTGGCTTTACGCCATTCGATTGTGTGATGGCTTCTGAAAGATACGCCAGACTACCTGCTTTTGGTAAAACCAGGAATTTTCAGAAAGAGTTATACACCTACCCCAATAAGCGTGAGGTTGAATTTATTAATCGTTACTATTTGATCTATTCTAACTGGAGGTAATCAAATTATGACTGAAGAACCCCAAAAATCACCTGAAGAATTGATCGAAGAAATGGAAGAGGCTCAACACCCCATCTCGAGAGCTGATGTAAAAGAAGAGTTTACCGGTCAATCTTCTCAAGGCAATAAAACTACACCAATCGTAGCTATCATTGCAGGAGCAGTCCTAATTCTAGGCTGTATTATTGCCTGTGCATTTGTGGCTTACGCTGTTACCCTGAATCCACCCTGGTAAAACATAGCAACCCTTAACGGGAGATTGGGCATCTGGAAAACGATGCTTCGGCATGCAAAGTACGCATGCGGCATCTAAAAAAAGATGCTTGCTTATCCGGCTCAAAATACGTGAGCGGCTCAAACTACATGAGCTTAGCATAATGCATGGCAATGACACAGGGCAGTAAAGAGCACTGCTTGGGAGAACGGATGCGGCATCCGAAGGACGGATGCATCGGCAAGCATAGAACGCATGCGGCATCCGGCATCTAAAAAACAGATGCGGCATCAAAAAAACAGATGCTTAAGAACGGATGCTTAACGCTGCCATGCAATGACATTCTTAAACTGTCAGGCAGCTAGTTTTTTATCTAATTATCGCTGGACCCTGCATCTGTATTGCTTATGAGAAAATCGTCTATCTATGGATCCTCACTTCACGAATGTAGAAAACCAATAACAAGATAGCGAATACTGCCCCAATAATTGTGGGTGCCCAGGCAGCAGCAATAATCCCTCCGGTCACGATGCCCCAAGCCATGGTGATTGTATAAAGGATCATCCAGGCAACTTGAATCACTACAGCAATTTTTACTTTGTCCCATTCCTTCTCAAGGTATGCTAATCCCGCACCGAGTGCAAAAGCTAGCACCGCTGCACCAAAGACACGTTCAATGGCCGGGTCCTTAGCGCCTACCATCTCCGGGCTAATCACGTGGAGTAGACCGTAGACTAACGAGTAAAGACCATAGACCAGGAGTGTAATCCTTAGCCCTTTTGAAGTCTGAGTGTTCATGGTGTTAAACCTCCTTTGTAAAAAATTTGTTCACTTTTCATATTGATTTCATATCGGTAATTCCTGATTGCCTATACTTTCACGCCAATAACTCACCTCCTCCAGCAAATTAAATTAAAAAAACTACCTGCAGTTGGTAGTGGCTTCTATGCTCGCATCTATGATTAGAGGACTCGGGTAGTCCTTCTTTCCACCTTCAGTGTCCCATATTGGAGTACAAATCAAGAACATCATATATCAAAACGATTGAAATGTGAAGGGGAATAAAAATATATTGCCTAACAGACCGATAACACGCTGAAAGAGCAGTTGAGATTAAACCTGCCATGCTATAATGTTTCTGCTTTTAAAGCACTTCAAATTTCTCCCCATCATCTTCATCACAGCCCCGCTCGATCTCTACCATACGGAATTCGCCTGGTACTACCCACAGAGGTGGACGCAGAAGGGAGATCAGGAGAATAACAAGATCAACTTTGAAAGTAATGCTCGCATGGGAAAGGGAATAACAAAAGCCACACACATGGGCGCATACGAAGAAAGCCAATATCTATCAAACTTGAGAGAGCCGGTTGTTCTTTCAGCAATCCAGGCACTGCAGTTACCTCCGGGAACCAGGGGACTGGATGTGGGATGTGGGATCGGCAGCCATACTCTGCTATTGGCAGAGGCTGTGATGCCAGCCGGGCACGTCACCGGTCTTGATTTGTCCCCTGAGCAATTAGCATATGCCAGAGAGGCGGCTAAGGAATCAGAGCTTTCGAAGAATGTTTCCTTCAGGGAAGGGGATATGAAGGATCTTCCCTTTGATGATGATACCTACGATTGGGTTTGGAGTATGGACTGTGTAGGCTATGCCCCTGTAGAAGCATTGCCACTCATCAGGGAACTTGTGCGGGTTGTAAAACCCGGAGGTAAAGTAGCTATCCTGGCATGGTCATCTCAACAACTGCTTCCCGGATATCCTGCATTGGAGGCCTGCCTCAATGCAACTTCTGCAGGGATTGCGCCTTTCGTCAAGGGGAAAAATCCAGAGAAACATTTCTTGCGTGCGCTGGGTTGGTTCCGTGATGCAGGTTTGGAAGCCCTCACGGCTCAAACATTTGTTGGCGCTGTGCATGCCCCGCTAAGCGATGATGTCCGCGCAGAGCTGCTATCACTCTTTCGAATGCGTTGGCCTGGGATGCAATCAGAGTTGACGCAAGATGATTGGGCGGAGTTTCAGCGTCTTTGCCAGGCAGAGTCGCCGGATTTCATTCTGAATCTTCCAGATTATTTTGCCTTTTTCACTTACTCGCTTTTTAGCGGTACGATCCCCATCTAGCCCCGGTTTTCGCCAGGCTGCCCTGCACGACATACTGGCAAATATTTGTGACCCGAACTTGTAACTCTTTTCAGTGAAACAGATCGATTCAGTGTGAATAACCAATCACATAATAAGGAGAAATACATGCGACGTCCATTTACGCTTTGGCCCCTGGTTTTCTTTCTACTTGTCCTTACCCTGGGGGGTTTTTATGGTGGCATAGCTATGCTGACTGACCCCACTGGTAGTTCGCTCGGTGTGGCTGATGTTCTACCTCTTTTACCGGTGCCCAATTTCATTCTTCCAGGAGTATTCCTGCTTGTTGTAATGGGACTATTTCCTCTCTTATTATCTTTTGCATTGATAGCTCGTCCAAACTGGTCTTGGGTTGACTCATTATTCCAATGGAGTAAATACTACTGGGCTTGGACTGCAACCCTTATCCTCGTAGCGATTACAGCCATTTGGTTGGTCGTCGAAAGTATGTTAATTGGGTTTTTCCCGATCACCCTTATCACGGCGGTCCTTGGATTGTTTATACTTCTGTTTGCGCTACTGCCAGGAGTACGAAAGTACTATGCCAAGTGAAATGATATGAACATCATCAATGCATGGGCGGAAGCCACCGCATCCAATACCTCACCCCTTACTTGCCCAATTCAACCCGCGGGAAGTTTTTGTGTGAGCACAGCCTGGCGGACGGTAGCCGTGGTCTCCGCTTACCTCTCACTGCTGCTGGTCCTCTTCTGGCATCCCTGGCGGTGGTGGGCATCCTGTTCGATATCGGAAATTTTAATAACACTGCTGTGGGTTAAATGGTCGCCACAGGTCATGATTGGCTTATAATTAAATGCCAATGAATTCTCGGTTCTGATTCTAATAAATACTCATTGCGAAGGTGAGCCATGCTGCCTTTAAAAGATCTCAATCCCACACGCCGGATCCCCTTTGTCACCTACAGCCTGATCCTAATCAACGTGGCTGTATTTATTTGGACGCTGGTACAGCCGGCCGCCGAACTGCAGGGCATCTTTATGCAGCTTTCAGTCGTACCGATTAATATCACCGAGAACCCACTGGCGCTCGAAACACCCTTGGACATTGTTCGCAGCATGTTCTTCCACGGGAGTTGGATGCATTTGTTGAGCAACATGCTCTATTTATGGCTCTTCGGGGATAATGTCGAGGACCGTATGGGTACAGTTCTTTACATCATCCTTTATTTCTTCAGCGGGATTGCTGCAGCTTTTTCACAAATCTTGATCGATCCCTATTCAAGAATCCCACTTATCGGCGCCAGCGGGGCAATCGCGGGCATTCTTGGCAGCTATCTCCTGCTTTTTCCAGGTGTGCGCGTTAGGGGAGTAATACCACTGGGACGCTATATCAGAATCGCCGATTGGCCTGCGTGGGCGGTGTTGGTCATGTGGTTTGTGCTGCAATTGATCTATGCAATCCTATCCATTGGAGCAGGGGCGGGAGAAAGCGGAGGCGTGGCTTTCTTTGCGCATGTAGGCGGGTTCGTTTTTGGGATGCTGTACACATGGATCTTCATGAAACTTGTCCCCCAACCTCCGGTCGAACAGCGGCGCGATGTTCTGTACGAACGCGCTGAACGCTACCGCTACTGAGTGTCACAGCTATTCTCAGAATCGGACATGAAGCGTTACTAATGATAATGCATCGCTGGTTCTTTTAGATCTCTTCAGCCAGTTCAACAAATCGCTTGTATGGGATGGCTGACCAGCTCTCGGCTTGGGAGGCGCCGTTTTGAAGACTTATTAGTGAGACCTTGGCAGCTATTTCTTCGTTGGGCGCTTCGTAAATGTCGAGGAAATCATACGGTCCAAGTAATGCGTAATGGGCAAGAAAATTAACCTCTGGGCATTTCTCCTTGACCTGCTCTAACCACAACCGGCCTAGTCGTGCTTGATCTTTTACCTGTTTCGACATATCTGGACCAAGCTTGGTCATAAGAACGAAGGTTTGCATGGAAAGCCTCCTATAGGATTAGATAATCGGTGGTGACATCATGAATTATTTTTTCTTATTACTTATCAGTATATAACAACTATCGAATCCCTGCAATTGCTGCATCCAATGGGTGCGTCCAATCGGACATATGTATACAAGGGAGATATGGCGTGAAAATTATTTCGTAATTGTCCCAAAGACAATCACCCGATACGTTGGTCTTTTAATCGCGAGAGACTGGAAGGACTCCCCTATGCTGTGGTGAAAGAGCTCTTGAGATTAAACCTGCTATACTATAATGAACCCGATCCCAACAGCGTTTCTAAATTCTGCCCAGCACCTTCGTTGCAGTCATGGGACAGGAGGTAAGCGTATTAGCCATCGGCAGGTATAGAAACCTGCCCTGCGAAGTTTGTAGGGCGGATATCCCTATCCGCCGAAATATCACGTAGGCAATTCATCATTGGCAGGTATGGAAACCTGCCCTACATAACCGCTTTTATTTACCTCGGGTGAATCTTTCCCAGCCATATGACCTCAGATTCAGATACCCAAACTGGCCAGTTAGACCAGTCCGAACCAACCGTTCTTCACAACTCCCCCATCGCGTACGGGTTGGGTAGTTTTGGTTTAGAATCTGCTTTCAAGGTCTTTGTTGGCTTCTACATGTTCTTCTACGTGGTACGTTGGGGCTGGTCATTGCACTGGCTGCACTTTTACTGTCTACAGGCACGACCCGGAGGACGCCCAAAATCCGGCAGTTTTCCTATATAATGGTTGTCTGCCTTTAACGCCACTGCCGACTGAGGTGGATATCGATTCGCCACGAACTAAATTGGTTATTCGACCGCATCTTATTTAATGACGCATCCGAGAGGCAAGAGCGGAGGAAAGCTAAAATCATGGCTCGTCGAACACTGTTAATTACATACATAGCCACTTACCTGCTAGCAGTTGCCTCAATCATTCGCTACCTGGTTAGCTTTCGCGACGATCGTTTCTGGTCAATTGCCCTCTTGCTCGCTGGCTACCTGGTTCTTCTATTCCTTGAACCCTTTTTTATCCGCCGGAACCGTTTTTTAACCGATATCTACTTGTTAGTTCAGATCGCCATCATTGGCACGCTGTCTTTTATCACGCCAAACGTAGATTTTTGGGCTGTGTTGTTTTGCCCCCTGGTTGTGCAGGTCATGCACAATTTCCCAAAACGGACCGGTTTTTTGATCACTGGGATTTTCACCGTGGTCATGTCAATTTTTATGCTCTTGGGTTTTGATCCTGAGGTAGGCTTGCCCCTGATATTCGTATATGCGGTAATTTATTTTCTTTTTGCCACTTTCATCGCCATAATCCGTGAGGCTGAAGCAGCCCGTGAGGAGAGTCAGAAGCAAAGGGCCGAACTCCAATCTGCTCACAGACAACTGCAAATTTACAACGAGCGTGCAGAAGAGTTGGCTGTTATGCAGGAACGCAATCGACTGGCACGTGAACTGCATGATTCGGTAACCCAATCCCTGCACAGCTCAACATTGCTGGCTGAGGCTGGACAGCGTCTGGCCAGTACTGGAGATATCGAGCGCGCCAGGGGGTATCTGATCCGGATTGGGGAAATATCCCAACAAGCACTTAAAGAAATGCGGCTGCTGGTTTATGAATTGCGTCCACTGGCGCTTAGAGACGTTGGTTTGGTGGGGGCTTTGCAGCAACGCCTGGATGCTGTCGAACGGCGGTCTGGTATAGAAGTTCAATTCTCAATAGAAGAAGAGCTTGAACTACCAGCAAGCGTGGAAGAAGAATTCTTCCGGATTGCCATAGAAGCTCTGAATAATGCCTTGAAGCATGCCAATCCCACGGGGGTAACAGTAGCCCTGCGAAAAGAAGAGAAACGCGAACTCCCATGTATTGAGTTACTAATTATTGATGATGGTACAGGTTATGATGCAGGTACGAGAGATGACAAAGGTGGTTTGGGGTTGGTCGGCATGAAGGAACGCATGGAAAAATTGGGCGGGGAACTGACTGTTCTTTCCACACCAGGTGAGGGAACCCAGGTAAAGGCGTGTGTAAACCTGGAGACATCTGCGAAATCAGCAAACACCCAGGAGGTATGAGCGTGGCCGAAAACATTGGAATTCTGATAGTAGATGACCATGCCATTGTTAGAGAGGGACAACGAGCACTGATTGACACTGAGCCGGGCATGGCAGTGGTGGGTGAGGCAACGGAAGGGTTTGAGGCGGTTGAGATGGCTGATACACTCCAACCGGATGTGATCTTGCTGGATCTGCATATGCCGCGCAAAGATGGGATTGAAGCGATCGAGGAAATCAAGGCAGAAAACCCTGAAGCCCGGATTTTGGTTCTCACAAGCTTTACGGAAGATGAAAAGGTCTACGCATCAATAAAAGCTGGAGCGATGGGATATTTAATGAAGGATTCTACACCTCAGGATATCTTAACTGCTATCCGTCAGGTGTATCGGGGTGAAATGTCAATGCAACCTTCGATTGCAAATAAGTTGATGCATGAACTTCAACGTTCTTCGAATTTATCCCCAACAGAAGAGCCCTTGACGGGGCGCGAACTGGTAATACTCAAACTCGTCGCCCAAGGGCTGCCGAATCAAGAAATTGCTGAGAAGTTGGTGATCAGTGAACGAACTGTCAGAACACATGTATCCAACATTCTCGGTAAACTGCACCTTGCTAACCGTACCCAGGCGGCGCTGTACGCTTTGCGCGAGGGATTAGCTGATTTGGAAACATAAAAACCCCGAGGGATTGTGTTATGTGGGGGTGTATCCCCCACATAATACCACTCGGCTCTACAGAATTTGTCGCAGAAAACCTAAGCGTATGAAGTACGAGAAGACCGCTAAAAGAGCGGTCTTTTGCTTTAGCTCTAATTCTGTTATTTGACCGATGTATATAAGAAGAGGAAAGTCTATACTGTTTATAAAAATGAGGACCATTAACGATGGGAAAACTCAATAACCATGACCAATAAATCACTTCTCACTCTGATCGTATCAAGTTCTGGCGATTTACAAAATGGCTTATTGGCTTTGATGACCACCATTCCCCCGATCAGTGCTGTCCTGGTGGTAGAGGATATCAATTCAGCCTTAAGGATGGCTGAAAACCATAAACCGGCGCTGATCATACTGGATATGTCTTTACCCGACATGCTGGATATCATCAAGCAGGTCAAAGAGCAATGCCCTCACGTTCACCTGATTGTCCTTGTTGAAGACACCGTAGAGGAGAAAGAGGTCGAAGAATCCGGGGCTGACAGCGTGCTTCTAAAAGGTTTTTCTGCCCAAAAGCTGATTGCAATCGTAGAGAATCTAATAGATCGACAGGGGGCTCTCCCCCAGGTGCAAACAAACCCTGAAGGGTGAACGAATCCCGGCTGACGATAACAGTTTTACTCCAGAAAGCTTACACAAACTATAACTAGTTGAATACGTAAAATTGAAAAAGAAGCTGAGAAAACAATAGGAGACGGACTATGAAGCAAAGAATATACTACATTGATTGGCTGCGAGTTATTGCAATGCTGGCTATCTTCATTTATCACTGCACCCGCTTTTTTGGTATAGAGGGCTGGCATTTGAAGAATGCGCAGCAGAGCATGGTTGTGTTTGTGTTAACCCGGGGTTTAATCTGGCCCTGGGTCATGGAACTCTTCTTCGTGCTTTCCGGAGTTGGCGCCTGGTACGCGTTGAAATCCAGGACCGGCGGGCAGTTTCTATGGGAGAGGGTCAAGCGACTGCTGATTCCACTATATACGGTGGGTCTGTTTGTTCTCATTCCGCCTCAAGTCTACTTTGAGGCCGTCACCAACGGGGGATATACCGGCACCTTCTGGGAGTTTCTTCCGCTCTATTACAGTCGCATACCGGCTGCCCTCGTCGATATTTTCCCCTATGTTCTTAACGACCCCGCACGTTTAGTGCCTTATGGCTTTCCTGGTCATTTGTGGTTTCTTCAGTATCTGTTCCTTATCTCGCTGGTGACCCTGCCGCTGCTCATTTATCTCAAATCAGAAGGTGGTCAGCGCTGGATTGATAGACTGGCCGGGTGGATCGATCGCCGTGGTGGCATATTCCTATTCGTGATACCCCTGGCCCTCATCCTGATCTGCTTCAGGTCCCTTTTCAGCGGTGGTAGAACCTGGGCCGATCTCTTGTGGTACGCTACCTTCTTTGTTTTTGGTTACATCATGGTGGCTGACAAACGTTTTACCGAGAGTATCAAGAGATCTGGGTGGGTCGGCTTGACCCTGTGGCTCGTCGGCTTTTTTGGCGTACTATCAATCATCGTGTTGGTATTAGACTATGACCCAATGCCGGGTAACGAGCCTTTCTCGTTGATATTTGTGTTTTATCAAATCGTATATAGTATTGCCAGTTGGAGCGCGGTTGTTTTTATATTGAGTCTGGGCGCAAAATACCTTAATTTCAACAACAAGGTGCTGGCTTACGCCAATGAGGCAGTGCTGCCGTTCTACCTGCTCCACCAAACGATCATCCTTTGCGTCGGTTGGTTTGTCATCCCGTTGGAAATGGGAATACTGCCGAAGTACCTGATCATCGTTGTAATTTCCTTCGCTCTGATCATGACCATATACGAACTGCTGATCAGGCGCTTCAATATCGTACGCTTCTTCTTCGGCATGCGACCTAAGAAGAAGCCTTCAGCAACGCCTGCCCCGCGTCCGGAAGGGACTGCTGCCTGATCGTCAAGTGGGTCGGAAGCATACGGACTCGGAAGAAGGCTTGCAGAAGTTCAGTTGAAGGCTTGCATAAAGGATGCCGCAAGCACCGGAGTATTTGATCCATACAGATCTCGCGCGATAAGTCGCGCACCACAAAAGGAGGTTTCCAGATGTTCATGCTTAGAATGCCCATACTGCTCGTATTGGCGGCGCTGCTGGCTGGTTGTGGGGGGGCCTCCCTCACAGGCTCACGCAACGTGGTCACTCAAGAAGAAGCCATCACCGGCTTCGACAGACTGGACATCAGCCAGGGATCCCAGGTGGACGTTCGCCAGGGTGATACCATCGAGCAATTATGACCAGCAACACCATGGTTCCTGCTGATTCGAAGAGTAATACAACATCAGGTGGTAGTAAGTCAGAGCGCCTTTACTACCTCGATTGGTTGCGCGTAATCCTTATATTGGGCGTCTTCCTTTTTCACGCTTTGCATCCCTTTGATGCGCTGTTACCCTGGCACATCAAAAACGCGGAACAAAGCGGCGCTATCACGACCATCTTGCTCTTAATCGGCCCTTGGGGGATGCCGCTGTTCTTCCTGGTTGCGGGTGCCGCCAGTATGTTCGCCCTTCGCCGGCGTAGCAACTGGCAGTACATTAGTGAGCGAGTGACACGACTGCTCATCCCCTTCATCGTGGGCTCCATCTTGCTGACGCCATTTCAAAAATATCTCGAGGCTCTACATAAAGAGACCTTTCAGGGCTCTTTCCTGAGCTTCATCCCCGAAATGCTGGCCGAGAGCACATCAGGCAATTTGTTCACTCCGGGAGTATTCGGTGATTGGGGGCTTCATCTCTGGTTCCTGGCTTTCTTGTTCGCCTATTCTCTTCTGGCATTACCGATCTTCAACTGGTTCAAGAGAGATGCGGGGCATTCGCTAATTTCCTGGCTGGGCCATTTTGTTGAGAAACGGGGAGGGATGCTCCTATTCATCATTCCATTGGCGCTGGTGAGGATTCTCGTCCAACCATTCGATCCTCATCCTCAAGAACATACTTGGTTAGATTTCGTTTATACCTTCCTCTTTTTCTTATTGGGTTATATCATCTATTCCGACTACAGATTCCTGAGTGCCGTTCGAAGAGATCGCTGGCTGCTATTTGCTGGCGGTATCGTGGGCCTGGTTGCCTATGGTGGATTATCTGCAGTATATGGTGACATGGCTTTCGAATGGTCCCGGACATTCATCTTGCCGTGGTCCATCATCCTCATTTTCGCCTTCACGCTTATGAGTTGGGGTTGGGCACTCTTTGTTCTTGCTTTCGCTATGACACACCTGAATTTCTCCAACAAATGGCTTGTATACGGAAACGAAACCATCATGCCCTTCTACCTCCTCCACCAGCCGGTGATTATCGTGATTGCATACTTCGTCGTCCAGTGGGAAGCAGGCATTCTGGTGAAGCTATTTATCGTTGTAATCAGTTCGTTCCTGATAACGCTTGGATTGGTTGAACTGCTAATCCGACCTTTTAAGCCTACGCGAATGCTCTTTGGGATGAAACCCAGAATACGCAAAGAGGTGAAAGCCAAAACTACACTCGCTTGAAATCGCGGTACTGCGCCGCTTAGCTCAAAACCGTTATGCCGCCCGGCCGCCAGCCGGTGACAGGTGAAAAGGTTGAAAGAAAGATGGAGGTGTAGATGGTAAATGACATGTAAAACTCATTATTGACTGTAATTTCTATATAGATATTAGGAGATTAATATAAAGGAGAATGCCATGAATACACAAGTAAAAATAGTTGGTTGGCTCTGGATTGTAAATGGGATGCTGAGTATTCTGATGGCAATCATCGGTCTTGCCGTCATCAACTGACCTGGGACTATTCCCAATCCCCGGGATTCTATTCTCGCCAGTACTGGCGCACTGTGTTTTTTCCTTCCTGGAATCATCGCATACGTTATAGCTGGCTACGGTCTGCTCAAGTACAAGTCTTGGGCTCGCATTCTGGCGATCATCCTGGCCATATTAAACCTGATTCTCTACCCCATAGGTACTGCTCTGGGCATTTACACGCTGGTCATCATGTTCAACGAGGAAACTAAGGTCTTATTCAGAGGCGAAGGCACGCCCGCTGAAGTCGAAGAAGTCAGCTAATCATTATTTTAAATGCAGGGGTCGTATACTGGTGGTCGTGTATAATCAAAAGACAAAACCTCTTTTTGAATAATCAGCAGGAGCATAATTGACAATTTAAACACGATTTAAAAAACATTGCACATCGCCACAATATTGTGTCGGACATAATAGGAGGATAAAATGAAACTACCGTTTTTTCTTATGCTTGGATCTCTGATAGTTGTAGCATTAGCATGTTCATTACCTGAATTACCCTCGATTTCACAAGTATCCCTCACCGGTTCGGGTAACGTGGTCACCCAAGAGGAGGCGATCAGCGATTTCGATAAAGTTGATATCAGCCATTCCTTTGTGGTGGATATCAAGCAGGGGGAGAACTTCAGCGTGATCATTCGCGTTGACGATAACCTGGTGGAACAACTTCAGGTTGAAAAATTTGGCAGCACTTTGAAGATCGGTCTGAAATCTGATGTCTCCATAGTGAGTAATGCCACATTGGAAGCTGAAATCACAATGCCACAGTTGACTGGTTTGGATTTAAGTGGCGCCAGTAATGCCACAATTTCGGGTTTCAAATCCACTAAAAACTTAACCGTGGATCTATCCGGGGCAAGTTCAGTGAGAGGTGATATCGAAGCGGGCGATACCAGCTTTGACCTGTCGGGGAGCAGCAACGCAAACTTGACTGGGTCAGGAGGAAACTTGACTTTGGATGCCTCCGGCAGCAGCGATGTTGATCTTAGTGACTTCCCCGTGGCTGATGCCGAAATTGAAGCCAGCGGCGCCAGCACGGTCACTGTAAAACCCAGTGGCAGGCTGGATGTGAACGCCAGTGGTGCTTCTGACGTCTATTATCTTGGGAACCCTAGCATGGGAGCGATAGATACATCAGGCGCTTCATCGGTTGAGCCTAAGTAATAATGTCTCGCTGATCAGCGGGCTATTGCTCATCGCGGGCGGAGCGTGTTACATCATTCACTGGATTATCGACTACCGTCTGCGTGGATAACTCATTCAATTCATAGATATCCAATTAACTTCACCAGAGCAATACAGGGGAACATTATTATCGGCACGACAAGGAGAAGTGGAAATATGGATACCAATGTTAAAATGCGTGGTGTTATATGGGGTGGTCTATTGATCCTGTTGGGGGGATTCTTATTGGTGGATCAATTTGCTGATCTTACAGAATGGATCTGGGTGGCTGCACTGGTCTTCTCTGGAATGGTTGCCCTTGTAGTCTACCTATCAGACCGTTCCGATGGATGGCTGCTCCTGACGGCTTATATCCTATTGGTCATCGCCGGGTTGGTTACTCTGACCACATTTAACCTGTTAACTGATGATCTCGTCGCAGTTTATGTGCTGCTAGCCATCGCCTTACCATTCCTGGTTGTCTTTCTGCGGGACCGCAGCCAATGGTGGGCGCTCATCCCGGCTTATGTACTGTTAGCCGTGGCATTGATGAACTGGTTGATGGAGGCAGGCATCCTGAGTGACCTCCTGGTGCCCGGATACGTTATGTTCGCAGTCGCCATCCCATTCTTCGTGGTCTACGGGCGCAATACCAAGCAGTGGTGGGCCCTCATCCCCGCTGGGATACTGACCATAATCGGGATAATTTTCTTTATTTCTGAGGCCGCTGTGCAGTATATTGGTGCCGTTTTGCTGGTTATTACCGGCTTGTGGATCCTGGTGCGTGTGTTCACTCGTAAAGGTGGACCTGAAACCGAGGCATCAACGGCTGTGCCAGAGGTCGAAGAGCAATCAAAAGAGTGAGCCTTTCCTGAAACATCTCACCATAGCCTGGCCTTCTTCTGCTCCATCCCAATCATCGTATGGATTATCCAGGGGACTGACATCTCGTGGACCCTGGTTGGTGCCTTCATCCTGATCGGGATTGGGATTATTGTGCTGGTCAAAGCTTTTGTCCTGCGCGAATAATATTCCCAGTCGTAAAAAGGTGGGGCTATCTAAAAAGGATATAAAAAATATTTTTTACCTGCCCCCACAGGTGGCGGCTAAGATAGCCGCCCTACAGCTTATTAGACAGCCCCACAAAACGAGTTGCTCACACTCATCCAATTGACGGTTTACTCGGGAGAATTACTCAAAGCAAACCTCCCGCGGGTTTTTATCACGCTCAATCACTAATCACTCCAGAAACCCAATACCGCACTCCTTACTTGCCCAATTCAATCCGCGGAAGGTTTTTGTTGAGATCGCCGCGGATCATATCCTAGAGTGTACGCGCAGGTGGCGCGCCAATCGCCCCGCCGACAAAACCGCTAAAAGCCTGGTAGTACCAATCATCTTTCGCAGACCATAGCCAGGTGTTGGTGACAACAATATTCTTGATTTTCTCAGGATGGTTGATAGCATACGAAAGCCCAATCGGACCGCCCCAGTCGCCGATGATGAGGGTGAAATTTTCAAGATCGAGCGATTCCAGAAATATCTAATGATTCTCACTCACTAACTTTCCAAAAATTGCGGTGGACAGCAGCTCCTTGATCTTCTAATACTGGTCCTACAACACTTATTTGCCTTTTCCCATATTTCAACAGATCGCGACAGGGAACAACAAAGGATCCACCAGCAATTTCACCCAACACAACTGATGAACAACCATACACAATATTAGATATCCCCGCCCAGAATATGGCACCGGTGCACATTGCGCATGGTTCTGTACTTGTATACAGAATACTTTGACTCAATGACTCAGGATCCAATTCCTGAGTTACCTTACTGACTAAATTAAGTTCTGCATGTCTGGTAATGTCATTGTCAGTAATTACTGAATTTTCAGCAGTAAACACTACTCTGTTGTCAATTACCAATAAAGCACCGAAAGGATGGTTTCCCTTTTCTTGGGCACTTTTTGCTAATTGATAGGTTCTCTTTATGTGCTCTTCGTGTTTGATCATAGATTTAAGCACAATCCTTAATGTGCCGCATAATCCTTATTATGCCGCATAACAAGTATTACATTTACTTAGATGACTCTCAATTGCATTCTAACGGCTTTGAGCTCAGCCGCCCCGCTTGGGACTACACTTGCTTTTCAAGTTTCCCATTCCAGAATCGATGTTGCCAAATCGCTATGTCCGCGGGGTCGGCTGCAGCAAGAGATTGTGTGAAAACTCTAAGCGAATTTGAAAAGTGGGACGAGAACAATAAACAACGCAGAAAAATTTGGACGTCGTCCCAATAATTTGCTATTAATAAGCCCGAAGTGGGAGAAAAAATATCCCATCGGAAAAATTCCGGTCTTTTCACACAGTCTGGCGACTGGTTAGGCTCTACCCAATATCCTTATTTAAAAGGACTTGTTGACTGAAGAGCGATTAACAACTCTGCTACCTTTGGGTTTTCGACGAGTACTCGGTATTGAAGCAAACGCACGACTGTAAGAAGATCTTTCCATTCGGATATAAACCCCTCATCTCCAGTAAAAAGCTCCATGGCCTCATCCAAGGATGATGAGACATAGCCAGAGACGGTCTTCGAACTAACTTCAGCTTCAAGCGCTTCAATGATGGCCTGGAACTCCCCTTTATCGAGCCATATCCCATGCCCTTCAGCACAGTAATCTACTGTCACCCCTGTTGCAGCGTAAGAAATCGTCGCCATGTTCTTTCCACATTGTGGGCACTTTCGGGATGACCAATCAGCTATAAATGACTCCTGATCAGACCAAAGATCAAAGTCAAGCCAGTCTAGATCGGGATCCGACTCGTCCTTGGCTTTACGAAGTTCGCCTTCTTCAAACCAAAGCCCTCTGCACTGGACACATTCTTCAATATTGATTGAGTGAACTGTGTGTGTTTCAAGTGTGGTTCCATCAATTGGACATTCCATTTTTACACGCTCCCATCTCTTCTAGTTGTTCCTCGTTTAATGGTTTTCAATGATAAAGGCTGATGTTTGCACCTAACCGTTTGGAGCTGAGCCGCGTGGCGGCCCATGCCCGACACCCTCAACAACTCTCAATGTAGCCTCCCAACCGCTCGCGGCTTCATCGCTGCGACAGCCCGGTCTGGTGCGAGCGGGGTTGGGCCGCTTTTTCCTTCTATCTCTCAATTCTTGATTCTATCTGAAAATTGCATCAAGCGATACTTTGTTTGGCTCAATTATACAAATCACTCGAGTCTCATTTTGCTTCTGCTCAACCGGGTAAATATCACCATAGAAACGTTGTTTACCTGTATATAGCTGTGTGAGTTTATCGGCATGGGTTTCAGCACCGTCCTCGACAAACTCGACGGCCATACCACGGATTTCAATCCAACGACTTGAATCTATTGGATCAATAATAAGCATGGATACTTTTGGATTGCCAAGCATATTCTGACCTTTTTGCCGTTCAAGTGTAGTGTTTACCAAAACATATTCCTTATCAATATCCGCCCACACGATGCTCGACTGCGGTGTGCCGTCTGGCATCATCGTCGTCAGCACTGCATGCACTGGTTCTGTTAATAAATCATAGTGTGAATCAGGTATCGTGACAGCCATTTCGTTTTACCCCTCCACTCTAATACGGTTTGGAATAATCTTGACGAGAATAGGAGTGTGTGTAGCCCGCAGCTCCTCTGGCACTGAATCACCAAAGAATTTCGCTCCTGGCTTTTTCAAATACAATTGCGTGAGATTGTCTAAGTGTTCCAATGCACCTTCTTCAGTCATCTCGGCTACTGTGCCACGAATTTCGATATTATACAAAGGATTCTGAGGGTCATATGCCAGTATTGTCACTTTCGAATTCTTCCTTATGTTCTTTTCCTTGCGAAATCCCCGCATTGTATTGATCAACACATAATCCCCTTCGCTATTACACCAGACTGGAGTTGTCTGAGGTTGTCCGTTAGGCATAACGGTTGTTAATGCTACACAGTATGCATTATCTATCAAGTTTCTATGCGACTTTGGGATTTGAGCAATCATCTTAGTTCCTCTCTGATAGAACTTTCTCAACTCTTATGCTGCCTAACGACCAAGCTCGCCCGACCGCTATTCCTCTGCGCTTCATAGCGGTAGGCGCAGCGCTTTGTTAGGTTTTGCTATTATGTTCCACAGTTATGACAACATTTCCCTTTTTGTGCCCTGTTTCGACATACCGGTGAGCCTCGACAATTTGTTCCAGCGGATAGCTTCTATCTATGACCGTTCTTATCTTCCCCGCCTCAATAAGCTCTTTGAGGAATATTAGATTTTCAGCTTTTTCACTTGTTGAGGAACTACTGGAGAGAAAGAATCCATTTTCCTTCAACGAATTTTTACATTTTAAATGTGAAATCTTGCGAACAGTGTCAAAAATAACATCATAGATCTCACCGTTTTTGGTGAAATCTTCTTGAGTGTAATCAATGACCTTGTCGGCTCCCAGAGATCTCACCATTTCTAAATTCGCAGTACTGCATACCCCGATCACTTCTGCCCCAAAGTACTTGGCAAGCTGTACCGCACATGTACCTACACTTCCAGAAGCGCCATAGATAAGAACTTTTTGTCCGCTCTGGATATTTCCCGTTCTAAGAATATCCACTGCTGTACTCCCCCCAACAGGAACAGCGGCGGCTTCCTCATAGCTCATATTCACCGGTTTTATTGCTATCATCCCGCCTTCAGGTAGACATATGTATTCAGCATAAGCACCAGAATCAAAACCAGTAGATGCAAACACCTGGTCACCTTTCCTAAATAGTTTTACATCTTTGCCTGCTTCTTCAATTTCCCCGGCTAACTCATGCCCCAAGATTTTATTTTTTCTGAGACCAAAAAAGAGACCAAACACAATTCTGAGGGGGAATGAGAGACTTCGAAGCTTTGCATCCCCGTATGTTACTGTTGTTGCATATATTTTTATCAGTACTTCATCCACATTGGGAGCAGGCATTCCCACCTCTTTGAGCACCAGACCTTCCGGTGGTCCGTATTTATTGCATATGACCGCTTTCATGAGTTACCACCTGATTTATTATGATTTGAAAGTTCCAAATTTAATTCACAACTATTCACGGTGATCGCAGGGGAAAAACTTCTGCCTGCTCCAGTGTGAGGACATTGTTCCTATACAGATTTGCACCAAGTCTTGTTACAAGAACAACGGTCAATACAATAAAGCCCGTACTGTAATCGATTATCCCTAGTAAGGGAAGTAAAATTGGCACCCAATAGACGACATTGTAAGCAACGTAGATAAGCCGGTTAGTGAAGCCTGGTTTGACTGAAACGCCGTTAGCAGAGTTTTTCCGAAGCCATGCGAACCGCATGTTTGTATGCTGCTCAACAACCGTTCAGTAAACCACCCCGATAACAACAAGGCCGATAAAGGCTGCCCTGTTCGACAAAACCGAAGTTGATAAAACAAATACAACTTAAACTAGTAAGATAAGTCCCCCTACCAGCGAAAGAAAATTATTCCAACGTACAGTTAAATATTTTTCCTTTATCATAGCATCAATCCTTTCTGCTTATCGATTTCCAGATATTTAAACAAAATACGTGATTAGGTTTTGGTACTATGTTCCAAGGTTATTACTACTTTCCACTGAGTGGATTAAAAATGAATGGAATAGGCTCATGCATCCTGTGTAGGCCACTTCCATGCATACCAGACAATTAGTAAAAGAAGCACAACTTCGACAACACCACCAAATATATAATAAGCCCAAGTCTCTCCTATTACATTTCCTATCGCAATCGCAATATGTAATACACCCATAATGATGTTTACCCAGCGATTCACTTTTGCCTTCAATATCAGGGACAGGAAAACCATAAGACTCGGAATCGTCATCATTATCATCGCCGACAAGGCCCATGTTTGAGTAATCTCAAATATCCATACTTTACCCTCTAATATATGCTCTAATTCTCCCGGTTGAAAAAATCTAAAAATATCCACATATATGTATATAAACATTAATGTTGCCCACAATATTGAAAGCTTTGTTTTAACATTTACCTTCACATCTTCCAAGATTGTTGCAGACTTTTTTTCTGAATTCATTTTTCGTCTCCTTTTTTTAGAAAAGTTATGAACTGCTAGACTATTGTTTTTACTCAAAATTTCAGTTTTTGGATTTCAGACTTACATTTTAATCACTCCTTTTTGAATGAAAATAAACAGCGTTACATTTCTACGACTTGTTTCACTTGTGAAGAGCGCGTTACTACGCTTATCGCCTACAAATGAGGTAATGCATCAGTGGTACAGATTTTCATTCACAATTATGTTCCACAGTGATGACTACGTTCCCCTTTTTGTGTCCGGTTTCGGCTTACCGGCGTGCTTCGGCATTTGCACCACCAAAACTCAAATTCCAGATAATCCCGAAAACTGGGTCACTAACCTTAAATTGGGTTATATCTTTGCTAATGGCTTCAACTTCCCCGGCTAGCTCCTGCCCTAGTATCGTTATTCTTTTTGGTCTTATGAGACCCACATATATTCGCATGGAGAGCCCCAACAAGAGAGGGAATTTAGGGAATTTTAGACTTCGAGCCTCACAGTCCCCTGCTGTTACTGTCGTCGCATATATTTTGATCAGTACTTCATCCTCCTTGGGAGCAGGTTTTTCTACTTCTTGGAGCTGAAGAACATCCGGCGGTCCGTATTTTGTCCATACAATTGCTTTCATGAGTAATCCTCCTAACGACCAGGCTCACCCGACCGCTATGAAGTGCAGCGGAATAGCGGCAGGTGCAGCACTTTGTCAGGTTTTGATGTTATGTTCCAAGTTAACGAAGTCCCTATCCCTTCGGCATGGGTTATATTCAGGCAGATTCAAGAGCACGTTTTTCCCACTCTTCGACGTCTACACCCTTAATCAAAAGCCACAAGGGAAATAAGAATTCCCCAATTCCCGTAATCTGGAAAACCGGTTGAATTGCTGCATTGAAGTCGGGAAAAAGAAAGAATGTAAAAAATTCTAGCATATATCCAAACCATCCAATCATCAACAAGATGCCCAAAATTCTGGGAAGGAAACCCGACTTGAAAACTAAATAACCAAGGGGTAATAGCCAAAGACCGAAAAACATACTGTTGATATGAACTCCATATTCGTGCAAATCAAGAAATAACATGACCAGAGCATGCAACTGATCTGCTGCGAATGCTGTCAAGTAATCAGCACCACTCAATAGTAACAGGGCAGCAAATTTGTTAAGCTCATTGATGAACGCGATAGAGACAGCGACCAGAACGAACATAACCATAAGCGCAGCAAGGTTTTTGTTAACTGGTTTGAGCAACTTGTATAAAACATAAACCAACAATATAAAGACCGTCTCGCTGATTAGCCAGCTAACAATACCGCTTCGGAATAGCGATTCAGAAGCCATGATATTATTGATTGTTGTTGCGGTATCTCCGGGCACAATAAGACTGGAGCTAACAAACATATAGCTGAAGATACCGCTAACTATGAGAATTAGATACAGGAACCCTGCAATTCTTGCGGTCTTATTAGGATTCATTTTTTCTTTGGTTGTCTTCGTATTTTCTCCTTTTTGACTATTCCGAGATTGGTGAAATCTTACGCTTACAGTAATGCAGCCTGGTGGTATTAGTGTCATACCCCGAAGGTGTTATTCAGGGGGATAATTTTTGGTGCAGTCCGTGGCTGTCAATCGCTACCGGTGCTTGAAGGCTCCGATGAGTGAGGGATAAAAGCCGCTCAGCACAGCCACAAGCACGGCTAATTTCAACGCGGCGAGCCATGTCAGGTTTTATTATTATGATCCACAGTTATGACTACATTCCCTTTCTTGTGCCCTGTTTCGACATACCTATGAGCCTCGACCATTTGTTCCAACGGATAGCGTCTATCTATGACCGATTTTATCTTTCCCGCCTCAATAAGCTCTTTGAGGAAAATTAAATTTTCAGCACTTAGCTTTCCTGTCCCCGTATCACCTGCCCGCCCGTATGTCCCGTTCGGAGTTAGTGCTTTCTTGCATTTTGATTTCGAGAGTTTTATTACGGCATCAAAGATGAAATCATAAAGCTCTCCTCTTTCTGTAAAATCCTCTTTTGTGTAATCAATTACCTTATCAGCTCCCAGAGATTTCACCAATTCTAAATTCGTGGTACTGCATACCCCGGTAACTTCCGCCCCAAAGTGCTTGGCAAGCTGTACCGCAAAAGTACCTACACTTCCAGAAGCACCATAGATAAGAACTTTTTGTCCACTCTGAATATTCCCCATATTTCTAAGGGAAAGCAATGCGGTTAATGCCCCAGAAGCAACGCCAGCAGCGGCTTCCTCATAGGTCATATTGGCCGGTTTTATTGCCAGCACCCCGT
>CBFDCK010000023.1:0-29905 GCA_965603285.1 uncultured bacterium
TGATGGTACTTGGGGGGCAGCCCCCTGGGAGAGTAGGTCATTGCCAAGAGATTTTCTAATTTAATTGATCCTTAAACAATTGGTTAATAAACAATTGACGGATATTTTATATTCGGCTATAATGAGTAGAAGTCGTGGGCTTGCTCTTATACCGATGCTATAGGTGAATAGCGACAAGGAGAGAGCGTATAGTCGATTGATTAAAATGGAATTTAATTGGGCTTTATTTTGCTCGGCTGAGCCGCGACTGCCAGTCGAGTTTGTTATTTCACCTGATTAATCTAAAGGTACATGGTCAAATTGTAATTATTTAGCTCTAAAATCACATTCATTGTACTAACCAAAAGGAGGTGAGAGGTTTGGCAACAGTTACTTTAAGATCCAATGAATCGCAGGAACAGCTCTTACGGCGCTTCCGCAAAAAAGTCGCTAAGAGTGGCATATTAAGTACCGTGCGCCGCAAGCGATGGTTTATTTCAAAAAGCGAATTACGTCGCATCAACAAGAAGAAAGCAATTCGGCGCATGAAGCGTCGTGATATACCCAGGCGCTATTAAAATAGAATCAAATGCTAATGGAAGTAAGAAAATCCTTATGTAATTTTATTCAGGGATTTGGAGGAGAAGATGGCTAAGGAGGAAAAAATCCAGCTTGAAGGTACGGTTATTGAAGCCTTACCGGGAACGCAGTTTAAAGTCCGCCTGGATAACGATCATGAGGTTTTAGCATATCCTTCGGGAAAAATGCGGAAATATTACATCCGGATTCTGCTGGGAGATCGAGTGCAGGTTGAAGTTTCACCATATGACTTGTCTCGCGGGCGAATTACTTACCGTTACAAAAAGCAGTTTAGTAGGGTTCCCGAAAAAAAAAGTTAGGATCTAGAGCAATAAAATTTGCGGTTTCTTCGTCGTTGTTATGTTAATCGTTCCTGGACGCTAAGCTATTTACTCCGGATTTCGCTTATTAAATGATAGAGCCTCCCGAATAGTAATTTTTCGGGAGGCTCTTATTAATTGTCAGCAGTACAGATAAACAGCGTCAATAACCTAGTACGAGCTTAATACTTTCATGTAATTAGCGCGTTCAAATTTGCTCGGTTCGGCTACAGCTTGTTGGCTCATGCTGCCCTTCATCTGAGTGATAGATTCGTATTCGTGTTCCCTCATCCAGGTATTCAATTCGGTAAGTATTTCAGCAGCTCTGCCAATACCATTTTTCAAAAATTCAGACGCAATTGTGGTCACGCACGCTCCCGCCATGACGGCTTTTAATACATCTTCAGCATTATGCACGCCACTCGTCAGGGCGAGGTCAGCAGTAATGCGCCCATAAAGGATAGCGATCCAGCGCAGGGGCACACGCGATTCGTGTGAAGTGCTTAACGTGAGATTGGGCACAACCTCTAATTCTTCCAAATCGAAATCCGGTTGGTAGAAACGATTGAACAATACAAGTCCATTGACGCCGGTCTCGGTTAACCTAAGTGCGAAGTTTGGTAGAGCTGTATAAAAAGGACTTAATTTTGCTGCAATAGGAATGCTGATACGATCACGCACATCGCGCACAAGAGTGATATATTGGTCTTCCAACTCGGTACTAGACAATTCAATATCCGTTGGTAGATAATACAGATTTAGCTCCAAGGCGTCTGCGCCAGCATCCTCAATTTTCTGGGCGTAATCGATCCAGCCACCTGTTGAAACACCGTTCAAACTACCAAGCACGGGAATATTGACAACCTGCTTGACATTGCGTAAATGATCGACATAGGCGTCAGGTCCTATTGTGTATTGACCAAACGAAGGCAGGTAATCCAGCGCTTCAGCGAAGGAATCGGTGCCGCGCATTAAGTCCTCGTCGAGCTTCATGCTTTCCCGCATAATCTGTTCCTCGAACAGGGAGTACATAACAATCGCTGAAACACCAACTTCTTCTAACTGCTGGATGGTTTCGATATTCTGCGACAATGGTGAAGAAGAAGCTACAAGCGGGTTCTTGAGCTCCAATCCGAGATAAGTTGTTGTAAGATCACCCATTTTTCATTCCCTTTGTAATTACTGGTTTATTTTTTGTGAGGGATGAGGGCAATCACAGACACCCTTATCCCTTCTTCCAATATGGTTCTTCTCAGCTTTCGCCTTCTTTTGGTTCGCTGTAATGCATGGCTGCCATTTGGCGGTACAGATTCCAACGCTTTTCAGCGTCTTGCTGTGCCAGTTTCATTAAAGCTTCGGCGCGCTGTTCGTTGCTCTGTAAGAGCATTCTATAGCGTGTTTCGTTGTATGCATACTCACTTACTGGGATTGTCGGTTTCTTGGAGTCGATGTGTAAAGGATGCTTTCCCTGTTTAATCAGGGCAGGATTGAAGCGATACAAAGGCCATGCACCTGATTTCACTGCCAGTTTTTGCTGATCCAGACCGTTGCGGAGATCGAATCCATGAGCGATGCAGGTGCTGTAAGCTATGATCAAGGAGGGTCCATCGTAGGCATCTGCTTCCAGGAAGGCATTCAATGTTTGCTGGTCACTGGCGCCGAAAGCTATCTGGGCTACGTAGACGTAACCGTAAGCCATCGCGATCATACCAAGGTCTTTCTTGGGGATACCCTTACCCTGAGCTGCAAATTTGGCGACTGCGGCACGCGGGGTGGCTTTTGATGCTTGCCCTCCGGTATTTGAATATACTTCAGTGTCCAAAACCAACACATTTACGTTGCGTCCCGAAGCAAGGACATGATCCAGACCTCCATAACCGATGTCATATGCCCAGCCATCCCCACCGAGGATCCAGACACTCTTTCGTGCCAATATGTCCGCCAGACTGAGTAAGTCTCGGGCGCGGGGATCATCCACGGCACCCAGTTTCTCCTTGAGTATTGAGACCCGCGCGCGTTGCTGTTGGATGCCAGCTTCGGTGATTTGGTCAGCGTTAAGCAATTCATCCACAAGACTTTCACCTATCACATCGGCGAGTTTTGGGAGAAGCTCGTGGGCGTATTCTGTTTGCTTATCAATGGTTAGGCGCATACCTAACCCAAATTCGGCGTTGTCTTCAAACAGCGAGTTGGACCATGCGGGTCCACGTCCATCCTCGTTCTGCGACCAAGGTGTTGTCGGTAGGTTGCCTCCATATATTGAAGAACAACCGGTAGCATTTGCTACAACAATTCGATCACCGAATAATTGGCTGAGCAATTTGACATAGGGGGTTTCGCCACATCCAGCGCAGGCGCCTGAGAACTCGAACAGAGGTTGTAAGAGTTGTGAATTCTTAATCGTTTTCAAGCTGATTTGAGTACGGTCGACCTCGGGAAGAGTGAGGAAGTATTCCCAATTTTCTCTTTCACGCTCGCGAATGGGCGGTTGGGGAGCCATGTTAATGGCTTTACGCCCAACTTGGCTTTTATCCTTCGCTGGACAAACCTCAATGCACAAACCGCATCCAGTGCAGTCTTCAGGTGCAACAGCAAGGGTGTATTTCTTGTCTGAGAATTCTTTCCAACGTGCATCCACAGCCAGCCAATTGTCGGGTGCATCTTCCAATAATGATGGGTCGTACACTTTTTCACGGATGACAGCGTGTGGGCAAACAAAGACACATTTGCCACATTGAATGCAGAGGTCTGGCTCCCATACAGGGATTTCCAGGGTGATGTTCCTTTTCTCCCATTGAGTAGTCCCGGTGGGGAAAGTGCCGTCTTCGGGCAGCAAACTGACCGGAAGACTATCTCCATCGCCGGCGATTATCGTACCCAGCACTTCACGCACAAACTCGGGTGCCTCTTCAGCTATCGGAGGGCGGCGTGTCAGTGTGCTTGTCGCTTCTGATGGCACTTTAACTTCATGGAGGTTCTCTAAAGCGTTGTCAACAGCAGCGTAATTGCGTTGAACGACGGCCTCGCCGCGCTTACCATAGGTTTTTTTGATGGCGCGTTTGATTTCGACAATAGCTTGCTCACGCGGCAGCACACCGCTGATCGCGAAAAAGCATGTTTGCATAATGGTGTTAATGCGAGTACCCATGCCGGTTTTGTTGGCCACATCATAAGCGTCGATGACATAAAAACGCAGATTCTTTTCAATAAGCGCTTCTTGTGTCTCGTGCGGAAGATTGTCCCAGACATCATCCGGCCCATAAATACTATTGAGTAGGAACACTGCTCCAGGCATGGCGTACTTAAGTACATCATATCTTTCCAGGAAGGAAAATTGATGGCAGGCGACGAAATTTGCCTGACTTACCAGATAAGGAGCGTGGATCGGGTTTGGACCAAAACGAAGGTGTGAAATCGTTCTCGCTCCTGATTTACGTGAGTCGTAAACGAAGTAGCCCTGAGCGTAGTTATCGGTTTCTTCCCCAATAATTTTTATCGAGTTTTTATTTGCGCCGACCGTTCCATCTGCGCCTAAGCCCCAAAACACACACCGGATGGTCTCGGGCATTTCGATGTGAAAGGTTGGGTCGTAATCCAGACTAGTGTGTGTGACATCGTCTGTGATGCCAATGGTGAAGTGATTCTTCGGTTCGGATTTGACCATCTCGTCGAAGACGCCCTTGACCATTGCTGGCGTGAACTCTTTTGAGGATAAGCCAAAACGACCACCGATTACGTCTGGCTTGTCACCCTTAAAATCACCTTCAACAATTGCCGTGACGATATCCATATATAAAGGTTCTCCAACTGCACCGGGTTCCTTTGTGCGGTCGAGCGCGGTGATTATTTTTACAGTGGATGGTAAAGCCTGCAAGAAATGGTTTATTGAGAAGGGACGGTAGAGGTGTACTATGAGGACGCCAACTTTTTCTCCTTTGTCTGCCAGGAACTCTGCTGTTTCTCCAGCAGTTTCGGCTCCGGTCCCCATGATGATGATAACACGCTCGGCGTCCGGTGCACCGACATAGTTGAAGAGATGGTATTCCCTGCCTACAATGTCAGAGAATTTATTCATGGTCCTCTCGACGATGTCTGGACAGGCAGAATAGTAAGGATTTACTGTTTCACGTGCCTGGAAGAAGACGTCAGGGTTCTGGGCTGTGCCTCGGATAACGGGGTGGTCAGGGGATAGCGCACGTGACCTGTGAGCATGAACATAGCTATCATCGATCATCGCCCGCATGTCTTCATCTGACAACTGTTCAATTTTGCTTATTTCATGAGAAGTACGGAAGCCATCAAAGAATTGAATGAATGGAACTCTTGATTCTAAAGTGGCAGCATGGGCGATCAAAGACATGTCGTGAGCTTCCTGAACTGAACCGGAAGCTAACAATGCAAAACCTGTGGCGCGTGTAGCCATCACGTCAGAATGGTCGCCAAAGATCGACAGTGCTTGCGCTGCAACTGACCGGGCGGAAACGTGAAACACAGTGGACGTCAGCTCCCCGGCAATCTTGTACATATTAGGTATCATTAAGAGCAACCCTTGTGAAGCCGTGAAGGTTGTCGTTAAAGAACCCGTTTGTAGAGCCCCGTGAACAGCTCCCGCTGCGCCGCCTTCCGCTTGCATTTCCATGACAAGCGGTACCGTACCCCAAATATTCGTCCTTCCTTTCGCCGACCACTCATCAGCCAATTCACCCATCGACGAAGAAGGGGTGATGGGGTAAATAGCGATCACTTCGCTGAGTTTATGGGCGACGTAAGCAGTTGCTTCGTTACCATCTATTGTTCTTATCGTTCGTTTCATTTTAATTACTCCAAATATCATTTTATTTCATCTAGTTAGTAGGTGATTTTAATCGATAAAAGAAAAGATCACAACGGTGATCCTTTTCACTATTTACAAGTTTATTCCTTATTCACCTCCCTTGTTAGTTATTTATGGCACGAAAATCAACGCAACCTGTCATATTCTCAATTATGCTATACTGTGAGCATGTATCCAGACCAGGATATATGGCGAGTGTGGGCACGCATCTTGCATGGGTGGGGGGTTAAAGATTTGGTTGCTTCCTTTCTGGAGGCAGCCGGTCCACTCACCATCGTAGGCGCCCAGGTTGTTTATTTCGGACAGCCGCTTCTCAATATAGCAATGCCTGAATATCATGTTGAAGCTTTGGCTCGTTTATTAGAGGATAAAAAGCAAACGCGGGCTTTCCTTACTTATCTTAGAGAGGTAACCCCATAGTGAATTATGTATATTTATTTTATATTGTGGATAGCGGCATACTGGGGCTTGGTTTTGTGTTGATATTCTTTTTTATGATGATCATCAGCGCAATAGTCGTTCGCCGTCGTGACGAGCCGTTATTACGGGAAATTCCTACTTATTCAAAACTAAAACGGTCGATCAATCTGGCGGTAGAATTCGGTCAGAGATTGCATTTATCGCTAGGCAGCGGTGGTATCAATTACATACAAGGCGGGTCAGCATTGGCAGGTTTGAGCTTGTTAAAACGCCTCTATCGTATCGCGGGTCTCAGTGATCGCCCACCAGTCGCGACCAGTGGAGATGGAACTATAGGGGTCCTTTCTCGCGATAGCATCAGGAGTGTATACGATGAAGTTGGCGTAAGGGAAGAATATGAACCAACTTCTGGGCAGGTGAGCGGATTGACGCCTGGGTCCTATATTGCCGGAACCTTGCCGGTTATCTTAGATCAACAAGTTTCGACAAATATACTGATGGGGCATTTTAACAGTGAAATTGCTCTCCTGGCTGATGCTGGTGAGCGCCGAGGGATTCTTACGGTCGCTGGAAGCGATAACATCACAGCTCAGGCGGTTGGGTATGCATCTACTGAAGATTTGTTGGTAGGCGAAGAATTGTATGCTAGTGGCGCATATATTCAAGCGAGCACGATGCATGTTGCCAGCCTGCATGCCCAGGATTTCTTGCGCTGGGTAATCGTGGCAGTCATATTGGTCGCAGGAGCTTTAAAATTGGCAGGTGTTTTGTGAGGCAGTTAAGGACTTCAATCGTCGTTGCCATAGCGGTGATTACCGGGATTATCGTCCTGGTTGGATATTTTATTGAGCTGCCGGTCTTGAAGAATTTGCGAATTATGTTGCTTCATTACGCTGTAATCTTTATCGCGGTTGCGCTGATTGTGGGTGTTGTGAACCTGGTGCAAGTGCATTGGAAAAAATTTCAAAACAGGCAGCCAGGCGGGGTTTACAGCCTTATCTTAATAATTTCACTTTTAGTTACAATTATTGTTGTGGGTTATTTCGGCCCAACCTCAACACCCTCCCTCTGGATTTTCAGCAATATCCAAATCCCTGTTGCCAGCAGTCTCATTGCGGTCCTGACGGTTGTTTTAACTTACACGGGCATACGTTTACTAAAGCGGGGTCTTAATTTATTTTCATTTCTATTTATGGCAACAGTTTTAATTGTGATTCTTGGAACAGTGTCTTTTCAGGGATTTATGATTCCTGGGTTGAGTGAACTTCGTACCTGGATTACGCAAGTACCGGCTGTGGGAGGAGCCCGTGGAATACTCCTGGGAGTGGCCTTGGGGACAATTGCTACCGGGATGCGAATCTTAATGGGATCTGACCGACCGTATGGAAGGTAACTATGTCTGATGATATTAAACCCAATACCGAAACTTCGCCTGAAGATGGTAAGGAGTTCGATAAGAGTGGGGAAGTGCAGAAAAGCACTGCAGAACAATCAGACCAGGACAGCAGCTCAGATAATGAGCCGGGGCAAGAGGAAAAAACCCCTGACTGGTTGGCTGATATGATTCTAGATGATAAAACCTCTGACGATGTGGCAGAAAAGTCCCTCTTGCAGGATTCTCAAGAAGATGGAGACGAACCGACTGACGACCAAAGCGATCGGGAGGTGGAAGATAAGGATCAACCAAAACTCGTCAAAGAAGAGCAAGAAGAGCATACTAGAGAGGAGCAAGCCGGACCCCTAGTTGGTGTTGAAGGTGTTCTGCCAGCAGAATTAGACCCATTTTTTATCCACGAGCCGGTGAGACGATCGATCAAGCTTCAGGTGACGGAAGCACAGGAAACACAAGTCTCGCTGCTTGATCAAATGATAAACGGAGAAATAGAGCCGCAGCCCGAAGTAACACGTTCCAAGTCGGCTTCTAACAACATCCTGAGAATTGGTATTGCGGTTTTTTTGCTGGTATCCATTCTTTTGCCTTTATCAACCAGAGTGCCAGTGAGCATAACACCCCAGGTCTCACGTGATTCGGTTTCCGCCAACCAGTTGATCGAGAGTATATCTGATGGGGCAACAGTATTGCTATCTATTGATTATGAACCAGGCTTATCCGCCGAGATGGATGCTTCATTAGCGTCGGTTGTTGATCGCATGATGATGAAGGATTTCTATCTTGTGCTGGTTTCCACTGTGCCCACTGGTCCAGTCCAGGCGGAGCGATTATTGATGTTCTTAAATCAAGGGGGCGGCTATCAATATGAATCTTCCAAAAACTACACTAATCTAGGTTACATACCGGGTGGTCCTATTGGACTGCTTAACTTTGCGGAAGCACCACCCCAGGTCATGCCGTATGATTTGGACGGCAACGCCGTCTGGTACAGCCCCCCCCTGCAAAATATTTCTTCTCTATCCGATTTTGACCTCGTTGTCGTTGCGACAGAGAACCCCGATAGAGCTCGTTCCTGGGTTGAACAAGTTCAGCCGAAGTTGGGAAATACCCCCATTATTCTGGTTGTAAGCAGGCAGGCTGAGCCTCTCGTGCGACCTTATTATGGTTCTGAACCCAGTCAAATTCAGGGGCTTGTATCCGGATTTGGGGTGGGTGCTTTTTATTTAAATTCAAACGCTCAAGCTGGTTTTTCCAGTATGTATTGGAGTTCATTAAATCTGGCCCTGATAGTGGGTGGGCTGTTAATGCTAATCGGTGCAGTGATGTACGCAGGAAAGTCACTAAACACTCGCAAACCTGAGTAAACCGGTGGAGATGGATTGGAATGAGTGTATTTGATCTCAATAATCTTGACCTTCTCGGTACCGTATTGAGTTTCGGTTTAACACTAATTATCTTCAGTTTTATCTTTGGCGATAATCTGCTGTTCCGGTTTGCGATACATGTGTTCGTGGGTGTAGCGGCAGGGTATGCTACAGTTATGACCTGGTATAACGTTCTACTGCCCGAAATTGTGGTCCCAATAATTGGCGGCTCTCAAGCGGAAAGATTTTTTGCGTTATTGGCCCTGGTTTTGAGTATCTTACTTTTCATGAAAACTTTCCCGCGTTTATCGGGGTGGGGCAGCCCTGTAGTGGCGTATTTGGTAGGCGTTGGAGCGGCAACCGTAATTGGTGGAGCCGTACTGGGTACGTTGTTCCCCCAGGTGCTGGCTTCGATCAACTTGTTTGATTTCCCCGGTTTATTTGGGAACAGCAGCCCAGTTTGGGTGCAAATATCCAATGCAGTAGTTATTCTGGTAGGCACAATTTCTGCACTAATCTTTTTTCATTTTGGAGCTCGAAACATCCACGACCGCCACCCAGAAAGGGCAGCCTGGATAAGTGCTGTTGCCCGGATTGGTCAGATTTTCATTGCAATCACATTTGGTGTGTTATTTGCCGGTGTTTATATCGCCTCTATGACCGCTTTTGTAGAGCGGATGACGTTCTCGGTAAATTTTATTCTGTTGTTCTTCCAGCTATAGTGGCTGTCTAACCGCTAACTGAGATCATGGACGCCAATTCAATTTTGATCGTAGACGTAGGAGAAATATCAACTAGGGCATTGTTGTTCGACGTCGTAGAAGGACATTATCGATTTATTGCGTCTGGAATTTCGCCCACTTCTTTTGGTGTTCATCAATATAACGTTCAAGATGGCGTGCGCGCCGCAATCGATCAATTAGTCGCCATATCTGGGCGTGCATTTTTCGGAGAAGATGGGCAGCTCGTTTTGCCGAGTACGCCAGATGGAGTAGGGATAGACGCCTTTGCTGTTACATTATCTGCTGGACCACCTGTTGAAGTCGTAATCGTTGGCTTAATTGAGAAAATTGATATAGAAAGTGCCCGCCGTTTGGTGAAGACAACATACAGCCGTGTGATGGATGTTATGAGCCTGAATGACAGGCGAGCCACAGAAGTTCGTCTTGATTCAATTTTACGTATTCGACCGGATTTAATCGTGATTGTTGGTGGCTTTGATGATGGCGGTGTGTCATCTGTGCAAAGATTAGCAGAGCCGGTGGGTTTAGCATGCTCTTTGTTGACCAATGAACATAAGCCCGAGGTTCTATTTGCTGGAAACCAGTCAATTCAAGGCGATATCAGGTCTTTATTAGGGAAAAGTGCGAATTTACATCTAGCTCCTAATCTGCACCCTTCTATTGATGTGGAACAATTGAACACAGCTCAGGCTGAAGTCGAAAAAATATTCGTCAATATTCGTAAGCGCCAAATACCTGGAGTTGCCGAGCTAGCCAGTTGGGCAGGCGCTGACATCATACCAACATCAGAGGCTTTCAGCCGCATCATTCGCTTCCTGAGTATGACGCTTGAATCAAACAAAGGCGTTTTGGGGATTGACATCGGAGCTTCAGCGACAACAATCGCGGCATCGTTTTGTGGGAGTCTTGTGTTAAACGTTTGCCCGGAATTCGGTCTGGGGAGCAATCTGGATGAGTTGCTCACTAATATGCCTCTTTCGGATATTACTCGCTGGATATCACTTGACATTGCTGATGACGATGTGCGCAATTATTTATTCAATAAATCTCTCTATCCATCGAGTTTGCCCGTTGAGGAGAAGGATTTAGCGATTGAACAGGCAGTCGCCCGCCAAGTGATACGAGGCGCTATAAAAAAGACATTCGAACGTTTCCCGGATAGAGAATTTAAATACACAAAGCATCTTCTCCCCTGGTTCGAACCCATTATTGCTACGGGGAGTATTTTAACTCAATCTCCGAGTGTGGATCAAACGGCTCTCATGCTTATTGATAGTTTACAACCTACAGGCGCTACTACGCTGGTATTGGACCATAATCATTTATTGCCTGCCCTCGGTGCAGCTGCTTCCATTAATCAGCTTATGGTAGTGCATGTCTTAGACACAGATGCATTCATGCATTTGGGTACGGTCATCACCCCGGTCGGGGAAGCACCGATCGGAACGCCGGTGCTGAGGCTTCAGATGATCCGCGATGCTGGACAGAATGTAAATCTAGAGATTCAGTATGGAGATTTGGAAATCATCCCCTTACCTGTGGGGCAAAAGGCTAGCATGCAATTGCACCCACTGCATTTATTTGATGTTGGGATGGGTGCCCCAGGAAGAGGTGGGGCTTTGCGAGTGATGGGCGGAGAACTTGGGGTAATTATTGATGCCCGTGGAAGACCGCTCAAGCTACCTGATGACCGGGATGAGAGGTCTGAATTATTGACCAAATGGCGCAGAGCCCTGGCAGGATGACTTCAATGTTTGCAACTTCAAGATATATCTCCCCGATTGTCAATATTCGCCGCGAGCGCACTTTACCAATCCCAGGAAAGATACTTGTACGCAGGGGGCAAAGTGTAAACGCGATGGACCCAATTGCTGAAGGGATTCTCGATCCTAAACACCTCGTACTCAACATAGCCCGCGGATTAGGTGTTTCGGTTGGGGAAGTGGACCACCATCTTCAATGTGGTGAGGGCGTGCACTTACTGAAAGGAGATATCATTGCCGGTCCAGTGGGTCGATCGCGCCGCGTTGTACGTGCTCCCGAAAGTGGGCGGGTGAGCCAAATCGCAACGGGGAAAATACTCTATGAAGTAGAAACAATTCCTTTTCAATTAAAAGCAGGTCTATCTGGAAATGTGGTGGAAATAATCTCCAATCGTGGAGCTGTTGTGGAAACGACGGGCGCATTGATCCAAGGAGTATGGGGCAATGGTTTGATTGGTAGTGGCAATTTAGTAGTCCGGGCAGATACGTCTGATGAGGTACTCTCTGCCAACAAATTGGATACAAGCCTGCGTGGAACAATTGTTGCGGTTGGTACCTGCGAGGATGAGGAGGTATTAAAGACTGCAGAAAGTTTGCCATTGAGAGGCTTGATCTTTGCCAGTATGAGACCCGATTTGATTCCTACTGTAGTCGAGATTAAAGTGCCTGTTATCTTGATTGAGGGTTATAAAAATTGTCCCATGAATGCTGCTGCGTTTGAATTGCTGACCCGTAATAATGGACATACTGTATGTGTAAATGCACAAAGCTGGGATCGTTACAAAGGCACTCGCCCGGAGATTGTCATCCCAAAGCTGCACCTGGAAGGTAAGGCTTCTACTGATGTAATTATGTCTTTCTGTCCGGACCAGACTGTGCGAGTTACACGTGCTCCTAATGCAGGTCAAATTGGCAGATTGGTTAATCTGATTGGGTATGCAGTGATGCCAAGCGGTATCCGTACGCAAGCAGCTGAAGTGCTAATGGAAAACGATCTTGTTAATGTGGTTCCGTTGGCAAATTTAGAGATTTTAGAGTGATAGTTTCTAAGATCCAATTGATGGTTCTGAGAAAGAAAGAGAAACTTATTATCGAATATTATGTTTGACGAACAGGTAGGGATTTTCGATTTTCTAAAGAAGATATTTTTGTTCCATGAGCTCGATGATTGGAAGTTGTCACGATTAGCATCCGAATTCGATGTGGTTCATCTCGCAGCCGGAGAGAAGTTGTACACAGAAGGGGAGCCGGCTGATAACTTCTATATACTCTTGAGTGGCAATATTCTGCTGAGTACAGCGCAGGGGAAAAAAAGACGACAATATGGGAAATTGATCCCCGGAGATTTTCTTGGTGAAGACCTTCTAATTGGTAATTCGCGACGGGAACAAGCTGTCTCGGCTAACGATACAATAATTATAAGATTGCAGAAAGAGAAATTTTTAATTCTAATAGAAGAATTCCCTGACATCAGGACAATTGCACTTACGACTGCGCGCACTCGCCAATCCGCACGTAAGAACCGCTACAAGTGGTTAGTTGAGGATGAAGCGGTATATTTTATTGTTCGTAAGCACGAAATTTTCCTGTTCTTGAAACTGCTGTTTCCGATTGTATTTATGATTGCCTTTGTCTTGCTCTTTGGGTGGAGCATTGGGACATCAAACACCACTTTTGTTGGGATAAGCGTGATTGGCGTGGCAGTGTCGTTTATTATTGGTATTTGGGTTTGGCTGGATTGGGGAAATGACTTCTATGTCGTAACGAGCGGGCGGGTTCTGTCGGTAGAAAAGGTGATTTTATTATTTGATAGCCGTCAAGAAGCCCCACTATCTACAATTCTCTCAACTAATGTGTATACATATCCAAGTTTACGCCAATTTTTTGACTACGGAACCGTGGTCGTTAATACTTATACCGGTGCGATCCAGATGAAGAGAATCCGTACTCCTGGTTTGATGGTTGCCTATATTAATGGGCTTCAAACCCGCATGCGTGAGATAAAAAAACAGGATGAAAATGAGACCATGGAAGTGGTGATTCGCCAGCGGTTGGGTCTCTTCGATGAAAAACCTGCACAACCAAAATCAGCAGCGGCAATTACCTCAACTCATGAGAAAAAGCCGGTAGCCTTCGGGAAATTATTTACTGATTTTCTAAAAATCCGATATGAGGACGGGGATAAGATTACTTATCGAAAGCACTGGTTTGTACTATTCAAAAAGATATGGCTGCAAACCTTGGTGATTGCTGGGTTAATGATCGTTCTTTTTTATTTTTTTCAATCCTCTCTGATTAATATTTTTACCTCGGGTATGTGGGCGGCAGTGTTCTTCATTGTATTCTCCTTTTGGATATATCAATACATTGACTGGCGTAACGATATCTACGTAGTCACTTTGGGGCATATTTTTGATATCGAACGGAAGCCATTGGGACGCGAGGATAAAAAATCAGCCTCACTTGAGAATATCCTTAGTTTGGAACATAGCCGAGTAGGTATATTTGGTTTAATGTTCAATTATGGCACAGTAACGATTAACGTAGGTACAGAAAAATTTTTATTCTATAGTGTCTACAATCCGGCTCAGGTGCAGTACGATATATTCAACCGCATGTCTAACCTGCGCCAACGCAAGGAACAGGTTGATGCCGCTAAAGAAAGAGAACGAATTGCTGATTGGATCGCTATCTACCACAAACAGGCAGGATTTACGGGTGAAAACGAAGATCCCCCCAGGAGTGATAGAATTTCCGAGTAAAATATTATGAAATCTAGGACGATTAAGTATTTGAGGTAGGTGTGGCTGTAAGAGATATTGTTACGATGCCAGATCCAATATTGTATCGAAAAGCGCGTAAAGTCACAGACTTCGGGAAAGAGATGCAGACTCTGGTTGATGATATGGTAGAGACTATGCGAGTTGCTCCAGGGGTAGGATTGGCAGCTCCGCAGGTAGATGTGCCTTTACGCGTAATCGTTGTGGAATTCGGTGATGAAGAGGATGAATCTGTACCGCTCAAACTTTTTATAGTTATAAATCCTGAAATCACCCGCTTCTCGAAGGAGCAAGTAACTGGCACCGAGGGATGCCTGTCAATCCCTGATTTTGTTGGTGACGTGGATCGTTCGATCAGCGTCGTCGTGAAAGGCATGAATCGCCGTGGTCAACCAATGCGTATCAAGTCGAGCGGGTGGCTGGCGCGCATCTTTCAACATGAGGTGGATCATCTTAACGGTGTCTTATTTATTGACCGTACCGAACGCGTATGGAAATTGGAAGGAGAGCCAGCACAAGTTATACCGACTGTATGACTTGTTTTTGTGTAAATTATTGGGGAGTACGCTTTTTATTGAATGGAACTTAATCATCTTAACTTGACCAACTTTCGCAACTTTTCCCGCCTGGACGTCGATGTGCCGGGCGGGTTGGTGTTATTGGTAGGAGGTAACGCCCAGGGAAAGACCAGTCTATTAGAAGCAATTTTTTATATGGCGACTTTTGTCTCGTTTCAGACTGCAAACGACCGCCAATTGATTAATTTCTTGGTCAATAAAGAGCCTCTTACTGCGGCGCGAATTGCTGCAGATATTCGTTATCGAAGCGTTTCAACACCAAGTGGGATGTCAGACCGTACGCATCACATGGAAGTGAAAATTATTCAGGGGATGAATAACTCAAATGGCGTATCCCGTTTACGAAAAGAGATATTATTTGACGGGGTAAAAAAGAAAATGAGCGCAGCGCTTGGGAATTTTAATGCTGTGCTGTTTCTCCCACAAATGCTTCGGGTGGTCGAAGGATCACCCGAAGAACGCCGCCGATATTTGAATATGGCGATGAGTCAAGCGATCCCAAATTATGCAAAATTGCTTATTAAATATCGCCGTATTGTTACTCAGCGAAATGCATTGTTAAAACAAATCGGTGACCGCGGGGATGATAGAGGGCAGCTATCCTATTGGGATGAAAAATTGGCATCAACGGGTGCGAAGTTGATCCATGAACGCATACGTACTATTCAGGAATTGGAACGGATTGCTGCTAACATACATCGCGATTTATCTGGCGATCAAGAAGCGCTACGTTTATCTTATCAACCGGCATTTGACCCATTAGATAATGATAAATTTCAGCATTCGTTATCGTTTGACACTCCTTTGGATCGCTCCGGAATTCCATTGGATGAGATTCAGAACGGTTTTATGAGAGCCTTATCAAAAATACGCGCCGAAGAAATATCACGCGGGGTTACAACAATAGGACCACACCGGGACGAGCTGCGTTTTCTTAGCAACGGTATCGATCTGGGGTTATATGGTTCACGCGGCCAAGCGCGTACTGCTGTCTTAGCGATGAAACTCGCTGAAGTTGATTGGATAAAAAGTAAAACTGGTCAGTGGCCTGTACTGCTGCTGGATGAGGTTCTTGCAGAGCTTGATCCTGTTCGCCGCGCTGATCTATTGACCCGTGTTTTGGAAAGTGAACAGGCTTTATTGACCACCACCGATTTGGAGATGTTCTCCCCAAGTTTTGTGAAACAAGTACAAGTTTGGCACATTCAAGGGGGTCATATATCAGAATGATGCTTTTATTTATTTCTTAACTTTTATAGGTCTCTTTGTAGGAATGCCTGATCGGCGTGGGTACACATCTGGTGTCGCTGCTACTTTATCGATTACGACCAGATAGCGCTCTTCTGCAACACCGGGCAGTGTAACAGGGACCAGCTTGCGTAAGTGACCTCCCAAAATGTTGGTGGCATGCTCGGCGTTGTGAATCTCCGCATGCGCATCTTCACCTTTCATTGCCACCATTGTTCCCCCAACATGCAGCAAGGGAAGAGAATACTCAACCAAGGCAGGCAAGATCGCCACTGCCCGGGCAAAAGCCCAGTCATAATTTTGGCGATGATCGGGCATATGTCCAACCACCTCCGCGCGATTGTGAATTACTTCAACGTCAGTGAGACCAAGAGTGCGGACGATATGACGACAGAACTCCGCTTTTTTCCCTACCGATTCGACCAGAGTTAGGTGTAATGAAGGATCGACAATTTTCAAAGGTAACCCTGGGAATCCCGCCCCTGTGCCGATATCAATTACACTTCCTGTTTTTGTATCACCCATGACGAGCATACAGGTGAGAGAATCCAAGAAGTGCTTTACCCGGATTTGATTTGGTTTATGGATAGCAGTGAGGTTCATCCGGGTGTTCCATTTCAGGATCTCATTTTCATACACTTCCAGAGCATTTAACTGCACTGGTGTTAACTGTATACCGAGAGTTGTGTAAGTTTGCTGTGCCAGTTCGTCCATATTCCTAATTATAACTGTTTGAATGAAAAGCCCTCAGGATAAATGCTGTCCTGAGGGTTTCTCTTAATTGTTATGAACTGGTGTAAATTATTTTATTCAGTCCCATCAATTTCCTCTTTTGTATTAGAAGCCTTCTTTTCCTTCTTTCGCTGCTGGCTCCTGCGGAAAGCGCGCACGATGAAGTACAGGGGCAGCCCAAACACGATCGTCAGTAATAACAACACAGGTACGACGAATATGATTATCCAGATCAATGCGTTAGCAATGAACTTTGTAGAGTTGATCAAAGCCTGGATTGCACTCTTAGCAACACCTACAGGCTGCCAACCGCCGATTGTTAGAGGTTGGACTGCTTCGTCAGCTAATATTTCTACACTTATGGCAGACATTGCAGCCGATTGTTCGTAGTATTTGATTTGTCCCTTGATGATTTCGATTTGTTCCTGGACTCTTACCAATTCGTTGTACACGGCTAAAACTTCTTCTGTATCGTCTGCCTCCTCCATAATCTGGGTGAGCTGGGTTTCGGCTTTCTCGAGATTGCGTAATCGTGATTTTAGATCAGTATACTCTCTGGTTACGTCTTGACTTTCAATCGATTCGCCCAAAGGGTTCTGCTCGCTTTGATCCTTGATAGTGGTCAGGGCTTCATTAAGTTGCTCTGCCGGGACTCGGATGGTTGCCGATGCTCGTAGAACCTTTGATCCACCTTCCAATTCCGTCTGGTACAGGTTAGCAGATACGACGAAGCCGCCCATTTCGTCAGCCATCCTGCTGATGGTGTCTAACGACGCAGAAGGGTCGTCCACAACAATTGTGATACTGGCGTTCTTAATTACGATGCGTTCCATTTCTTGTTGGGTGACATCGTGAATGGTTTTGGCGCCGAATTCTGCCTCTTCATATTCAACGCCGGCTGGTACTTCTCGAGGGGCTGCGGCGAAATCTGTGGTGGTTTGCTCGTATTCTGAAACCGACTTTGGGGCAGATGCACAAGAACCCAAAAGAAGACCAAATAGCAGGAAGGCGATCAAATATTTGTTGAATGGCGATGTGAGATTGGCTGGCATGAGTGGGCTCCTACAATTTAAAGAGAGATTATTCTTTCACTCTCAATAACGTCTTCGGTATTGTTTTTGTTCCCCAGATTGTGAAAAAAGATAGAGTACCATTTTACCAACCGGTTTGAAGGCGGACAATATGACGTTCTGGTAATTGTGCATCTGCCATCCGAGTTTGCACCGCATGGATATCATAAGTTAACCGGTGGTAATCCCAAGTGTTCTCTTCGGGATTATATATCACATACGCTGCGCGTGGATCGTGGTCACGCGGTTGACCTACTGAACCGGGGTTGATTATCGTCCGGGGAGATAAAGTTATTTTTTTGTTCGGGGTTGGTTTATAGACCACTAATTTTTTTTCTTCCCGTGTGTACACAACAGGTAGGTGTGTATGTCCCACAAAACAGTATGGTGTTGAAAAATAATCAAAATTCAATGCAGCAGTCTGGGGGTCCATCAAATATTCCCAAACAGGATGTCTAGGACTTCCGTGTGTAAGGGTTACGTTATTGATTTCGATTTTTTGCTGTAAGCTGCTCAGAAATGAGATACTGCTTTCTGTGAGTGTCTTCTGGGTCCATTCAAGCGCTTGGCGCGCTTCCATGTTGAAGGTTTTAGTGTCTATCTGGTTTAATGCGGCGGCGTCATGGTTGCCAATTATGCATCGCAGGTTAGGTAGTACGCGCACTTTTGCGATGCACTCGTTTGGATCCGGTCCGTAGCCGACCAAATCACCCAAACACCAGGCGGCGTCGAATTCACCCGCGTCAGTTAAGACCGCATCTAAAGCGGTAAGATTTGAGTGAATATCAGAGATAACCAGGATGCGCATGAATTAACGGGCAAGCTCTTTGATAATATCAGGAGTTGATAATGATAATTAGGCGAAGCAAAATTCAGGTTGGATCTAAGAATTTAGATATTATACTATCTCATTGGATGAAATTGCCACTTTCTCCCATATCTGGTATAAACCCAGTTTCCCGTTTTCTCCATCTGAAAGAAAAGAATCAACGACAGAAAAATTACTTTCATTAGCCAGGTTTGCCAATTCGTCAGCAAAAAAGTGATGAACGTATCGAAACCCAAAGCCTCCGTGTCGCCAGTCAAGCAGGTAATCGCCTGGGTCGACACTCTCAGCAGTCAATCCAATTGTCTCCCACGGTTGTATGCGGGCGCGTAAACGTGGACTGTTCAGAAACTGCCATTCGGAATGTATAAATGTACCGATGGGACCCAATAGTTTGTGTACCCGATGAAGCACACTCTGGCGTAAATCTTCGCCTGGTAAATGATGGAGCACGGCAAATGCGAGCACAAAGTCGAAATGTGAGTTTGGAATACTGACACTCCAGTTGGGAGATGAGAGATCAACCTGGAGAAATTTGGGTTTGACGTTCTGGGCGGATTTATTCGAGCTTCTGTTGGATATTGGATTTTCGGATTCTGACAGTAGACTTTGGAATAAGTCACCTTCCCTTTGAGTAGCAATTTGCAGTAGTTCATGACTGTTATCCAGGCCCACATAATGGCCTCGATATCCAGACAGTTCGAGGGAGAGCCACAACTCCCCGTTACCGCAGCCTAGGTCTAAGATGTTCGCATTTTGGGGCAATTGTGCTATGATTCGTTTCACACCAGGCTGAATGCGTTTGCGTGTATCGGAAAATTGCTGTGCAAAGGTCTGGTAGAATTCTTGGTTGAGTTCAAGGAGACGGTTTAAAGTAACCTGATCCATATAATTATTATAGCGTGAAAAGGCAGCCGCGTTTTGTCAAATAATTGCTGCTCTTAATGTGGTTATTGCTACAGAATGGATGCAGACGTTCAAGTTTGGAAGAAGACTCGCCAATATACACCTGAGAAGCTAGATCTTGCTCGCCTGGTGCTCGAAGAAGTGCGTGCCGGGCGCGCTGTGGCCGATGCAGTGCGCCGGAATTCCTTGCCAGAAGGTGGATATGTCGGTAAACACTTACTTGTGGCAGTCTACCGGCAGCTAGTACAAAGTGGTGAATGGCAGGCTGATCAAGCTCTTCTGGCGCGCATACGCTTGAAGCCGGTTCGCACCCTATCGGGGGTGACCACAGTCACAGTGCTGACCAAACCCTATCCTTGCCCGGGAAAGTGCATCTTCTGCCCGACTGACGAGCGTATGCCAAAGAGCTACCTTCCGGATGAGCCGGGAGCTGCGCGTGCTTTGCATCACAAATTTGACCCATACGATCAGGTAAAGGCTCGCATAGAAGCGCTTGAAGCTGTTGGGCATCCAACGGACAAGATTGAACTTTTGATCCTGGGTGGGACATGGAGTTCCTACAATCGTGATTACCAGGAGTGGTTCGTCCGTCGATGCCTGGACGCATTGAACAAGGTGGAGAGCGATACCATCGAAAAAGCTCAATTCCTGAATGAAACTGCAGCCCATCGCAACGTTGGTCTTGTGGTGGAAACCCGCCCGGACCAGGTAAACTGGGATGATATCGCTTGGATGCGCGCTCTCGGCGTCACAAAAGTTCAAATGGGTGCGCAGAGCTTCGATGATGAAATCCTTAGTACCAATCATCGCGGCCATACTGTTGAAAAAACCCGCCAGGCTGTGGAATTGCTCAGAGCGGCGGGCATTAAAATTGTCTTACACTGGATGCCGAATCTGCTTGGGGCAACCCTCGAATCGGACCGTAAAGATTTTAAGCGCATGTGGGATGATTTCTGCCCGGATGAGATCAAGATATACCCTACCCAGTTGTTAGCAAATGCAGAATTGTACGAATACTGGCTGCGTGGAAAATACCATCCTTACACGACGGAAGAACTGATTCAATTGATCGCGGATATCAAAGAAACCATCCCATGCTACTGCCGTGTAAACAGGGTCGTCCGCGATATTCCTTCCACAAACGTAGTGGAGGGAAATAAACGTTCCAGCCTGCGGCAAGATGTCCAGGCAGAGATGGAACGAAGGGGAAGTGATTGCCAATGCATACGCTGCAGGGAAGTGCGCGGCCAGAAGATCGATGTGGAAACCTTGCGATATTACGAATACACTTATATGGTTGGAAATACTGAGGAGCATTTCCAATCATTTGTGACTCCTGATGATAGATTGGCGGGCTTTCTACGCCTTTCACTGCCTGGTGAGGAATCACCAGATTCAGGAATGGATGAATTAAAGGGCGCCGCGATTATCCGAGAGGTGCATGTATATGGTCAGTCGCTACCAGTAGGATCGGAAGAGAACGGCGCTGCTCAGCACGTTGGCTTAGGCACGCGTTTGATCGAGGAAGCGGAACGAATTGCCGCACAAAGAGGGTTCCAATATCTGGCAGTGATATCAGCAATAGGCACTCGCCGCTATTATCTACAAAGGGGGTTTGAACGAGGGGCTTTGTATTTAATAAAGAAAATGGGTTGATTGTTTCCTGATAGTCGAATGTCTGTGGCTAAATGATTCTACAGAAGTATAAGAAACACCATCATTTTAATAACGATCTGGGTATGGGGCGGAAATATGTAAAGAATCTGTAATTCCATATTGACTTTTCCCGATTTTTTTGCTATTATTAAAACGCGTTAGTAACGCGCGTTAGTATATGGTCAGTGAATTGTAAGGATAGCGCTTGAGCAAAAAACCTACAACCAGCCAGGATGTTGCCAAACTCGCTGGCGTTTCACGTACGACCGTTTCTTTTGTCCTGAACGACGTAAAAGGCATCCAGATCAGTGGGGATACGCGCCAAAAAGTATTAAAAGCTGCAGAAGAGTTGAAGTATGTACCAAATGCCGCTGCACAAGCGTTAGCCAGACAACGGGCGAAGATAATTGGATTAATTCTCACCCGCAGCCCACATCACATTGCAAACGACGGATTTATAACTCAAATTGTCAATGGCTTACTTGAGGTTATTCACAAGCATGATATGCGTTTATTGTTAGACATCATCGAACCCGAGCATCAGAGAAAGGCATATTTGGAAATGGCGCGCGCAAAGCGCATCGATGGGATCCTGCTTTCTGGACCCAGATCCGATGATGATGCACTCAAGATATTGGGGGAAGAGGGCTTTCCAACAGTGCTGATCGGGCAATTGCCTGGAACGGGGTTTTGTTCAGTTGATGTCGATAATCGCGCCGCGGCCAAAAATGCTGTGGCGCATTTGGTTAACCTGGGTCACGATCGGATTGCTTGTATCACGAATGCCCAACCTTCTTATACTGCTGCGGCAGATCGTTTAGCGGGATACAAAGATGCCTTAGATGAGGCTGGTTTGCAATTTGATGAATCATTGGTGCGTTATGGGGATTTCGATGTTGATAGTGGATATGTCCAAATGTTTGGTTTATTAGAGGCCGGAATATCCTTCACTTCTGCTTTTGTTGCCAGCGATACAGTGGCTTTGGGCGCGAAGGCAGCTATTCGTGACCATGGATTAAATATCCCGCACGATATTGCACTGGTTGGATTTGATGATTTGCCTTTTTCTCAGTACACGGACCCACCATTGACTACAGTACACCTTCCAGTGGTCGAACTAGCGCAGCAGGGATGCAATATGTTAATTCAAATACTTCAAAACGAACATCACCCAAGTCAACAAACGATATTGAGGACAAAACTGGTCATACGAAAATCGTGCGGCGCTAATCAACTTTAGTTTATAATGTGGTCAATATCGTGAAGCTTTTGATGTATAGGAAGGGGATAAAAGGAGGTGACTTTGAATAATTAGTTGGGCACAATCAAGATTATTCCAATTTAAACCTAATTTAAAAGGAGTAGAAGATGACTAAAAAATATGGTTGGGTGGCATTCACCCTGATAATTGTATTTACTCTAATCCTGGCTGCTTGTGCGCAAGCGACCCCTGAACCCGAGGAAGTTGTGGAAGAGCCAGCCGCACCCGCTGAGGAAGAGGAAATGCCATTAGCAGGTGAGACTGTGACCATCTTTACCGCGGCTGCAGATGAGCAAGCGACCGCATTCCAGTCGGAGTTCGACGCTTTTACAGCCGAAACTGGTATTGAGGTTGTTGTGGAAGGTTCCGGTGACTTTGAGGTACTCGCCACGACGCGGGCTGAAGCAGGTGACCTGCCAGACATCATCAACTTCCCGCAGCCCGGCTTGATGGCTGATATGGCTCGAGACGGACACTTAATCGATCTAAGTACATTCCTGTCAAACGATTACTTGCTGCAGCAATATGATCAATCCTGGATTGACCAGGGCACTGTAGATGGCACTTTGGTGGGCATCTGGCACAATGCTGACGTAAAGAGCCTGGTATGGTATCCAAAGGCTGCCTTTGAGGCCGCCGGTTACACGGTCCCTGAGACCTGGGATGAACTGCTGGCGCTCAGCGACCAGATTGTAGCCGATGGCGGCGTACCCTGGTGCATCGGCATGGAAAGCGCATCAGCTACCGGTTGGGTCGGTACCGACTGGATCGAGGACATCATGCTGCGTACGAACTCACTAGAAAGTTATGATCAATGGGTTAGCGGTGAGCTAGATTTCGCTTCTCCAGAGGTCAAGAGCGCCTGGGAGACCGCAGCCGAGGTCTGGCTCAATCCTGATTACGTCTTTGGCGGCACAACAGGTATCCTGACCATCGCTTTTGGCGATTCACCATTACCTTTGTTTGAGGATCCGCCTGGCTGCTTCCTGCACAAACAGGCTAGCTTTGTCGTCAACTTCTTCCCAGAGGATGCCGTGGTTGGTGAAGATGTCGATTACTTCTACTTCCCGCCGATCAACGAAGCGGACTACGGAAAACCGGTACTCACTTCGGGTTCTATTGTAAGCATGGGGCAGGATAGCCCAGCAATCCGCAAGGTCATGGAGTACTTAACCACCAAAGAATCTGTGGAACAAGAAGTAAAAGCGGGGCTATTCGTAGCCCCACAGAAGGATGTGCCCCTGGAGTGGTATCCTTCGGCAGCTCTGGCAGGTTTTGCCGAAATTCTGAACAATGCAGACTCCACACGTTTTGATGGCGGTGATTTGATGCCCGGCGCGGTGGGGACCGGTAGTTTCTGGACGGGTGTTGTAGACTTCGTCGGTGGGGCAGACCTTGATGCTGTACTGCAGTCTATCGATGCTAGTTGGCCGTAAGCGTAAATTCTTTGAAATATCTATGATGTAGAACAAAAAGCAGGGCAGGTTAATAACTGCCCTGCTTACTCGCTTTATTTGAATTATTTGGATAGGAGGGTCAAATGTCGCAAACCATGGAAAAGACAGAGCAGTCTGGTGGTTTTATGAGAATGCTTGCCAGCGGGGCACTGCGTATCATCGTCTCGCTAATTATACCGCTGCTTGCATTTGTAGTATTAGCGTGGAGCGTTACCTACATGACCAACGCCGATGCGCCCAAAGCGATACGTGCAGTGATTGCCCTCGTAGTTGGTGTAGGAGGTATATGGGTACTTTACATCGCATTCGATAACCTGGTCTCGCTCTTACCGGTGCGTATGCGCGAGGGAGTGCGACCGTTCGTGTTTGTCGGTCCGGCGTTGGTAATAATCACCGTATATCTGCTATATCCGGCAGTCGATACCTTTATTCGCAGCTTCAAAGACGCCCGCTCGGTAAATTTTATTGGTCTAGAAAACTACAAATTCATATTTACCGATCCAAACATGTTGATCGTCCTGCGGAATAACCTGCTGTGGCTGGTATTCGTTACCAGCTTTGCGGTCGGGCTTGGTCTGGTCATTGCGGTCATGGTGGATCGTATCCGCTGGGAGTCGGCGGCTAAATCAATAATATTCTTGCCAATGGCTATTTCAGCTGTTGGCGCCAGCGTGATCTGGAAGTTTATTTATACTTTTCGACCGGCAGGTCGACCCCAAATTGGCTTGCTGAATGCGATTTGGGTAGCTCTGGGTGGTGACCCGCAGGGGTGGCTCCTCCTGCAACCGTGGAACAATTTTTTCCTTATCGTAATTTATGTCTGGATACTGGTTGGGTTTGCCATGGTGGTTATCTCGGCGGCGGTCAAAGGTGTACCCAACGAACAACTAGAAGCGGCGCGCATCGATGGTGCAACCGAGATTCAGATCTTTTTCAAGGTCATCATACCTAACATCCGCGCAACGCTGTTGACCATAACCACCACCATACTGATTATGGTGCTAAAAGTCTTTGACATTGTATTCGTGATGACCAGCGGGCAATTTGGGACCCAGGTTATTGCCAACAGTATGTTTAACCAGATGTTCACGTTCAGACAATTTGGACGCGCCAGCGCTCTGGCGGTGATTCTGCTTATAGGCGTCATTCCGGTCATGATCTACAACGTTCGCAGCTTCCGTGAAGCAAGGAGTTGATCCGATGAGTCAAGTGAAAATTCAATCAGAAAAGAGTGCCTCAAACGACAGGATACGTCAAATATTATCAGCGGCGCCGCTGCGAATCACCATCATCGTGATCGCTTTGGTCTGGACGATACCCACTGTGGGTTTGTTGATCACCTCATTCCGCCATCCGGACGATATTCAAACATCGGGTTGGTGGACGGTGTTTCAGCATCCCTTTGAGTTAAGCCAGTACACCATACTTAACTACCAGCAGGTCATCCTGGCAGACGGAATGGGTGAAGCCTTCCTCAATAGTTTGCTGGTTACAATACCTGCGGTCGTGATTCCGATCACCATTGCGGCCTTTGCCGCGTATGCCTTCGCGTGGCTGGAATTTCCTGGACGTTCATTCTTTTTCGTCGTGGTTGTTGGTCTTATGGTCGTTCCTTTGCAAATGGCTTTAATCCCCTTACTGAGCCTGTACGTCGACATAAACGAGCTCATAGGTATTAAGCTGAACGGCGAATTCCTGGGAGTGTGGCTTGCGCATACGGGGTTTGGTCTACCGCTGGCGATATTTTTGTTATTCGGTTACATGTCTACATTGCCAGCGGAGATAATGGAATCAGCCTATGTCGATGGTGCATCGCCCTTGACGATATTCATTCGCTTGGTTCTGCCACTGTCGGTGCCCGTTATCGCCTCTTTCGCCATCTTCCAGTTCCTGTGGGTGTGGAACGACCTGCTGGTGGCGTTGGTGTTCCTGGGTACAAATCCAGAGAAGACCGTGGTAACAGCTCGTCTCTCTGCTTTGGTAGGTGAACGCGGTCAGGATTGGCATGTTTTGACCTCCGGTGCTTTTTTAACCATGATCCTTCCGCTTATCGTCTTCTTTGCACTCCAGCGCTACTTCGTACGCGGCTTGACGGCTGGTTCTGTAAAAGGATAATCTAAAAATTTTTTATATAAGAATTTCACTAGGCGGGGAGTTTTAGCTCCCCGCCCATTTTTTGAGTTATGGGTAATTCTCTCTGGTATAAGAATGCAGTCTTCTATGAAGTTTATGTGCGGGGTTTTAAAGACAGCCGCAATGATGGAAATGGTGATCTCATTGGCTTGATTGAAAAGACAGATTATTTGCAAGAGCTTGGGATCGATTGTTTGTGGCTCTTGCCAATCTATCCTTCCCCCCTGATAGATGATGGTTACGACATCTCTGATTACTGCAGCGTTTTGCCTGACTACGGCACATTAGAAGATTTCAAGGCTCTATTGGACACAGCCCACAAGCGCGGTATGCGCGTAATCACTGATTTGGTCCTCAACCATACTTCAGACCAGCATCCGTGGTTTCAAGCTGCGCGTGTGAATCGAAACTCCCCATATCGTGATTATTATGTCTGGAGCGATACGGATCAAAAATATCAGGATGCGCGTATCATCTTTCTGGATACTGAAAAGTCAAACTGGACCTGGGATGAAACCGCTGGTCAATACTTCTGGCACCGCTTTTATTCTTCGCAACCGGACCTTAATTATGATAGTCCGGCAGTCCAGGATGAGATGTTGAACGTGATCCAGTTTTGGCTCGAATTGGGCATAGACGGCTTCCGGATTGATGCTGTGCCTTATCTATATGAACGCGAGGGCACAAATTGCGAGAATCTTCCCGAAACGCACGCTTTTCTAAAACGCATCCGGCGTTTTATCGACGATAATTATTCAGACCGGGTCTTACTATGCGAGGCAAACCAGTGGCCACAAGATGTGCGTTCATATTTTGGGGATGGTGATGAGTGCCACATGGGCTTCCATTTTCCAGTCATGCCGCGCATTTTTATGGCTATAAGGAAAGGAGATCGAGCACCTCTGGTGGATATTCTCGAACAGACCCCGGATATTCCACCAGAAAGCCAGTGGTGCACATTTCTGCGTAATCATGACGAATTAACACTGGAAATGGTCACAGAAGATGAGCGGGAATGGATGTGGCAAGAGTATGCACCCGAACCACGTATGCGCCAGAACCTGGGAATTCGACGCCGCCTGGCTCCACTGTTAGGGAACAACAAACGAAAAATTGAGCTGGCTTACTCGCTGCTCTTCAGCCTCCCAGGCTCACCCGTTATTTACTATGGCGATGAAATCGGCATGGGTGACAACATTTGGCTGCCGGATCGTAATGGTCTGCGCACACCGATGCAGTGGGATGCTGGTCCAAACGCTGGATTTTCGAGGGCGACTGCCGAGAAGCTTTATGCACCTCTAGTAAGCAGCCAGAAATTTGGATCACATCGAGTGAACGTTGCTGCCCAACGAAGAGACATTAATTCACTGTGGCATCGAATTCGCGACATGATCAGGGTGCACAAAGAAAGCCATGTATTTGGATGGGGAGAATTTCGTTGGCAGGAAGCTGGTAATGATGCTGTCGCCGCTTATTGGCGAACGTTATCGGAGAGATCCTTACTTATCATCAATAATCTATCATCTGATTCCCAAAATATCCGCCTCCGTATTCCTGAGTGGTGCGTTTCAGAACCAGTGGATTTGTTGTCCGGTCGAAAAAAGGGGAAGTTTGAGGAGTGGGATCTGGTTTTAAAATTGCAGCCATTTCAATTCTTGTGGTTGAACATACGGAGAATTTGATATACAAATGATAGCCAATACGGGGAGTAGAATGGAGGATGTTATTTCTACTCCACTCAATCGATAGTAATAGACAAATTAATCTTATATTTAACTCTTGACAGCAGTGTTTTTATTTGTATAATAAATATATGGAAGCGGTTCCAAGTAAGCCTGCAACCATTAGGGATGTTGCCCGGTTAGCGGGGGTGGGTCTGGGAACTGTTTCGCGCGTGATTAATGACAGCCCCCAGGTGAGTAAAACCACACGTTCGCTTGTCCATAAGGCAATCAGCGAACTTAATTATGTGCCCAATCCAACAGCTCGTCGTCTTTCTTTGGGGAGGACGATGACGGTCGCTGCTATAACCCCCTTTTTTACACGCCCATCAATAACTGAACGTTTACGGGGTATTGAAAATTCGCTTGCCGAAAGTGAATACGATTTGATAATTTTCAACGTTGAGACAGTCGCCCGGCGTGATGAATTGATTCGCGAAGTACCTCGTCGTGAACGCGTTGATGGTGTTTTGATTCTGTCACTCTCTCCACGTGATGAAGATGTCCCAATCCTGGAAAAAGCTGATGTCCCGATTGTTTTGGTAGATGCAAATCATCCTTCACTTACCACATTAAACCGTGTAATTGTAGATGATGTTGAAGGTGGGCGAGAAGCAACCCAACACCTAATTGAACTGGGACACCGTCGGATTGGGTATATCAGCGATTTTCTTGATAACGCATTTAATTTCACGTCAAGTCGTTATCGTTTTCAAGGTTATCGACAAGCACTTTCTGGGGCTGGGATTCCTTTTCGAAGTGAATACCATGGACAGAGTGAACATGGGCGTTATGAAGCCGAGCGGCTGGTAAAAATGATGTTGGACAGTGAAGATCGCCCTACCGCAATATTCGCTGCTAGCGATACTCAAGCTATAGGTGTGCTGGAAGCCGCCCGCGATCTTGGTCTGAGGGTTCCTGATGATCTTTCTGTGATTGGCTACGATGATATTGAAGTGGCTGAGTACTTGGGATTAACAACTGTCTGTCAGTTATTGTTTGAATCTGGCCAACGAGCCGTCGAGATTTTACTTGAATCTTTCGAACAGAAACTGGCTGAACCGTTGTGCGTGGTTCTGCCTACGGAATTGATTATTCGTAAAACGACAACTTCCCGCTCCGGATAACTATTATTGTGACTCTAAAAAAGGCGGATGAAAATTGTTCTGTTTCTGAATATATAAGGAGGTGATTAAAAATTCAAAGAATTCCTGACTCTAAGTTCTGCGTGCAATATGATCAACCAAAACTCAGTTATCACAAATAAGGAGAGAATAATGAAATACCAAAAAACAATGTTATTTATGGTGAGCTTGTTCGTTCTGTTTTCGATGCTTTTAGTTTCTTGTGCGCCAGCTGCGACTGAGACGGCAGCACCGCCCCCTGAAGAAGCAGAAGAGCCAGCCGAAGCAGAAGAACCAGAAGAACCAACAGCAGAAGAACCGACCACTGTTGAAGTCTGGTTCCATTCTGGTAAAGGCGAAGAGCGAGACGTCCTTGATGCGCAAGTGAAAGACTTTAACGCCATGCAGGATGAAATTTTCATTGACGCTGTTCAATTACCGGAAGGATCATATAACGATCAGGTCAATGCAGCCGCTCTCGCGGACGATCTGCCCTGCTTGTTGGACTTTGATGGTCCATATCTGTACAATTACGCCTGGTCGGGCTACTTGGCTACGATGGACGAATATGTTTCAGATGACTTGAGAGCCGATTTCCTACCCTCAATCATCAACCAGGGCACCTACGGTGGGCAACTGTACAGCCTGGGCACCTTTGACTCGGGTCTGGCAATCTGGGCCAATAAAGCATATCTGGAAGAATCGGGAGTACGTATCCCCACCGGCGTTGATGATGCATGGACCATGGAAGAATTCATGGACGCTTTGGATAAGCTGATGGCTCTCGAGCAGACCGAGTATGCGATCGACTTCAAGCTCAACTACGGAGCTGGCGAGTGGCAGCCTTATGGATTCTCACCGATCGTGCAGTCCTTTGGCGGTGACTTGATCGACCGCAGTGACTACCAGAGCGCCGATGGCGTACTCAATGGACCCGAGGCCGTGGCTGCGATGGAATGGTATCAGAGCCTGTTTGAGGATGGTTATGCCATCCCCGCACCAGCAGGCGACGACGATT
>CBFDCK010000024.1:0-29629 GCA_965603285.1 uncultured bacterium
CTCCTATCGTGACATTTGTAATGGTTTACTTTTACTATCTACACAAAGATAAGATCTCCGATAGGGATGACGCAGAGAAGGTTTATGGAGAAGAACCATCCCAGTTGCCTGATACAAAACAATTGGCGTAAGTATTTACACTTGTTAACGATTATTGTGTGATGTACAGCCATGGGCAGCATAATATGGTCTTCAATTGAAGTTATTCTGTGCCTTCTGCAATTTGAATAGTCTATGTTTATGATCATTAATGCCACAAATAGATAGGTAACGACAACATCACTTGACTGTTTCAAGGGACAAAATTATCATTATTGTAAATGACAATGAAATGACATAATTACCCAACCGCGGGAGTTCGGAACAGCTCACCGTAGGGGCACCCGAAGCTTAATCCTGCGCCGCCAATGCCGCAGGCTCGCTACCGAGCTCAGGTTCATCCTGGCTGTTTTTCTTACGAGTCTCGAATAACGTTTCTGTTGAGGGCGGAGATTTTGCCAACTACTATGTGCACCTAGTATGTAGTGGTTGTTTTACGCTATATGAAAGCCCTGGAATAAATTGAATCGCTTGATGTATTTGTCAAGCGGTTATGCATGTTCTTGCATGGTCTAGTGTTGAGATGTACAAGGTGATCTTGGTAGAGTTGTTCCACAATATTTTTTGGAAGGTTAGCCTTTGTCACGAAAAAAGCTCCCCACTAAGACGTTTAGCGAGTGTGTGAACGGGTTTACGCTAATCGATGTCACAGAACAGAACGACTAAATTCATAATACGGGGCTCCAAGGCTAATATTTGGATTGGATACCCATAATTTGCAATAATTTTTAAGCTACGTCTTTTTAAAATTAATGATAAACTATTGTGCACAGATGATTCCTGAATCGAGCGTGGAAACCTATGTGTTGTTAAACGCCCCATGACGGCTCAAGTTATATGCAGACAGAAAAGTACCTGGTAAAGAGAGGAGGTGAAAAACCGAAAATTTAAACCTGATTTTCTTCAACGAAGAAGATTTTTCAAACAAACGCTCAAAACTTAAAAATTCCAAGGAGAATTAGAATGAATATTATTAGATTTCGTCCCATTACGCTACTTGTAATGATGATTATGGTTTTTGGCCTGTTCCTGACGGCCTGTCAACCAGCAGCCACCGAAGCGCCGCCTGCTGCCGAGGAACCTGCTGCAGAAGAACCTGCTGCTGAGGAGCCTGCGGAAGTAGAGGCTGGCTCAGTCGGCATTGTTCTGCCGACCAAGAATGAACCGCGCTGGATCCAGGATGAGGCCCGCTTCCAAGAGGCCTTTGACGCCGCCGGCTATGATGTCGAGATCCTCTTCAGCGAGGGCGACTCCGCCAAAGAAAGATCCAACGTCGAGGACCTGATTACCAAAGGCGTAGAGGTTATAATCCTCACCCCGCATGACGGCACCGCTGCCGCAGCTGCCGCCGAGGCAGCCCGCGATGCCGGTGTCAAGGTGGTCTCCTACGACCGGCTGATCCTCGACACCGAGGCAGTGGACTACTACGTGACCTTCGACAGCATTGCGGTAGGTGAAGCCCAGGGTCAATACCTGGTCGATAAAGCTTCCGGTACCGGAAACCCGCTCTACCTGTATGCCGGTGCCGCTACCGACAACAACGCCTTCCTGTTCTTCGAGGGCGCCTGGAATGTCTTGCAGCCCAAGATCGCCGACGGCACCTTCGTCATCAAGAACTCCAGCGAAGCGGAAGCGCTGCAGGATAAGGCCGAGTTGACCCGCGACGAGATGGGCAATATCATCGGTCAGGTCACCACCAACTGGGATTTCAACACCGCCAAGAACCTGGCAGAGGCCAACCTGACAGCCACAGCAGCGGAAGACAAGGGTGATGTGTTCATCCTGGCCCCCAATGACGGCACTGCTCGCGCTATTGCCGATGCGTTCGCCGCCGATGCGGATGTGGCCAGCTACGTGGTCACCGGTCAGGATGCTGAAATCGCCTCCGTCCAGTACATCATCGACGGCAAGCAGTCCATGACCGTTTTGAAGGATGTTCGCACCCTGGTTGGCGACGCTATCGCTGCTGCGATTGCTTATCTGGAAGGCAGCACCCCGGCGGAGACCCACACCTACAACAACGGTGTATTCGATGTCCCCGCCAAACCTTCTGTCGTGATATCGGTCGACCAGGACAACGTCCAGGAAGCAATCATCGACTCCGGTTACTGGCCCGCAAGCGAATTTACTAGTATGGAAGAAGCTCCCTCGGCAGAGGTGACGGGCTCAGTTGGCATTGTTCTGCCGACCAAGAATGAACCGCGCTGGATCCAGGATGAGGCCCGCTTCCAAGAGGCCTTTGACGCCGCCGGCTATGATGTCGAGATCCTCTTCAGCGAGGGCGACTCCGCCAAAGAAAGATCCAACGTCGAGGACCTGATTACCAAAGGCGTAGAGGTTATAATCCTCACCCCGCATGACGGCACCGCTGCCGCAGCTGCCGCCGAGGCAGCCCGCGATGCCGGTGTCAAGGTGGTCTCCTACGACCGGCTGATCCTCGACACCGAGGCAGTGGACTACTACGTGACCTTCGACAGCATTGCGGTAGGTGAAGCCCAGGGTCAATACCTGGTCGATAAAGCTTCCGGTACCGGAAACCCGCTCTACCTGTATGCCGGTGCCGCTACCGACAACAACGCCTTCCTGTTCTTCGAGGGCGCCTGGAATGTCTTGCAGCCCAAGATCGCCGACGGCACCTTCGTCATCAAGAACTCCAGCGAAGCGGAAGCGCTGCAGGATAAGGCCGAGTTGACCCGCGACGAGATGGGCAATATCATCGGTCAGGTCACCACCAACTGGGATTTCAACACCGCCAAGAACCTGGCAGAGGCCAACCTGACAGCCACAGCAGCGGAAGACAAGGGTGATGTGTTCATCCTGGCCCCCAATGACGGCACTGCTCGCGCTATTGCCGATGCGTTCGCCGCCGATGCGGATGTGGCCAGCTACGTGGTCACCGGTCAGGATGCTGAAATCGCCTCCGTCCAGTACATCATCGACGGCAAGCAGTCCATGACCGTTTTGAAGGATGTTCGCACCCTGGTTGGCGACGCTATCGCTGCTGCGATTGCTTATCTGGAAGGCAGCACCCCGTCGGAAACCCACACCTACAACAACGGTGTATTCGATGTCCCCGCCAAACCATCTGTCGTGATATCGGTCGACATAGACAACGTCCTGGAAGCGATCATCGACTCCGGTTACTGGCCAGCCAGCGAATTTACTGGCTTAGAATAATAAGAGATAGATTTTTCGACTGGAATAGTGATGGATTATCCATCACTATTCCTTTCCTCAAATGGTCTCTCTGTCTATATAGCATGGATCGTGCTCAAGGTTGAATTTCTTTTTGAGTTATCTCAACAACCATGACGCACGATTTGTGTATATTCGTATAAAATTTTTGAATCCGTGAAATTATCATTTATCTCCAATTATCATATCTATAAGAAATACCTCGATTTATAAACAAGCAAAAGGAGGTTTCTATGGAAATTACCGCAGAAAAAAAACCTGTTGTCGAAATGCGTAACATCAAGAAACACTTTGGCGCTGTTCAAGCTTTGCGTGGTGTGGACCTCACCCTGCATCACAATGAAGTCTTGGGGCTGGTGGGTGACAACGCCGCAGGCAAATCCACTCTGATGAAAGTTCTTAGTGGAGCGTATATCCCCGATGAAGGAGAAATCCTGCTCGATGGAGAGAGAGCATCCTTTGCTAATCCTATGGATGCGCGCCGTCAGGGCATCGAGATGGTATACCAGGATTATGCCCTTGCCAACAATCTCGATGTGGCCGCGAATGTTTTCATGGGGCGCGAAGTGGTGCGATTAAAACTGGGTCCGCTGGGTGTAATGAATTTCCCCTACATGGAGCAAGAAACGCAAAACCTGCTGCACCGCCTGAAGATTGATATTGCCTCTGTGCATCAAAAGGTGGAGAGGTTGTCCGGCGGTCAGCGCCAGGCAGTCGCCATTGCTCGTGCAACAGCCTTCGACGCCATGGTCATCATCATGGACGAACCGACGGCTGCCTTGAGCGTGGCTGCGATTGATAAAGTGCTCGAATTGGTGTGTCAGCTCAAGGAACAGGGCTCTTCCATCATCATCATCAGCCACCGTCTGGAAGATATCTTCAGGGTGTGCGATCGATTGATCGTGCTCCGTCAAGGGCGCAAAGTCTCCGACACACCTGTACAAGATGATATTCATGAATTCCGCGAACGAGTTGTGGCTTACATGATTGGTGCCCGTGATGATTTCGCTGAAAAATCGGTTGCTTGATATACGCAAGGAGGCTCAAGATGTCGTTTATTGAAGATGCTGGGAAATTATTACGAGAGAACATCCGTGAATATGGGATGTTCATCGCCCTATTCGTTATTTTTGCGTTCTTTGCTGTAGCAACGGACGGATTATTTGTTTCACCGAGAAATATAGTCAACCTGGTGAATCAGACGGGCTACATTGCTGTCTTAGCCATAGGAATGACGCTGGTTATTGTTATTCGACATATTGACCTATCGGTTGGATTTTTGGCAGGTTTTCTCGGTGCAATAGCCGCTATCGCCATGGTGCAGTGGAACCTGCCCGTGATCGTGGTTATCCCTTTTGTACTCTTTTTAGGCATTCTAGCAGGGCGTCTTACATCTTTCATGGTAGCGGATCTGGGAATCCCCGCCTTCGTTGCAACACTTGCAGGATGGCTGGGTTACAGAGGGGCGTTACAGTTAGTAACCACATCTACTGGCACTATTGTTATTCCGAATGCTGCATTCAATGCCATAGGCAATGACTTTGTTCCAGAGATTCCTTATACCTGGATAATGCCAGAAATGCACAAAACTACTTTGATCCTTGGATTGCTTGGTATTGTTATATTTGTTTCGAGTGAAATTATTAATCGCGCTAGAATGCAAAGGCAAAACATCGAAGTCCCGTCAATGTCAATGTTTATCTTAAAACTGGTAGCCGTCTCAGCTTTAATCGGTGGTATCGCTTGGATACTAGCAGGGTATCGAGGTCTATCATGGACCGCAGTAGTCGTATTGATAGTGGTTATGGTGTATCACTTCATGACCACAAAGACAGTGCTTGGCAGACATATTTACGCTGTGGGTGGAAACCCAGAGGCAGCCGAATTGAGCGGTATCAGTGTCAAGAAAATAACGCATGTGGTTTTTGGTTCGATGGGTATGCTCTCTGCATTGGCGGGTATCTTATTTGCAGCCCGCCTGCAATCTGCCACTACTACAGCCGGAACATTGTTTGAATTGGATGCCATCGCTGCCGCATTTGTCGGCGGTGTATCAGCAGCAGGTGGCGTCGGTACTGTGATAGGATCGCTAATCGGCGCTTTGGTTATGACATCACTGACGAACGGCATGAACTTAATGGGCATTGATATATCCTACCAATACATCGTCAGAGCTTTTGTGCTTGCTGCCGCAGTCATTTTCGATGTTACCACTCGCAGGACAGGTAATTAATCGCAATTAAGAAAGAGTTCAAACCCTGGCGATAATCATATTTTCTAGAAATTTGATTTATCGTCTGGAATATATAGAGAGCGCAGAAAGCTCCGAGGTAAAATCAAGTGCTCTGCGTGATGATGTATGGGTAATGACAGCGATACTTTACGATTCTAGGAGTTAAAATTATTATCCCAAACAGGTTATGCTTTTATGACCCAGTGCCCCCATTTACGATTTTCTCAGAAAATCGTGGGGATGGCGGTTCGGAACAGGTCCCCTTAGGGGCACCTAAAAAGACTCATCCCGAATTTCATACCTTGTAGGTCGAGCAGTTTCTAGCATTGCTGCGCTTTAAGCCCACTATTCCTAAATCTATCCTCCACATTGATCCTGCCGGGCAAATATCCTACAATTCCCCAATTTCGGGCATCGAGATCTGATATAAACGCTTCCCTTCCTGTCGAGATTACATCGTTTCCCTGCCCTCAACTCCCTCCACTCTCGGATGAATTATCCTAATATTGGGGGCAGGTCAAACGGGTGAAGATGCTTCCCATGAGCGGTCGTGGACAAGCTTCCTTATGGGTCTCTTCGAATTTATCATGGGCGGTTTGTTGATCTTAGAGCCAATGCGTCAGGGAACCTTAATCTACCTTGGAGTTAGTATTTGGGCGATAATCGGTGGTGTCATCCTCATCGGTGATGCCTTGCGCCTGCGAGCCAAGGCGCGGATTACGGGTTTGAGAGAACATAGTCATTAATTGGAAAGTCGATATCTCTCTGTTGCAACAATCCTATATCTTTTACATTGCCAGAAAAGAGCAACTCGAGCAGACCGATTTCCTTGATCTGATCGGTAAGGAGAAAATTGACCTGGCCAAAAAAATTCGGTGCCGCAGCAGCGGATCTGAGTTATAGTTCAAACTACCTGTTCGCCTGGCTGCTCGGACTTGGTGCTCTGGAGAAGGGAGGTACTAACGGTCAAACCAAATCGTAACGAAGAAGGCGAAATCGATCACTTCATCTTGGGGAAGATGGATGGCTGTCATGCGATCGATCAACTCGATGATTTACTCCTAAGAGTATTTCCCTGTCCGCTTAAAGACACAAGAAATAACCCAATTCTATGTAAAAGCTTTAGTACAATAGTGTGGTCAATTGCATGTGCTGAAATCGGAGGTTATTAACTGACAAATTATGCAGACTCGCTCCTGCTTGACCTTTTCAAACAGCTTATAATCTTTACTCACGATACAAGTGACTGCGGTCCGGTATGGGGGGCAGTCACTTGACCAATGATCATTTTAAGTTGTATAAAAGGAGAATCTAATGAGTGAAATACTTGCTGTCATTATGAACCTGTCCGTGCTGGTGTTCGTGATCACCAGCATGCTGGCGATGGGCTTGAACCTGACCGTCAAGCAGATTGTAGAACCGCTGCGCAATACGCGTCTGGTTATCCTGGCATTAATTGCTAACTTCATCCTGGTACCAATCCTTGCTTATCTCATAATTTCAGTGATCCCCCTTGAACAGGGTCTGGCAACCGGTCTGATCCTGATGGCTACGGCTGCCGGCGCACCCTTCCTGCCCAAGCTAGCCCAGGCTGCCAAGGGTAACTTGGCTTTCGCGGTAGGATTGATGGTCCTGCTGATGGTGGTGACCATCATTTATATGCCGATCGTTTTACCGCTCCTGCTGCAAGGCGTCGAGGTCAACCCTTGGGATATCGCCAAATCATTGATCATCATGATGTTGGTCCCGCTTGCGATCGGTCTTTTCATAAAAGCGCGTTACGAATCGACTGCCGAATCGCTGCAGCCACACATGTCCCAGACCTCTACCGTTGCGATAGCAATTTTAATGGTCACTGGGATCGTATTGAATTTCAGCGCCATTGTTGGCGTAATCGGCACCGGCGCAATCATTGCTATCCTTGTCTTTCTCGTCGTTGCCCTGATCTTGGGGTACTTCCTGGGCGGGGCAGAATCGGGCACACGCTCAGTGCTGGGCTTAGGCACAGCTCAGCGCAACCTTTCGGCGGCGCTGGTGGTGGCAGCGCAGAATTTCGCTGACGACCCGAACGTGTTGACCATGATCTTGGTCGCTGGATTGGTTGGATTGGTGCTGCTGATGGTTGTTGGCGGCGAATTGGGCAAGCGGGAAGAGGCTCCAATAAGTTGATTATCCATCCCACTTCTCGGCTCTCTGGGCGATTCCCATAATGGAAGGTATGTAATACCAACCAAGGTGGATCCCAGAGAGCTTGCTTATCATCGATTTAGGGGATGACTAACCAACGGTAAAAGGATGAAGCGGCATGAATGCTATGCTTGTGATCAAACCTTGACCATTGCGCGATGGAAATGGCTGACCGCAGAGGGGTTCCGAGTAGGAAGAAGGGAAAAAATGTGGCTCTTGTGGGGATTAGCGTAAAAGATTCTCCGAACTTAGCGAGTCCAGTTCTTCCCCACTGCGAGCGGCAACGTCCAGGTCCACACTATTAGCGACCAATACACCGCCTGGCGCCTGTGACCAGAGAGACTTTTCCATCACTTTTTATTCTCTTGAGTTATCACAGCAGTCACCTCAATTTGTCTAACTCGCAGGAGCCTCCAACCGCATGATATTTTTTCCAACCAGGAGGAAAAATATTATGCTTATTAAAACAAAAAATCCAATTACGCGGAACATGGTGATTGGTCCGACATTCTCATAAAGGAAACCACCGACAAATGCACCCATAGCGGCTGACAGGCCTAAGAGCACACCTGAGAAAAGTCCCTGTGCGGTAGTTCCCATTCCTTGGGGAGCGGATTTAGCGGCTAAGGAAACGCCGGAAACCCACATCGCAGAATATGTCGGACCATGCAGCAACTGGATTGGCAGGACGAGGAGCGGGTTTCGGATAAAGGAATAGGCCAATAATCGCAAGACAAGAAGTGACATAGAAAAAATAACCATCCCGGCAGCGCCAAAACGATTGAGTAAGCGGTCAGAGAAATACAGGATCGGCAGTTCGCTAATGGTTGCGAACGCTAGGGATAGCCCCATCAAAGTTTTGCTGGCCTCTAAATCGTTCATATACAAGAAGAGAAAATTATTGATCACCGAGGAACCTATTCCGAATATAAACACCGTGAATAAAAAGAGAGACCAGCTTGGTTTGGATAATAAAGACCGCAATCCACCCCAGAACTTCGATCCGATGCCAACTTGGCTCACCGTCAAATTCCACGCAACGAGCAAGCCTACGCTCATTAGGATCATGTAGCCTAAAAATGCCCATGACAGATCATTTCGCTCTATTAACCAACCGACGACCAGCGCCGCTACTCCCCATCCAATTGCTCCCCAGAGACGCAGCTTCCCGTATTTTTCTTTGTGTTCGGCTAAGAGGTCCATCACCGAATTGTCGACGATGGGCATGATCGGGGCGACAAAAAACGCCAATAACACGACCAGAGGAATCAACCAAAGGAAAGCCGAGGCATTTGACAGTGCAAAAGCGATCACAATTGAGGTAGAAATCGTCAGTAATAAAAGACGCTTGTGCTGTTGGGTTGCATCCGCAAGTCCACCCCAAAATGGCGCGCTGAAGAGAGCAATTAAGGGAAGGATTCCAGCCAAGAAACCAATCTGGTAACCAGAAAGCCCGAGGCTTTCGTAATATAGAACCAAGAACGGGAATAAGGCCGCGGCCGCGGCGTAAAAACAGAAATAAAATGCCTTCGCCCAAAATAATGAACGGTTGTTATTGACCATAGGCAATAACCAACTCGGCGTCCTTAGGCATGATACCAGCAGCAACAGATTGCGCAGCGTAGTACTGCGGGTCGAGCAGTGCGGCGGTTGACTCGCTTGCCGAAGCTACGGTGACTTCAGGAGTGAAATCAGTCAGGGCAGAATCAGGGACGGAACCGGGTGATTGGGGGTTGAGGGCACTGTGCAGATTCTGGCGGTGGTCAAGAGCTAAACGAGTGAAAGACCCACGCCGAGATGAACATTGCTGCATGCCGCGGATTTTGCTGATATTTAGCTGCATAAGTATACTATCCAGATTATTACTTTCCCTCTTTCACTCGGAACAGGCGGGCGGGGCCAAAACGGACCGGAGTGAAAACAAAACCAGCTTTCAGCAACGCTCGCTCGCCGAAAAAGATGGGATGATCTGTTAAATTTATCGCCGCATACTCTATCACAGAATCGGCCACGCCGCCCACATCGTCCGCAGGATAGGTTTCGATAAAAGTTAGATCGCGGCGGCTCTCCAGGATGTGAGCAGCGTAATAATAAGGCCAAACTAAATCCCAATCGGTAAAAACAATGGCGTTCTCCGGTAAATCCACAACCGATGCGATGGCAAAATTCTGCAAGCTTTCATTGAAGACTGGGTACTCGTCGAAGTTGAAGGGAACTTCCCCAGCGATGACGGCATCTTTATTTGGGCGAAAGACTGGCCAGACAGCGAATCCCAATACCAACAGGGCGACTGCGATGCCCAAAACGAGATTCCCCCACCGGATTTGCGCAGGTGAGACGATCCCACGAAGAGCAACTATCCCCAGGTCTACTGCTGTGCCCATCCCGGCAACAGCGAGCAGGGCTAGCAAAACATAGCTTGGGATATAGAAGACGTACAAATCCCAGATTTCATAGTTGAAAAAGTAGAGCAACTGCAAGACCAACGCGGTCAGCAACAAGATACCCACGCGCCAGCGGCGCACCAGGAGAGCGACGGCTCCTATTACGGCAAAAGCAATGACCACCCAGGTAAGTTCACTACGCAGATTGACCCAATACTCGGCAGCCTGGGTATAAGACACACCGGGGATATCGGCAAACATGAATGAGCGGAACTGGCGCGCACTCCAGCCAAACAGCAGCCGTTCCAGTGACCCGTCAATTTGATCTGCGGTCAGCCCCCAGGCTGATCGCGAAGGTTCGATTATTGAATTGAAGTAGTTGGCCGCGGGGTTAATTAGATCTATAAGCCAGAAAATGAAAACAGTGAGTAGCACCCCGCTTATTGCGCCCAGGAGCGCTGTCGTCCACATCTTTACCCCGCGCCGCCAATGGAGTAAGAGGTACAACAGCACTGCTGGAGCTAACAGTGCCACACTCATATGGACGCCCAGGCTCAGCCCACCCAACAACCCTGCTATGAACAACGCTCGCGGGTTGTCTTCTTGATCCCACCACAGCAGAGCCAGTAGGATGAGTGCCAGAAATGCAGCTCCAGCCGTGTAGATTTCGGCAATGACAGCCTGCGACCAAAACGTGGGCGAGATCGCCAATACTGCCGCCCCTACAACTGCCACTGGGCGATATTTCACCAGCAATTGACCGGAGAGGTAAATTGCCGCCACCGCCAACGCCCCCATAATTGCTGAAAAAAGATTGACGCGGTAAGCCACATCGCCCAGCGGTATGAATGTCGCCAGCTTTGCCAACACCAGATAGACCGGGTAGCCAGTGGGGTGGGTATGCCCCAATAAATAAGCCAGGGTTTGGAATTCACCGCTGTCACCGGGGAGCAGACCCGGAGTCAACGTACGGATATAAAGCGCCAAGCTTGCAAGAAAACAAGCTACAGCCAAAAACAAATCATAACGGTCGAGCCTGGTGGTTTTAGCAGAGGCGTCGATTCTTAATTTCTTGGGCATGTCTCCAGCCAGGCGCCCAGGTCGCGGTGTTTGAGAATGGTGCTGAAGCCCAATTCCTGTGATTTTTGGCAAAACGTTGCGAAGTCGCCGGGTAAGTCTGTGTATTCAGCGGCGAAGACGGGTTTACCAGCCTGGATGTAGGGCAGCATATCCTCAGCCCAGTCATAATAGAAGGCGTCTTCCGTGATAGCAAAATCGTAGACATCCAGCAAATCTTTAGTCTGGTCGGGTGCATTCTTTTGACCAATAGCCAGACCGCGCTTATGGGACTCCTCCGCCAGCCAGAGGGCGTAGCGCAGCTGGTCTTCATATGTAAGTGGAAAGCCGGTATCGTTGGTGTAGACTTCCATGTTATCCGGCTCGACAGCATCAAAACCTTTGTCTGCACACTCGTCCAACCGCGCCAGCATGATAGGCGCCAGCAGATCGATACGACGGATGTCAAGCCACCATTCTCCACTCCAACCTTCGTATTTATTGCCGAGCACTTCTTTAGGAAACTGGTCGGCATCGGGGCGCCAGTTTTCGTAAGAACCGACACTTATGTAGCATATGACCTTCGTGTCTTTACCCTGGTGGTAATCGACAACAGATCGACCGACATGCTGGTCAATGTCAATCACATCGGTTTGTAGATCAAGGTCAAGTTTGCCGGTCAGTTGCCATTGCCAGGACAAACCTGCTTTAGGTCGCCACCAATCGGTAGCCGGGGAGGGGGAAAAGGTCACGGGCATATTATTCAACTCCAGGGATGGCGGTGCAATTTCAGGGCTGGATGGCAAACATCCCAGCATAAGGGGAATGAAAAACCAAATGACGGTGATGGATCTAAAAAAGTGCTTCATCACAATTTCCAAAAGGTGAAAGCCATTTAAATACGGTGAATCTCGAACTGCGGCAGGAAATCTTTATGTTGGGCAAAGAGTTCGTTGACCATCTCCTTAATCTCAGCCAAAGATAGCACGGAAGCCGTCAGAGGATCATGAGCAATGGCGCGGTAGACCGCCACAGGATCACCCTCCAGAGAAGCCTGGATGGCGAGTTCTTCGATACCGCTGGATAGCTGGGTGAGCAGGGCGGTTTCAGGCGGCAGTGCACCAACATGGATGGGGTGGAAACCCGCTCTATCCACTAAGACTGGAACCTCAACACAGGCATCTTCAGGCAGATTGGTGATGATGCCGGTGTTTGGCACGTTGCCGTTGAACTTGAACATCTCGCCGCCCTCGAGGGCATTGATAATGTAGGCGGCATACTCGTGGCCGCGTTCCAGATCTTCGGCGGTGAGGGGCTGGGCTAACTGCTCTTTGACCTGGTCTTTCCAGGTGACTTCGTTGTGCTGGTATTCCTTGAGAATATAGGCATACTCGCCGGGGTTCCAGCCGGTACTGTGTGTACAGTATTCCTCGATCAGATCGGGGCGCTTGCGGAACCACCAGTTGTACTCGGAGTTGTGCCCACTCGATTCAGTGACGTAGTAGCCCAGTGCCAGATACATCTCGTTGCGCACCTGCTCTTCGTTATACACTTCAGGGCGCTCGGTGATGGCTTTGTGAATCAATGGGTAGGCATCTACCCCATTCCATTTGTATTTGAGATACCAGGCTTGATGGTTGATTCCCGCACACAGGTAATCAATTTCATCGTAGGGTGCCCCAATCCAATCAGCCAGCATCATGGCGGTACCCTGTACAGAGTGGCACAGCCCCGTGACCTTGATGAAGGTCTGTTTCTGGATGGCGGAGACCAGCATTGCCATGGGGTTGGTGTAGTTGAGCAGCACAGCGTCCGGGCAGACCTTTTCCATATCTCGAACGATATCCATCATATTAGGCAGGGTACGTAGAAATCGGAAAATGCCGCTAGGGCCGCGCGTATCACCAACATTAATGTCGACACCATATTTCTTGGGGATTTCGATATCATGACGCCAGATTTCCGTGCTGCCGGACAGAATGGTAGTAAGGACGACATCTGCATTCGCAAGGGCTTCTGCTCTATCAAGCGTGGCTTCCACTTTGGCAGGATATTTGCCTTCTGTGATGATTTTGGCGACAGCAGTCTCAGCAAACTTCAACCGTTCTGCATCGATATCCATAAGGCTGAGGGTGGCATCTTGCAGTAGGGGGAAAGTAAGAATATCTCGAACAAGTTCTCCGGTGAAGCCGAGGCTTCCTGCACCAATAAAAGTTAATTTAGTCATGTGGTCTCCTTTCTATGCTGAGATTATTTTATTCCGGTCAGGGTGATTCCCTTGACTATCCAGCGCTGTGAGAGGATAAAGATGAATAAGACCGGCAGGATCACCAGCACAGAAGCCGCCATGGTTAAGTGTAGCTGTTGGGTGTGTTGATTTGAATACCAGTACAAGATTATGGGCAAGGTACGCACCCTTTGCTCTGTGAGCACGATCAACGGCCATAAGTAAGCGTTCCAATTGAACATAAAGGTCAGCATACCGAAGGTCGCCAGAGCAGGCCCCAGTTGATATAAGACGATAGAGCGGTAGATGCGGAACTCGCTGGCCCCGTCCACTCGCGCCGCATCAAGCAATTCATTGGGAATTGACAGCGCGAATTGGCGAAAAAGGAAGATACCAAAGGCATCCAGAGCTGCCGGGATGATCAGCGCCCATAGTTTGTTGATCAGATTGAGACGCGCCAGGATCAGGTAACCAGGAATCATCGTCACCTGGAATGGGATCATCATGGTCGCCATAATGAACCAGAAGATAACCTGCTTTCCAGGGAAATCAAACTTGGCGAAAATGTATCCGAACAAGGAGCTTGTAAAAAGAACCTGGATGACATTCGCAATGGCGATGATAGCAGAGTTGCGATAAAAAAGGCTCAGAGGGAGGTCTTCGTCACTCATTATCGTGCGATAATTATCTAGAGTGAACTCTTTTGGGAAAAAAGTGGGGGGAACCTGGCGAATCTCCCGACCTGTCTTGAACGAGCCAAATACCATCCAAATAAACGGCAATACCATAACCAAACTAGCCGGGATCAAAATCAAGTACGCTCCGGATATTCGTAATCGCTTCTCATCTCTATTTTTCGCGGGAAGGGTATTTGCGGTCGCCATGGTCAGTACTCCCATTCTGTCCGTAATAAACGCGATTGGATGAGCGAGATGCTAAACACCATCAAGAACAAAACAACCGAAACCGCCGATGCCCATCCCATGCGCTGAAAGCGGAAAGCATTATTGTAGATATCGATGACCAGCACCCGGGTTTGATCGTTGGGACCACCTTCGGTCATCACCTGGATGATATCAAAGACTTGAAATGATGAAATCATCGTCAGTATTGAAGCGAGCAGGATAGTAGGCAGTAACAACGGTATCGTGATGCGCCAGAACATGTCCCACCAGTTGGCGCCATCGATTTTAGCGGCATCCTTGATGCTTTCTGGAATACCCTGCAATGCGGCGATGAAAATGACCAGGTTGTACCCCAAATCTTGCCAGATGTAGGCGATGATCACGGCGATCAATGCGACCGGGATACCCAAAACAACCAGGCTTTGATCTCCAGTCCAGTTGGTGGCGACAAGTTTCCCGCCAATCAATGTCCGGACGGCATTGAGTAAACCTCGCTGGGGGTGGTAAATATATCCCCACATAATGGCAACCCCCACAGAAGGCGCCAGTACAGCCAGGAAGAATATAGTACGGAATAGACCTTTTACTCGCTCGTGGATGCTTTCAATCAAGACGGCTAACGGCAATGTGAGTGCCAGGTTGAGAGGCAAGATCAGAAATGCGAACAGCAAGGTGGTTTTAATACTGAGATGGAATTGGCGAATTGGGAGCGGCGCATCCTCAGCAAAGTTGAGCATATCCTGAAAATGCCCCAAGCCAATGAAGGGGTTGTCACCTCCCATACCCAGGAACGAGCCACCTGAGCGACGAGCGCTGTTTTCAAAGAAAGCCCGCGCTTATCCCCATAGCAGTGGGAACAACGTCCAGAAAGCCATGTAAAGCACCATGGGCGACACCGTCGCGAAGATAAATTTTCGCTGTGCGGAATCACGACCACGCCCGAGCTTTGAAATAAAGGCTCGTACACCTCGATCGGGTTTCTCTATTTGCAGTTCCATATCATCACACCTTTAACAATACACCGGGATGGCTCCCACGCCAAATCAAGATGCGTGGGAGCCACTTCTACTTGACCTGAAATTCAGTCTAGAATGACTCGTTTACCTCGCGCTCGATGGTCTCGAGGGTTTCTTCAGCAGTGGCGTTCCCCTGCAAAAAGTTTATGATTCGCGGGTAAGTGATTTCGTACCAGACCAGGTCCCTGTCTGGAAACATACCTTCGTTCTGCCCATATTCCAGGATATTCAGGAAGGGTTCAAAGTACGGGAATTCGGCTACCAGTTTCTCTCCGGCCGCGCTGGTGGCGTTAGCCTTCAATGCCGGTAGGGTTCCGGAGGTGATGTTCCACTGAACAGCGTTATCTGGATTCAGAGCGGCAAACTTAACGAAATCCCAGGCAGCGTCTTGCGCTTTACTGTTCGTCGAGACCGCCAATCCCCAACCTGAGGATGCAACAAAAACTGGGTCCGCAGATAGGCTGGGTAAGGTGACATATTCAGTCACAGCGGCGACGTCTTCAAAGTCTCCAGCGTATTCCGGGACAACCCAGGGTCCTACCAGACCTATCGCGCTGGTCTCTTCGAAGAAGGAATCGCCCACCCAGTTCTCTTCATCGTTAAACAGCACGGGGTCAACCAGACCTTCGTCTACGAACTTCTTCATCAGCTCCAGGGCTTTCATCCCCTCGGGTGTGTTAACGCTGAAGCCTCCATCTGTCAGGTATTGCCCCCCGTTTTGCAGGATGAGGGAGTAGAAAGTTGCGGGAATGGCATCCGAGGCAGTGAAGTTATATCCGGCGCGGAGCATTACCCCGTCCTGTACCTCAGCGAGTTGCTTCGCGTCGGCAATGAAATCATCCCAACTCGCCCACCCATCTGTGATGTTTGCTAATCCAGCGTCGGCCGCGATTTGAGTGTTAACCAGCGCTGCCCCATACTCGATATTGAATTCCTGCGGGAGCCCATACAGCTTATCGTCACAGATATATCCAGCAAGTTGGGCGGCGAAGATTTGTGCTTCCGCCTCATCTATCGTGAGAACACCAGAGGGTACCTCTGCCAGATTGCCGCCTTCGGCGTAACTGCACACCCAGGACCCGAACATCTGCAGAATGTCTGCCTCTGTGCCCGCCGGTAATGCGGTTTGCAGCGTCTGGATATAGGTGTCGTAGTCGAATGTCTCAAAGTTGATGGTCACATTGGGGTTTTCGGTCATATATGCTTTGGCTAAATTCTCTAAACCCTCATTGAAAGCATCGTTTTGGTGAGTCCACACACGTACAGTGACTTCTTCCCCAGCTGGTGCAGCTTCTTCGACCGGAGCAGCTTCTTCGGCAGGCGCCTGCGTTGGCTCAGCACTGGGAGCGCACGCGCTTAGTATTAACCCTGCAACGATTAATATACTGATTAGAGTGAGTATTCTATAGCGGTTCATTTTTTATTCTCCTTTATTTTTTGTTTATTCATCTCTAAAATCATCTTTCTCAACGGGCATTTACTCTTCAATTTCACCTCCTTTCAAATTTAATCAAGATTAAGCTTCACCACTGCTGTCAGGTTGTGGGGCTGGTCAGGATTAAACCCCTTTGCGATCGACCTGTAGTAGGCCATAAGCTGCGGCACTGGCAAATATAAAACATTGCGGATGGATTCTGGCAGGCGACTGTTGAAGGTAACGTTAGTGTCCATTTCACCTATAGAAAGAACTCTGCTGCCTAATCGTGCCATATCATCTAAGACAGCCTGTTCATGACGTCGATTATTATCAGAGAGCAAGCCAATAATCAATGATGTCTCAGTAACTAAAGACATCGGCCCGTGCCGGAATTCCATGAAATGGAAAGGCTCACTACGTGTAAGAGTCATTTCTTTCATCTTCAGGTTGGCTTCACAAGCTAAACCATAGCGAGGTCCACTGCCTAGGAAGTAATAGCGATCCAAATCCATGTTCTGACCAATTTCACGGGCAAGGGGCTCATACGTTTGGATCAGTACCTCACCGTTTGCAGGCAGCGCGTACATAGCTTCCAGTAAATCGTCTCGACCAGCCATCACTGTTGCCAAAGCGGTTGACGCGACGTACATCGAAGCGAAGGAACGTGTTTGGGCGACGCTCTGCTCTTGTCCCTCAGGAATGATAATGGCTAAATCTCCCAGGGCAGCCAGGGGCGAATTACCGTAGTTTGTGATCACAATTACAGGACCTCGCTGCTTTTCACGGAATTGTTTAACAGCGGTTATTGTTTCGGTGGTAGTCCCAGAGCGGCTTACAGCCACCAACAGCGGGCTGCAATCTCTTGAATATACCGTGTCGGGATACATGAACAGTTCCCCACCCGGGATTGCTCGTGCAAGGTGCCCAGTCATTTGCTGGAACAGAGAGGCGGCAGCTAAGGAAAGATAGTAGGTTGATCCACATCCCGTGAAAATGACATCGGAAATATCTGTGGGATTCCATACCTCTTTGATAGCTTCCTTCCTATTAGAAACGGCTTGTAGAGCACCTTTCCAGGCTGCTGTCTGGGTGATGATCTCCTGATATGTGGCTGTCTTTGGCATTTTCTTATCCATAGCACCTCTCTCGAATTCTCTAATCAGCCCGTATATTGAGTACCTTCATTGCATTTTTTCGGTATACCTTTTCCAACACCTCATCTGGCAGGTGGACCCCGTAAATCATCCAACGCCCCTGGGGCGGTGGATCATCTAAATCATAGTTAAAATATTCGTCATCGCTTTCGAGGAAACGATAATGTAACCGGTACATCTCCGGATCGGGCGTTAGATCCGTCCCAAACAATACACGGTCTGCGTATTGGATAATGAATCGTCGAGCCGTATAAGGTTGGCGCCCCAACTCGCCCATACGAGCTGCGATATCCACGTAGAAGTTCGGGCAGCGATCCAGCAACTCTCCCACCCATTTCAAGTTCTCGGCGTAGCAGCCCACATGGGCGCCGATGAATATCGTCTCTGGGTGACGGGCGATCAGATTTGCTAGCTGCTTTACGATTGTTATAAATGGAGGAAAGGGCGGACTGGGGAAATGCCAGTCTGTGTGAGCGTGTAACTCCTCCCAGCGCTCATTGGTATTGTCAAGGGGATCAAAAAAAGCTGTGGGGTCTGCAGCATGAATTATCACGGGGATATGAAGTTCAGCTGCCATTTCCCAGATAGGGATCAACCGTTCGTCATCAATTGAGACTAATCGATCATTATGATCACGCACGTTTAAACCAAAGTTCTTCCATATCTTCAAACCTTGAGCACCCCGCTCTACCTGGATTCGGAGATTTTTTGCTGCAGATTCTCCAAATGTGTCTCCTAGTTCAGACCATTGCCTCCAATCTATGCCGCCAAAATGGGTAAAACGTTCTGGAGCCGCTGATTTGAAATGATCGAGATGCCGGTTTAGAATATCTTCTCCCCAACCCCCATCCAGGTCCACCAGCATATCCACCTGAGATACGTCCATGGCATCTAAAAGCTCACTTACCGGTCGTTCGCACCAATCACCACCGAAGGTTGGACCTAAGTGGTTATGGGCATCGATCACCGGGAAGCGCGGCGTTTTGATCGTAGTTGTCTTGGTGACCAAAACAGGGTGGGGTTGGTAGTCTCTCAAGTTCACAGGTATCTCCTGCGTGTAGCCTCTTTGGTTTACACTGGAACCGTGCTGGCTTTACGTGTGTTTGTGGTCTGCGCAGCGAGCATTAAGAGATCGGCTAGTGAAAAGATGAACGAAACGGTGAACATTGTATGGAAGCTCCCCAATTGAACGATAAAGCTATCCAATAATTAAACTTGGATGATTTCGATCCCTAATTCGATCAATTCATTTATACAAGCTTTGGAGGTCAACTTATCGGTGATGATCATGTGGGCTGTAGTAACTGTGCCTACCAGGACGGAGCTGACGCGACCAAATTTACGGTGGTCTGCCACCACGATAACCTTTGGAGCAATATTTAATATAGCACGATCGGTCATGGTTTCGGGAAGATAATCATTGGTAAACCCGTGTCGCGCATCAATGGCGTGCATCCCCATAAAAACTCGGTATGCCCGGAACTCACGCAGCGCCTGTTCTGTGACGTGACCCACCATAGACAATTCACTCTGGCGGAGCATACCGCCGATCACGATCATTTCAATACCAGAGCGTTCGGCGAGTTCGTTAACCACAAGGAGCGAGTTTGTGATAACCGTTAAGCTGAGATCTTCAGGCAGGTGACGGGCGATCTCCAGAACGGTTGTGCCGCTTCCTAAAAATATCGTTTCCCCATCTTTCACCAGGGCGGCAGCCGCCTGTCCAATCCGTTGTTTCTCATCCCGTCGTTCATCGATGCGCTGTAGAATGGGAGGCTCCTTGGCTGCCCGTTCGACACGCACTGCACCACCGTGCGTCCTTTGGACCCATCCCAGCCCGTCAAGCTTTTCGAGGTCACGGCGAATGGTAGCCTCACTGACATTGAAGTACGCACTTAGTTCCGGTACAATAACACGCCCTTGTTCCTCAACCATTACTCGAATTCGCCCCTGGCGTTCTTCCTTTAATATATAAGTATCGTTTATGTTCATATTGGAATATGTAGTGCTTATTTATGGAGTTTATGATATCATTATAGATATAATAGCACTAAAACAATCACGCGTCAACACAAACGAGCATCAATATCTGTTCGAACAAGCCCGGCCTTCGGAAATCTGATCGCTTCAAACCGATTTAGCTACAAATGGGCTGAGAGAAGGAGAATATGATGGGAGACGACACAATGATATTCAATAACGAAGATAATCACGGTATAGAAAATAATGTTATTCTGATTGAAAACAACCTGGGTATTAAATGCTGCCTCAAGAAAGTGGCACAATACGGCTATGCCCTTGGAGCTATATCCATTAATGATGAGGAGATAGAGACCCCGTTAACCCAAGGCATCTTCCACTTGAGAAATATAAAAACGCACAATAAACAATGGCTTTATGCGTCGAAAATTGAGGAACTAAGTAATACTAAAGTTGCTCTTTCAGGTAAGGGGGTGATCGAGGATGTGGAAATTTCTTTTACAGTGACTTTCGAAACGACTTACGATATCAAAAGTCTACGTCTCACGTATGATATCTCATTGAATAAAGACCTTAATGATTATGAGATATGCCTTCAATATCATGCTCACTCCACCCATCAGTGGAAAGCACACCTTTATCCATGGGTTGCAGATTCTAAATGGGTTGAACGTGATCGTCTTGACAACATGGGTATTCCCTCTGTTTTCCTATACCGCGAGGATCGAACGGTTGGTGTTCTTTGGGGAATCGATCCAAATTCAGATTATTTGAATCCGACTACTTGGACCAGGGATTTTGGCCTTTATTTTATCGACAACGTATTGCCACCTCAGTTCAGGGTTGGAGGTGGGGTATTAAGAAAAACAATCCACTATCATTGCCCCATGCAGATTGTAATCACCGACAAAGGTAATCCAGATAATATGATCAAAGATCTAATCAAAAACTGGATTAATCTCAATCGTTATGAAGTAACTCCCCTCCATGTGCGGTCCCATGACGAAGCGCTCCGACTATTTATTGAGGGCCGCCAGGAGAGTAAAGAAGCCTGGATACCGGGCAAGGGCTACAGCTTACACGGTGCGCATCATACATTTATCTATTTCGGAGTGCAGGGGATGGCGGCCTATTTTGATTATCTCCTGTACGAGATGACTGGAGACCCCATGTGGCGCAAGCGCGCTTTTGAACAGATGGATTTCATTGTCCAGGGACAAAACCGTGATCGCAATGATTTCAATTATGGAGCTATCCATACCACATACCAATTAGAATGGATGGATGACTACGGCCCCAGCGGGCCTGGATTCAACAGCGATGACCGCTTCAATATTGGTTATAAACCCGACGTTTGTGCTCTCTTGGTGCGTTATATGCTCTTGATGTGGAAACGCGTCAAAGACCACGAAGGGATTGGCTGCCAGGACTGGTATGATACAGCGCTGCTGGCGAGTAATTGGATTATCCGGCAGCAAAATAATGATGGCGGGCTCCCGCAAAAAGTGCAGATGAAACCGCTCGAAATGCGCTGGATGGACGATAACAACAATCTGGTCATCCAACCCTTTAAATCACGTTCTTCGACTTCGGGGCGGGCGCTCCCATCGCTCTGGCAGATATCAGCCATCACCGGAGAATCGAAATATCAACGCTTCCTGGACAGCTTGGAGGAGTTCACCCTGCGCTGCGTCCAAAATCAGTATTATTTCAACGGTCAGCATCCCGACCTCCCACCTTATGAACTGGAGGAAGCCAGCATTTGGGGTGTGGCTGAACATTGGCTGAACCGTTATGATGATACCGGGGACGAAACATACCTGCACCACGCAGAAGCCAATGCTTACCTGGCCATCTTCTGGTGGTGCCCGAAGGATCTAAGCTGGGTAAAGAACCCTACGCAGGGCGCCTCTGCTGAGCAACAGCACTTCCAACAGTACTCGGTCTACAATTACCAGGTCCGTAAAGTTGAAGGGCTCTGGCGGCTCTACCAGAGGACACACAACCCACTATTCCTGGAACTTTTTGAACGCACCCTCCAGAATATCTATTTCACCCAGGAAACCGAAGGGGGCAATAAAGGCGGCACCTACGAACGTATTGCCGATCCCTGGATGGTGCGAGAAGAGACTCCAGGCGGCCCCCACGTAGACTCTATGGGTTCAAATTACACCAATGAGCAGGCGCTGGATTGCTTTTTGCAGACCCTAGAACTATTCCGGATGGGGAAGAACCTTTACATGGACCAGAATTTGGAACATAAAATCTACCCGGATGGGGAGTGTTTCTACAGCCAGGATATCAGCAAATTGAAAAAAGCGCCATTCAAGGTAATCCCGTCAACGGGAAGAATTCTCCTGCGGTTCGGGTCCTGGAAAAAAAATGCAAAGACCTGGTCAGTTACATCTTTAAACGAAGAGCCGATTACACTCCAGTATGAGGTTGAAGGATTGGAACCTATATCCTGGTATAAACTAATTGTTGATGGGAAAGAGATAGATTCTTATCAATCTAATTCTTCAGGCAAACTGGCTTTCTCTTACAGCGGTACCGTGAAAAAAGGAATAGTTTTTTCACTGGAAAATATGGGATAGTATTAGCAACACCTTCGCCTAAATAGCGAAAAAAATGGGCTTTTAATTGTAGTACAGTGGACGTTCACCACAACCTCAACTGGATCAACAAAAGAAGCCCGTGATGAACATTTTAGCAGTTTTACAATGTATATACCTAGCCCAATCTTACGAAAACCAATCTACGGCGCATGAGCCGGGTCAACCAAGCATTGTTGAGAATAACAGGTCGGTTGACAATGTTAGGACTTTCCCGTTGGACCGGAAAAGGCTGCAGCTATCGGACTGTGTAGCGGTTTTAAACACAGCAATTCCCTGGTCGCAAGTCTTTGGGTAGTTCTTTCTACAGCGTCTGTATCAACCTGAAAGAGAATTTTTTCTGGTTAACGATGAATGTGTCGTCACCAAGTCTGGGAAGCAGACCTGCGGCCTGGACCGCTTTTTCTCGGGTTTTTTAAGCGAGGCGGTCAAGGGCATCGCTCTCTTTTCCTTGTTGTTGGTGAATGTCAACGAGCGCCGCTCCTATCGGCTCAGGTTTGAGCGAGTGGTACACTCAGAAGCGAAATAGGCGGCTGACCAAGCTAATCGGGAAAATAAGGCCAAGAAAGAACCGGATGCGCCGAAGAGAAAGCCCGGTCGTTCGATAAGCAGTGAGAACCGGGACAAAACCCAGGTTGAACTGATCCAGGATCAGCGCGCATCCAGAGCATGGTTCAAAAGCATCTTGAAATGCTCCAGGATGTGGTTACGATCCGACATCTGACACTGGATTGGCACTATGGCAAGATTTGACTTCTCTAGGTTTAGCCACTCCCATTTCAACCAGTTGAAGCATGGTATCTAAAGATTGTTCGCCCATGTATATGGTTCCCAATGAGTTAAAACTCGGAGATTCACCGTAGTCAGAACGCGCTAACCAAGGGTCAGCAATGCGCTCATGAGTGGCTCCGACCAAATCGCCTTCGACTTCCTGGGTCCAAAAAATTCCTTGGAGAATCTGATCATAGAGTTCTTTAAACAGTCGATCACTGGTAAACCCCCACAATCGGTGTAAACATTGTAGTTTTCTGTTCTGGTAACAGTAAATGGAATACTGCAGAAAGTGCTGCTGCTCGGCTGAAGCGCACTGAGTTGGGTTTTCAACCCAAGACAACTGCTTTGGACACCACCATAAGAAGGAAAGATATGCGTCTGCAATTGCACGTTCGAGACACTCAGTATCATTCGTCTGATCATATTTGTCCAACCAGTACTCAACCACTCCCCAAATACTGGCTTCTTCGATCTCGTCGGGTGGAAGGTCAGGGTGATGTCCCGTAAAGTGTAAATATCTCTCCGGACCTTTGCGTAAGTATTGCTCCAAGCGACTGGCGAATTCGCGGTAGTGTTCATCTCCTGTGATTTTGTAAATAACTGGCATAGCGGGTAGCGTTCGCCCGGATACGACAGAGATAGACATGCTTCCAGTGTCTACATCGACTTTCTGGGGAAGGCCACCATCTAGATTGACCTGGCGCATAACCCAATCTGCTGCCAAGGTGGCTGAGATGTACCAATCCTGACGGTCGAGACCTTCATACATTTTCACACGTTTCCAGGTTTGGAGCATATAGCGCGCCATGTAAGCGTTTAGGTCAGGCTTATAACCGATGTTAACTCCCCGGTCATCGCTATCGAAAGCAGCCTTTGGCAGATCGAAGGCAGTGTGCATCGCGCCATGATTGCAGTGCGTTTGGAAGGTATTCTGGGCTTTTAGAAGAAAGTCCATCTGTTCAAAGCACCGTCGGCGCCATTCGGGATCTCCAGTTTTCTCGTAGATCAGATACTCGAAGAAGGCACTCAAAGGTTGCTCACCCAAATAGATGAAATCCGAATCTGGGTCTCCTTCCTCAAGTTTGTACCCCATTCCCGATTTCCACATACTTGTAGTTCGTCTTCCACAGAGGAAGAGATCCAGAGCTTCATCTGCAGTTCTGACATACAAGGGCTCGATTTCAAACTTGTTGAGATTGATCCACTGCCTCACCAGATCGGGTATTGCTTTTACATTGGTTCCGGAGTCACTAAAAATTAGCTGCAAGGGCACGGTGTAATTTATACCTGGTTCGAGAGAGTCAAGACCCATCCGGAACTGAGCCGGGACGACATTATCTGTAAAATAAAAACCTGTATCCCCGCTCCAGGTGGTGGGGTTGAGATAATCGAACTCCAGATCAAAGCCAAATAACAACGCAAGAGAGAAATCATCTCGATAGAGCAACGCTGAAGGTACGCCAATATAGGTTAGTTTTGGCTCGGCGATTGCTTTGGCATCTTGTGCGATTGGGTAGAGGTGCGCCGTCCAGCGGTCTTGATAATCTGTGTGAAAAGCGAAGATCACTTCCCAACCGCTCAGTTGACGATCCACAGAAAAAGAATATTTCATCCTGACAGCTTTTAGTCCGTTTGGTAAAGCGACTTGGATAATAAAATTGAGATTTACATTATCGATATTTGCCTGCCCAGAGAACACGGCGCCGGTCTCATCCGATTGGGTTAGCTCGCAGGCTGATATCCAACGCTGCTCTCCAGTATCCATTTTTCTCAAGCCTAGAAAACCCTTGTTAAATGTAGATTCTAAGGGGTGTTCGTTCACAAGTATTTGTCCAAAAGCATACCCCCCTGTGGTTTTGGATACAATCCACTTAATCCCGACGTCATTCCCAAAAGAAAGCTGGCTCATCTGATATTAGCCTCTTACCGATCCGGACATCAATCCGGAAACGAAGTGGCGCTGCAGTAAAATGAACAAGATTATCAATGGCACGACGCTAACAGTGGTGCCCGCCATAATCGCTCCCCATGGGGTCCTGAATTGGGGGGCAGGGAAGGCTGTTATGGCTAAGACGATTGTATACATATCCAGGCTGCGCAGAACGATCAGGGGCCACAAGTAACTGTTCCAGGCACCGAAAAAATCGACGATTGCCAGCGTCACCAGGGCGGGTTTGATCACCGGCAAGACGATGCGGTAATACAGCTGGAAATCAGTGCAACCATCAATCCTACCGGCATCCAGTAATTCATCATTCACCCCTTTTATATACTGTCGCATGAAGAAAATTCCGAAGGCATGCGCTGTTCCTGGGATAATTACAGCGTAATAGGTATCTATCCAATTGAATTCTTTCATCAGGATAAACGAAGGGACTATACTTACCGCCTGTGGGACCATCATGGTGGCCAGGAGCAGTGCAAAAAGGGCGTTCCGGCCGGGGAAGTTGTATTTGGCGAAGGCGAAACCGCCGAGGGATGTGAAAAACAATGCCAGGAGCATATAGCTGATGGCAATGAAAAATGAGTTAAACAAGTTCCTGAACAGCGGAATGGTATCAAACGCAAACTGGTAATTCTCAAAGTTGATCGAAGCAGGTAATAATGTCTGGGCGCTGCCGAGTAGTTCGCTTTGGGTTTTAAATGAGGATGTGAACATCCAGAAAAAGGGAAAAAGAAAGAAGATGCTGAAAATGATCAGGAAAACATGAAGTGGAATTCTTTGCAGTGTTGATAAGATCGTTTGGCGGTAGTAAGAGACTCCTCTATTCATCTAATCTCTCCCATTGTGCCTATTCTTCCCGGAAGAATCGGGTTTGGATCAGCGAAGCTACAACAATAATGCCAAATAACACAAAGGCCATCGCTGAGGAATATCCGAATTTGTTGTATTTAAAGGCGGTATTATACAAGTACAGCGAGGTGCTCAAAGTCGAGTTTGAAGGACCGCCACCCGTGAGCACCTGTGGTTCGGTAAATATCTGGAACGAGCCGATGGTTTCGATGATGAATGCAAAGAAAATGATCCTTCTCAGTGAGGGGATAGTTATGTAAAAGAATCTTTGAAGCACGTTTGCACCATCAACCTCAGCCGCTTCGTAGATTACAGGATTGATGCTCTGCAAACCCGCTAATAGGAGGATCATGTACCAACCAGTAATGTTCCAAATGTTTAAAATAATGATGGACGGTTTAGCCCAGGCAACATCGGTCAACCAGGGGACCGGCGGTAGATTGACAGCCTTCAAAGCACTGTTGAGTATCCCAAATTGGCTATCGAAGACTAGACCAAAGACAAGAGCCATCGCTGCGGTAGCGGTAACGTTTGGTAAGTACACGCTAGCCCGATACAGTACCTTGCCTCGTAACTTCCCAGAGTCCAAGATCACCGCCAGGATAAGGGCTAAGGCTAACATGATGAAGATATGCCCTAGCCAGAGGTATACCGTATTTTTCAGGCTAAGGATAAAACGGCTGTCATTAAAGACCCTTTGGTAATTTGCCCATCCTTTATAGGTCATTTCTCCAAAGCCTGACCACTCCTGAAAACTTAGAAAAGCGGAAAAGGAAATCGGGAAAGCATCGAAGATTAGAAAACCTATAAAAAATGGAGAAATGAAAAGATAGGCATATCGGTAGCGCCATATCTCCTGCAACAATCTCCTTTTAGAAGGCTTTGTGATGGCTGTGGTAGTCATAAACAAATGCATAATATTGGGTAGCCGGAATTATCTTTCCCGGCTACCCAATTATTAGTAAAAAATCAGGTTTTTATTATTCTATGGCTCCCCGGATAGAAGCAGCGGCGTCTTCTATTGCTTGATCAACAGTTTTGTTGCCTGTCCAAACTTCCTGCATCTCGACGAGGATCAGGTCCATAGCTTCGGCGTGATGTTCAGTGTAAGGGAACTGGCAGGAAGCAGATTGCTGGATCTCCTTATCCAGTTTTCCGACCTCTTGCCCGCCATAGAATTCATTCGGTCCGCTATAATACGGATGATCCAGTGCAGGGATATAGGCTGGGACGAGCTTGTGGGTTGACAGGAGGTCGCCAGTTACATCCTCGTTCAAGAAGCTGTTTTGAAGGAATGCCCAAGCCAGATCCTTGTTCAGGTCGGGTTTATTAAGCACGATCACATTTGCCGATCCACCTTCAAACGCAGCTTGGCTTCCGTCAGAGGTTACTAGAGGGAGCTTCATGGCGCGCCACTTGCCTTCCTGATCCTCGAGCTCTTGCTGGATCACTTGATCCATCCAATTAGCGCTGGGGTAGCTGGCGATGATGCCCTCATTCAACCCGTCATACCAGGAGGTTTCCCATTCGGCAACCGGCAGGATGATATCCTCTTCCATTGCGTTCGCCCAAAGCTCGAAGGCTTTGTGGAACGCCGGGTCGGTGTCGATGGTCAGTTCGCCCGTTTCAGGATCGAAGAATCCCGAGCACTCCTGCTGGAGCATTAGCTGTAGCGGCATACCCGGTCCCCACCCGACATCACCGCTTGTAATATAGCGCTCCACTCCATCGGCGAAATCGGTCTCCCGGATGACCTTACCAGCCGCGAAGAAATCGTCCCAAGTCTTGATATCGTCAGCGTTAATACCGGCTTCATCGAAGACGTCTTTGTTATACCAAATCATGCCTGAGTTCGGCATCCAAGGCACCGCCCACACTTTCCCGTTCCAGGTAACCCCTTCCAACACGGCGGGACTAATATCATCCTTAAAGGGCTCGATCTCCTCAGTCCAATCGACAAGCAAACCCGCCTCAGCGAGTTGGGGGATCGCACTTGTGTTCATTTCAGTCGCATCCGGCATCGTGTCCCAGGCTTCGGCTGCGAAATCCACGATCAGTTTAGCAAGCAAATCCTCGGTTCCCTCTCCACCGGGCAGGAATTCCCACTCGACGTCGGCGTACTCTGGATAGGCGTCTTTCATCCGATTAAAACCATCCTCGAAAAACGTGGGGTCACCCCAGGTTGAGAATTTGAATGTCGCCGGCACTTCACTTCCGGCGGGAGGGGCTGTTTCTTGGGGTTGCTCAGGAGCTGAGGTTGGCTGTGTGGTCTGACATGCAGCTAGCACAAAGACCAGTAACAGCAGAAATAAAACATAAAAATTTTTGTGGTTCATTACTCATTCGCCTCCAGATTTGATTTGATATTAATTATGGTAAAGGGTACAGTGATTTAGTGGATTCTCGGATTTTTACCTCTTACCGAGAATTGATAGGGATTATTTACTTATAGATATGTCACCTCCTGAAATGATTATTAAAATATGTATATGTTTAATTATCCGATGTATTTTGCATTTCCAACAGTAACCCACGAAACAGAAACAATAAATTAAACTTGGATTATTTCGATCCCTAATTCGATCAATTCATTTATACAAGCTTTGGTTGTCAAATTATCAGTGATGATCATGTGGGCTGTAGTAACGGTGCCCACTAGGACGGAGCTTACACGACCAAACTTTCGATGGTCTGCCGCCACGATGACCTTTGGAGCAATATTCAAAATGGCGCGATCGGTCATGGTTTCCGGAAGATAATCATTGGTAAACCCGTGTCGCGCATCTATGGCACGCATCCCCATAAAAACTCGATCTGCCCGGAACTCACGCACCGCCTGTTCTGTGATGTAACCCACCATAGACAGCTCGCTCTGGCGGAGCATACCGCCGATCACGATCATTTCAATACCAGAGCGTTCGGCGAGTTCGTTAGCCACAAGGAGCGAGTTTGTGATAACCGTTAAGCTGAGGCTTTCAGGCAGGTGACGGGCAATCTCTAGAACGGTTGTACCGCTTCCTAAAAATATCGTTTCTCCATCTTTCACCAAAGCGGCAGCCGCCTGTCCAATCCGTTGTTTCTCGTCCCGTCGCTCATTGATGCGCTGTAGAATGGGAGGCTCTTTGGCTGCTCGTTCGATACGGACTGCACCACCGTGCGTCCTTTGGACCCAGCCCAGCTCGTCAAGCTTTTCGAGGTCACGGCGAATGGTTGCCTCACTGACATTGAAGTATGCGCTGAGTTCCGGTACAATAACACGCCCTTGTTCTTCAACCATTACTCGAATTCGCCCCTGGCGTTCTTCCTTTAATAAATAAGTATCGTTTATGACCATATTGGAATAAGTTGTGCTTATTTATGGAGTTATTGGCATCATTATAGATATAATAGCACGAAAACAATCACGAGTCAACATAAACAAGCATTTGGGGGTAGCAAGTCTTTATCTGGCTATAGCCCATACTTGAGGTGAGTCAATGCCACTGAAAACTACGCTTCCGCTGAGCGTGCCAGTGAGCGAGCACGTAGCTCCGTGAAGATGGGGAATACAAATAATTCGAAGTAGTGCTTCTCTGGTGATCTTACTAATTGCATAG
>CBFDCK010000025.1:0-29475 GCA_965603285.1 uncultured bacterium
CCCTCGAAACCCTTTCCCCGGGCAGTCCAGAAACAAAAAACTTGATCTCGAACCTCGAATCGACGGCTATCCGTTCCGCAGCAGGGGCTCATTGGGAGACAGATAAGGAACAGAGCAGCTCGTACACTTTCGGGCGCAGTATGAACTCCACTCAAACTAACAGCGCCATCGTAACCTACGCTCTGGCGCAGCGGGAACCGGGCTCGCCGCTCCTGGACGACGCTGTACGCTACCTGATGAGCACCCGCACATCGGATGGAGGCTGGGAGTCTACTTACGCCACAGCCTGGACCTTGATGGCTCTGGTCGAGGTCATTAAAGGCACCGGCGAATTGGTAGGCGATTACACCTTCAGCGCCGCGTTGAATGATATTCCCATAGCTAGTGGAACTGCCAACGGTCTCGACCAATTAACCCCAGTGATCGCCGATGTCCCGATCTCCGACCTTTACCCGGACTACCCCAACGCTTTGAAGATCGAACGCGGTCCCGGTCAGGGAAAATTGTATTACCTGGCGACTTTGGACGTCAGCCATCCCGTGGAAAGTGTAAACCCTTTATCGCAAGGAATGAGCATCTCGCGCTCATTCTACCCCGCGGATGATGAAGCCTGCAAAGATGGTGGGTGCGAACCTATCCAAAAAGCTCCAACCGGCGAGCGGGTCACCGTGCGAGTGACGCTCACCCTGCCCAACGACGCTTATCACCTGCTGGTCGAAGACTATATCCCTGCCGGCACCGAGATTTTGGATCCCCGTTTGAAGACCAGCCAACTCGGAGAGGGAGATGCTCCTATAGCTGAGGTCAAATTTGATTCCCGGCACCCATTTAATAGTGGTTGGGGCTGGTGGTATTTCAACGATGCCCAGATTTACGACAACCACATCTCCTGGGCTGCGGACTACTTGCCAGCCGGCACCTACGAGCTAACCTACACCATAGCCACCTTCCAACCCGGTGAATACAGGGTCTTACCCGCCCGCGCCTGGCAGTTCTACTTCCCCGAAGTCCAGGCTAACAGCGCTGGAACAGTGTTTGAAATAACGCCTTAACACACCATACCATATATCAATCCACCCAAACCACATCCACCCCCTCAAACAAATCCCTTTCGCGTGTTCTCACCTCAGGTGGCGGGTAAGCACGCATGAACAATTCTTTACGACTGGCCCTGCGCATCAGCCAGCTTACCAATCTCATATGGGATATCCTTCCGTCAATCTGGCTGGCATGACAGGCCGAGGCCTCATCTTTAAGATCCTCCACACTGCGAATATTTATCACAGCATTGATGGGAAAATCCCCCTCCTCGACGAGCGCTGCCAGGTCAATGTCTTCATTTCTTCCAAACTGGTGGGGGTCCTTACCGAACAAAGGCAGCACCCGCACTGCCAAGCGCAGAAACTTTTTCGGGAAGACATGATAATAAAGTTTTTGCGGCTCGTAGGGCTGCAAATCGTCTTCAAATTCCGGATCACCCACCAATTCATATGCCCTAACCGTGGCGTTATGAATGGCAACATGATCAGGATGTCTGTACCCGCCGATAGGGTCGAAAGTCAGCACCACTTGGGGACGTACTTGTCGAATAAAGTGCGCTATACGAGATATGACCTCTTCCACTGGCGCAGCCGCCAATGCTTTGTGATGCTGGTTGTCTGCCGTGCCAGGCATGCCCGAATCGCGGTAATCTAAGAAGTGCACTCCTGCCAACCCCAATATCCTGGCGGCACACTGCAGCTCGGCAACCCGCTTCTCGGCGATCGAATTGTAGCCCTGCATTAATTCAGGAGCCACATCGCCCGATTCGCCCCGCGTCGCACAAACCAGATGTACTTCCGCCCCGCGCTGCGCGTACAGCGCCAGCGTTCCCCCCATCCCAAACGACTCATCATCCGGATGAGCCAGCACAGCCATCAAAACCGGAGTTGGTTCTCTTTTTATTCCTTCCATATATGTCCTTACAACAACCTTCTTTATTTATCTATTTTATCTCTGCGGTTTTATTTGACGAACACCTCATCATGACGGCTGACTGCCAGGTGACAGACAGCCATTATAACAAAAAGAATGGGAAAAAAGCCGAAGAAAGAAAAGCGTATAGGTAGTAAAATTGAGCTCATGTTAAAATCGAAGTTCTTATCCCTGTTAAAAGAATCTCACCAACCCCTCCTAGGCGATGGCGCCATGGGCACCATGTTCAACGCCCGCGGTACCGGTTTCGACCAGTGTTTTGATGCCTTGAACCTGACCCAACCCGCCCTGGTAGCCGATATTCACCACGCTTACATCGACGCCGGTTCGCAAGTTATCACAACCAACACCTTTGGCGCTAACCGCTACAAATTGGCCGCTCACGGATTGGATAACAATGTCCCCAATATCAACCGGGCTGGCGTTGAAATAGCTCGCCAAGTCGTCGTGGCATCCTCCAAAGACGTCCTGGTCGCCGGCGACGTCGGTCCCTTGGGCGTTCGCCTGGCGCCGTTCGGGCGTCTCCAGCCCGAAGGTGCCCGTATTGTATTTAGCGAACAGATAAGCGCCTTAGCCGCTGCTGGGGCAGATTTACTGATCCTCGAGACCTTCAGCGACCTGTACGAGATCCGTGAAGCGGTCGCTGCTGCCAGGGAGGTTTGTGATCTACCTGTTGTAGCCTCCATGACCTTCACGCGCGACGATCGCACCGTGCTGGGTGATTCGCCCACCAAAGTCGCACAAATGCTGGCTGAGACTGGCGCCGACGTGATCGGTGTGAATTGTTCGGGAGGACCAGCTCAAATCTGGCGCATCTTGAGGCAAATGTATCAAACCCTTTCCGAAGGGGGTGAGCATTCACCGCGCCAGGAGAATGCACAGGCGCGTCCCTACTTATCCGCCATGCCTAATGCCGGTTGGCCCGAGCAAGTAGGCGGGCGCATCATGTACCCCGCCAATCCTGATTATTTCAGCGAATACGCCCTCGCTCTCTGCGATGCCGGTGCAATGCTGATCGGCGGATGCTGCGGCACCACTCCAAGCCACATCGCCGCAATGCATACCGCTTTAGAGAACACATCGGTAGGCTGTGGTCCACCTGTGAGCGAATTGAGCATGCCGGTCGAGACCATGGAACAGTTGGCGCCCGAAGAACGACCCTCCCACCTGGCTCAAAAACTCGCCGAGGGGAAATTCGTCGTCTCTGTGGAGATGAACCCGCCGCGCGTCCTATCAGCCCATAAGATCATCGCCGGTGCCAGCCTGCTTAGTGAGTCCGGCGCTGATGTGATCAACGTATCCGATAGTCCCATGGCGCGCATGCGTATGAGCCCCTGGGCCGTCTGTGACCTGATCCAATCCCAGGTCGGGATCGAGACCACCCTCCATTTCCCCACCCGCGGCCGCAGCTTGCTGCGCGTCCAGGGCGACCTGCTCGCCGCTCACGCCCTCGGCGTCCGCAACGTTTTTGTGGTCATGGGCGACCCGACTTCCATCGGCGATTATCCCGATGCGCTGGACGACTACGACCTGGTGCCTTCGGGTCTCATCAAACTCATCAAGGCTAATTTCAACGTTGGAGTAGACCAATCTGGGGCGGAGATCGGTCAGCCAACTTCGTATTTGGTGGGCTGCGCTCTCAACCTGTGCCCCCCCGACTCTGAGCGTGAGATCAAGATTTTACACCGCAAGCTGCTTGCCGGAGCCGATTTTATCCTCACCCAACCGGTCTACGAACCTGAGATTGCAAAGCGGTTCCTGCAACAGTATGCTGAAGAATTCGGACCTCTTGAAACTCCCATCCTGGTCGGTGTCTTGCCCCTATACGGACCCCGCCACGCTTCGTTCCTGCACAACGAGGTGCCGGGAATTTCTATTCCCGACGCGATCCACATCCGGTTAATGGACGCCGGGGAACATTCCCCTCAAGAAGATGTGTCCGTGGCACTCGAATTGATCGATCAGATGAAATCCTGGGTCAGCGGGATATACCTGATGCCCGCCTTCAGCCGCTACGACCTCGCTGCTGAAATCGTGGAGGCGTTCCGTTAGAACCACCTGGGTAATTTCAGTGCCCGAATTTTGGTCACCACAATTACATTGCCGAGGATTACAAGAGCTACTCCAACGAACTGGGGTAAACTCCATGTCATGCCCTCGAATAAGGTTGATAAGAGCAGTGCAATGACTGGGAATAGTACCGTGACATATGCTGCCCGATCAGGTCCGATCCGACCCAGAAGGGTCAGGTAGCTACCGAACCCGACTACCGAGCCGAACACTGCCAGGTATAGGAGTGAAACCACATAGTCTATTGAGGGGTCAAACTCCAACTTCGCCCCACGGAAAAGAGCCAGCACCAGCATGAATGCAGCCCCGTACGCCATACCAAATGCGTTCGTCTGTATAATAGGCAGTTTGTGAGCTTGGTTTCGCGCCGACACAATGTTTCCGAGGGAAGCGGACACGGCTCCCATGAAAGCCAAAATCATCCCCAAAGCCAGCTCGCTTGAGACGTCAAATGATGAGAGTTCAGGCCAAAAAACAAGCGTTAGCCCGCATAATCCCACTATGGCGCCAATTACCACACTTAAGCGAACGGGATTGTGGAGCAGTATAGCCCCGAAAATCACGTTCAGGATGATGAGCATCGAAAAAATTATAGCGACCAACCCGCTGGTCAGATAGACTTCCGCCAGATAAACCATAATGTAATTTAAAGAGAACAATAGGAGACCTTGCAGTGCCATGAAACCATGTACCCGCCAGTCGAACCGCAAGGACAAACGGCGAACGAAACTGAAGATGAAGAGCAAGCCCGAAGCAATTGCAAACCGGTAGGCAATCGACAACTCCGGTGCTACAACGCCTAACTGGAATTTTATCGCCAGCCAAGTTGCGCCCCAAATAAAAACGGTGATCAGATACAAAAGAACATTATTCATTTTTCCACTCGACCGCCGGGAACAGGAATGGTGGTTCATCTTTGAAAAAACAATTATATCGCAAGCTCACACTTTGATACCTCTCAAAGCAATTTTTCTTTGCAAAACCGCGAAAGGTTTTCAAAGCGCAACATGCCATACCTCACCCTTTCTCCCGTCCACCCACGCTCCCTAACACCCATACTCTACCCATTCTCCAATTTACGCGCTCCCTGTTGTGCAGGGTATAATGAGCACACACTCAGCCAGATTATATAAAGGACAATATGCACTCAATAGCAACCTTTTCCATCGTCGCCTACGATTCTGACCGCCTTGAATGGGGTGTCGCCGTCCAATCTAAGTTTCTGGCAGCCGCGGCCGTCGTTTCCTGGGCGCAGGCAGGAGCAGGGGCAGTTGCCACGCAGGCTCACGCCAATCTGACCTACGGTCCACAAGGGCTGCAAATGATGGAGAAAGGATTGCCGGCCGAGGATACGATAGAGGCTCTCATCAGTACGGACGAGCATAGGACAATGCGCCAGGTGGGTCTGGTTGATAGAGAGGGGCGAGCAGCCGCTTATACTGGCACTGACTGTATCGAGTGGGCTGGGCATATAGTTGGAGCTGGATTCACTTGTCAAGGTAACATCCTTGTTCGTGGAACCGTGCAAGCGATGGCGCGCCGGTTTGAGCAAGTGCGTGGTGGACCCGGTGAACTGGCGGATTGGTTGCTGGAGGCATTAGCAACCGGGCAGGCTGCTGGCGGAGACAAGCGCGGCAGACAGGCAGCAGGGGTCCTGGTGGTGCGGGAAAACGGTGGTTATGGGGGGAATAATGATCGCTACCTGGACCTGCGCGTGGACGACGATCCCAAACCCATCCAAAAACTCATAGAACTGGTCGAGATGCACCATCTCTATTTCGGGGAGGTTGATCCCAGCGATCTCATCCCCTTGCAGAGCGCAGCCGCCGAGCTGCAGGAACTGTTGCAGCGGACAGGGCATTATGATGGACCTGTCACAGGTGTCTTCGATGAAGTCACACGCAAGTCGCTGTGCACCCTGGTCGGTATTGAAAATCTGGAGGAGCGTTGGAATGGCGAAGGTGATATGATTGACCGCCATGTAGTCGAATACTTGCGGGATAGATTCCCATAGAGCCGCAGGAAAGCATAACCCTGAAACCAGAAACCGCATCCAGGTCGCTAACACAGAACATCGGCAGCCAAAAAGCTGCCAGACTGTGTGAAAGGTTCAAGAATTGATCGTATGAATGAAGGGGAATTCATCAACACCCCACGATTGAAATTGATTCCAGCTACTTCTTCGCTAGTACAAGCTGAATTAAAAGGACAAGCAATTTTCTGCCAATTGCTCGGGGCACAAATCCCCGAGAATTGGCCGCCGGAACTCATTGTTGGCGCCCTTCCGCATTTCTTGAAACAGCTCGAACAGAATCCCGAACTAATCGGTTGGCTCTCGTGGTACTGGATACTAATGGGAAAGGCAGGTGAGGAATCGGTACTCATTGGAAGCGGTGGGTTCAAGGATCGACCTCAGCCAGACGGAACAGTTGAGGTTGGCTACTCTGTCCTATCTCAACACCAGGGTTGCGGATATGCATCTGAGGCTGTTGGTGGATTGCTTTGCTGGGTTTTTTCTCATGACGAGGTTGCCAGGGTCATAGCGGAGACCTTGCCTGAGAATCGCCCCTCCATCCGAGTGCTCGGAAAGCTGAGGTTTGACTTCGTAGGGCAAGGTTCCGAACCAGGTACTATCCGTTTCGAATTAGGATGCGAGCGTTACCATACTGAAAAAGACGCCAAAATTTGACACCAAGGGAAGGCAAAAAATGGGTTTGATATCTAGAAGTTGACAGCCTAAAAATCTGATTGCCTGTATGCCCGATCACCTGATTACTTAATCCTCTTCTAGGAGCAAATTAAATGAACAGCGAACAAACCAACGAGACAACATCCTTGACCCGCTCACAACGTTTCAGCTCTTGCCTGAATTTTTTCCTCGTCCTGGGCGCCATCCTGGGCACCCTCGCTTTCTTGGGACTGGCTGTGTTCTACATCCAGTATGTGCAGCCGCTGCAGGAGAGCGTCGAAGAACTGGATGCACGCATCCAGCAGAACGAGGATCAGATTTCTCAGCGTCTGGACGATATCGCAGACCGTCTGGGGGTTATCGAAGACCAGGGTGATAGCTTTAAAGAAGCTCTCGCTGATCTGGAAGTGCAATTAGAGGTTATCGAAGCCTCCCAGGAAACCCTCGCCGCTGGACAAGGCGAGATTGCAGAGGATATTCAGGTGCTGGATACTGAGGCATCGGACATAGAAACCAGACTGGGGGCATTGGAGACCGACCTGCAAGCATATATCTCCATAAAGGAAACATTGCAAGCCAAACTGGAGACACTACAAGAGGATGTAGAATCTGCCTCCTCGTTTATTTCCGGGTTCAATCAAAACGCGGAGACAATTTCAGAGCAAATCGCGAGTTACGGCGAACGCTGGCAGGCTCTCGAGAATGAAGTCCAACTGCTGAAAGCCATGGAACTGCTCACCCGCAGCCGCATCCTGCTGGTGCAGGGCAATACAGATCTGGCGCTCGCCGACATTCAGGACGCTCGCGACCTGTTAGCAGACCTGAGCGGAAACGTTAGCGGCTTTCAAGAGACTGCTTTGTTGGAGATCACAGGTCGACTGGATAATGTTCTCGAAAGGATCAACACTACACCAACATCGGTTTTCACCTTACTGGAAAACGCCTGGAAGCTGCTGTTTGCGGGTTTACCGGACGAGTAGATTGGCACAAACGCCTCTGGTCGAATTAGATAACGGCTCCCACTTCGCACCTAGCCTCTCAGCCCCCTAGCTCCACAGTTCCTCTGCGGATCACCATTAACTCCGCAGTTGCGCCCTCAATTCCTGCTCCAGGCGACGGATGATGCGTCCCCGGATTTTAGCCGCCTCTTTGTCCGTCAGTGTGCGATCAGGAGCCTGGTATGCCAGGCTGTAAGCCAGACTTTTCTTGCCAACCTCAATTTGTTCTCCACGATAGACATCGAACAAGCGCACCTCCACCAGCATCTTTCCACCCGCCTCCTCGATGACCTCCAGCACACGTTCGGCGGGCATGTTCTCGTCGACGATAACCGCTATGTCCTCCAGCACAGGCGGGAATGCCGGTACTGGCTTCATGGTGTGACGATCGGGGATGGCATCCAATATTAACTGCAGGTCAAGCTCGGCAACAATTAGGGACGTCTCAGGAAGATCATAATGCTCGCGCACAAGCGGGTGCATTTCTCCCATCGTTCCCAGTCTATTGTCACCAAGTATAATTTGGGCACACTTCCCGGGGTGATATGGCGTTGTTTCATCTGGTTCAAATCGTACGTCCTCAATGTGCAAGCTAGCAAACAATTCCTCGAGGACACCTTTCAAATCGTAGAAATCCATCGCTGTTGTATCGCCTACCTGCCAGGAAAGCTGCGCGCGCGGTCCTGTAAGAGCAATCGCCAACCTCAACACTTCGTCGGGCAGGCTTCCATCCCGCGAGGGTTGATATACCGGTCCGATCTCAAACAGTGCCATCCGCTCTCGATTTCTCGCGTTGAGTTCTACGACTTCCAATACACTTGACAGCAAGCTACGGCGGAGCACATGCCGGTCGCTGGCGATGGGATTCGCCAATCTGACATAGGAAGCATCGACTGGTCCTGTCCCAATTGGCAGCAGGCGCACCTCACGCTCGGGTGAAGTCAACCGATAATTGACCACCTCCTGCATACCAAGTTCCACAAGGAGGTCGCGCATATGCTCCTCCTTTTCAAGAGCTGGGTTTCCAGTTTGCGGCGGCAGCTCATCCGCCATGCGCGTCTCGGGTATCCGTTCGTACCCGTAAATGCGGGCGATCTCTTCCAGCAGGTCTGCTACCCCGGTCACTCCTGCTCCTATGTCAAGCCGGTGATCCGGCGAAGTAGCGCGCACAGTATCCCCATCCACCTCGACGTTAAACTCCAGTCGGCGCAGAATATCAGCGATCTCTTCTGGGGTCAGTTCAATCCCCAACCAGCGCTGCGCGTCCCGCGGAGTGACTTCCACGCTTGGATCAATGGGCGGCAGGGGGTAATTGTCGATCAGCCCTTCAGCGATCACCCCGCCCGACCATTGGCGCATCAGTTCGACCCCACGGCGAGCGCCCCGTTCAGCCATTGCTGGGTGCACGCCGCGCGAGAAGCGATACGCCGCTTCAGAGCTCATACGCTGGTCGGCGATCGTACGCCGGATGTTGATGAAGTTCCAAGCAGCCCCCTCCAGGAGCACATTGCGAGTGCCTTCATGTACCTCCGATTCTGCCCCACCCATCACTCCCGCAATCGCCAATGCTCCTTCAGTATCGCACACCAGCACAGTAAAATCACTTAATGTATGCTCCTCCCCATCCAGCGTAGTGAGCAGCTCCCCAGCGTGAGCAGTACGGGTGATGATCTTGGGAGCTTTACCGCCTGCTCGCTCCACCAGGATGTCGTAATCGAAGGCGTGCAGGGGCTCGCCAACTTCAAGCATGGTGTAATTGGTGGCGTCCACGATGTTATAAATCGGGCGCATGCCGGCTAATAGCAAGCGCCGCTGCACCCAGTAAGGGCTGGGGGCGATCTCCACATCGCGGATCAACCCAAGTACAAAACGCGGGTTGAGCACGGGATTCGTGATCTCAACCGCAGCCTGACCTACGATCGGTGCACCGGATGCCTCGAATTTATAACTGGGGGAGCGCAGCGCTTGATTTGTGAGCACCGCAACCTCACGCGCCACACCTAAGATATTTGCATCCCGGGCGATATTGGGAGTAATGGCGATATCGAACACCGCATCCCCCATATAGTCGACCAGCGGCACGCCCACAGGGGCATCGTCATCCAGCACGATTATCCCTTCATGATCATCCGAGATTCCTAATTCCTTTTCGGAGCAGATCATGGAATAGGATTCCACGCCCCGGATCTTTGCCCTTTTGAGGGTCATAAGGACTTGACCGGGCTTGTGCCCATCATAGATACGGGCTCCTTCACGCGCATAGGGAACCTTTAACGGCTTTTCCAGCGCACCCTTACCTTTGTAAGGATACAAGTTTGGGGCACCTGTCAAGACGATTTGCTCGCCGCCACCGTCATCCAGGCGGCAGAGCACCAGCCGGTCGGCATTGGGATGGGGCATCACTTCATGGACCACTGCGACGACGATCTTATCTGTGTCCCACTCGATACCGGACACCTTGGTCTCCGGTCGTAGGTGAGCTCCCGAACGCCCTTCGATTTGCCCCTCAGGCAACGGTAATCCAACGTAGATGATCTCTTCAACTTCCAAACCTGCCATCGTCAACACGTGAGCCAGTTCTTCTATTGGCAAGGTAATGTCAACAAAGTCTTTGAGCCAGGATATTGGGATAAGCATATTCAAACTCCAAGTAGATGGTTAGTAGCAAATAGGCAATTAGATATTATGCAATCAACTAATTGCTGATCCCTGCACTCTAAAACTGCTCCAAAAATCTCAAATCATTAGCCCAGTAATTTCGTATGTCATCGATACGGTACAGCAGCATGGTGATGCGCTCTGGGCCCATGCCAAACGCATAACCAGTGTAGCGACCAGGATCGTAACCGCCGTTCTGAAGAACGATGGGATGCACCATTCCACAGCCCAGGATCTCCAACCAGCCCGTCCGTCTGCATACCGAACAGCCTTCCCCTCCACAAACGAAACATTCGATATCCATCTCGGCGCTGGGTTCGGTGAAGGGAAAGTGAGAGGCTCGAAAACGATAACGCACCTGCTGACCAAACATACGTCGGGCAAAGTCGCTCAAAGTGCCCTTCAAATCGCCGAATGTGATGTGCTCCCCTACCGCCAATCCCTCGATCTGGTTGAACTGCATTTCGTGTCTAGTGGTGACTTGTTCGTAGCGGTAGCACATCCCGGGCAGGATGATGCGCACTGGCTGAGGGTCATCTGGATTCGCAGCACTGAATTCGCGCATCGCATGTATCTGACCCGGCGAGGTATGCGTACGAAGCAGGACCGGGTTGTCGCCGCGCTCTGTTCCGCTATCGACGAACAATGTGTCCTGCATCTCACGTGCCGGGTGGTGCGGAGGGAAATTGAGAAGTTGGAAGTTATATTCGTCTGTCTCAACTTCCCGTGAGAGATAGATTTGAAATCCCATCTCAGCAAACACCCCATAAATCCGGCGCATGGTTTGGGTTGTGGGGTGCAGACGGCCGCGCAGAAAAGGTCTACCCGGCAGCGTCACATCCAGATGTTCCTTCTCAAGAGATTGGAGTACAGTAGCCGCACGCAAAGCATCGCTCTTCGCTTCATAAGATGCCTCCAGGGCTTGTTTCACCTGGTTAGCGCCTCTACCGATTGCAGGTCGCTCTTCCTTCGGCATATCTCTCAGATCATCAAAAGTCGCCATCAGGGGCGAACTCTTGCCCAGATGGGCAACTTTCCATTGTGCCAAAGCTTCATCTTCCTGCACGGCTTCCAGGCTGGAGAGCGCCTCTCTTTTGATTTGTTCAAGTTGATCCAACATCTTTGCTCCTTAATTAAAAATCCCGTCCTCCACAAGGGACGGGAGCAATCCCGCGGTACCACCCTGCTTGACCGTTTCAAAACGGTCCGCTCTGCTGCCAACAACTTAGCTTGCTTCGCGCGTTGCGATTGGCTCCCCTGCTAACGCCGGGGTTGCGTCCCAAACTACTAAAGCTAGTTAATTTAGCTCATTCCCCTGGGCGGCTCATGAGGGAACTTCAGCCGGTTTCCACTGGGCGGGGGTCTCAGTCATCGCCCCTCGCCTCCCTGTCAGCTTTCACTGGATTACTTTCCTCAATCTCTGCCTTTACATCGAATTTATCTATATTAATTATTAAACCCAATTATCCCCAAAAGACCGCTCCTGTCAAGATATGAATGATAAAAAAAGGTATAATCGTGTTAAGTGATTTGATGTATAATCTCGGGTCGCGCATTAACCTTACTGGGTGCTTTCCCGGCATCACTAACTCTGATAACCAATAGATCACAATAAGGAATATTAATCCAACAACAATAAAGGTAGTTATATGAACCTCACATCTACAACTGACAAACTAAACATTCACCCCTGGCTGAAAAACATCCACATCAGTTTCGTTCCCGGTCCTACAATTACACCATTAGCAGAAGACGTCATCGAAAACATCTTGAAGAATTTCCAGTTATTAGGTCACACGGTTCAGGAAATACCCAATGACGATACAAACATTATCCTCACAACAGCGCCATTTGGCGAACCGTTGTCTTGGCGTAAAGCGATCGCATTAACCGGTCGCATGAGCTTTGGCTACAAACATTCACCAACTATTTACACCTTGGTGCATATAAAATCGGGAGAACTGCTTCAAACCTTGGATTACTTCGAAAACGTTTTATCAAAACCAGATCTCGATCCGGAAGACTACGAATTCCCTGGTTTAGCCCCCGGTGCATATAAAGTATTGTATGAACAGGGGAACAGGGGTGGACCGATTCTGGCTTTAGAGCGATTGGTGCAGGCTCAGGCAAAAAACATCCGCATTCTTCTGCTGGTAGGTGATGAGACACCCCTTAAGGTTTACCATTTTGACCTTGTGGGCGCATATCCACAAAGCGATGCCAGCGATATGAACACCTTCTATAAGGATATCGCCTTGCGCATGGTCACCAGCGTAAGCACGCATGAGATCACTGAACACCAGGTTGTTGGGGAGATCATACCAAGGTCAACATGGGATACCCTGGATACTCCGGCAGCCATGCGTACCGCCGCTCAGGAACTTGGTGAGCTCAATTTCTTTACTGAAATGGTGATTATCGATCACATAGTGCAGGTACCCGCTGTCACCGACGCAGTAGCAAGCCAGTACAGCGAGGGCTGCTTCGCCACCTGGGACCCACAACTGGGCGCCCTCATTACTACAATCACGGGCAGCGCCCGACCAGTTGATAAAAGCAGCCTATCAGAGGACGATTTGGCGGTTATTGTGGGCGTACGACCGGATCGAAAAGGTGCCTTGATTCGCAACGTAGAGGGAAAGCGCAACGATCCCCCCTCCTCCGAAGCAGTGGAATTGGTTGACTTGGACAGTTCTCTTCCGCACATCGAACTGCCCCAAGAGTGGGGCATCTCGTCGATGGTTCCAGTGGCGCGCTCAAAACTGCACGGTCACAGAGGAATTTCTTCCTTCAATCCCAACCTGGTCGAATTTGTCCCCCTGGACCCACCATACTACACTTATCCCGTGACCTGCGCTACAGAAGCACAAGCGACCGGCATTAAAGGTGCATTTTCTCGCTCCGGAGCGTTAAAAAATCCGTCAGATCCTCGAGGTGTCGTCTTCACGGTGCTGCCCACACATGGTGTCGTTATTGCTGAAAAGTGGGTTCACGGAAAAGCCCCCTTTCAAGTGATTTGGGAATACATGCAGTCCGGCGATTTAGTAGTGGACAACCGCATCTCCCAGGGTGCCCATGAATATACTGAACAATCGGGTCATTCGGTTTTAAAGAATTTGTAAATCATGGTCAAATTCAAAGTCCTGATACGGCTGGGGCTCGTGATTTTATTTGCGGGCGCATGCAATCGCAGCGACGCGACCCTCACAGCAACCCTGGAAGTATCTCCCCCGCAAGTATCTTCCGATGTCCAAAACAGGACACCACAAGACACACAACAGGCAGATGCGCCCCAAACCCCTTCACCTGATCCACCCTCTCCTACTCCAGAGATTTTAGTAGCGCGTGTAAACGGAACCAGAATCTCCCAGGAGGAATACCAGTCCGAACTTGCGCTTTACCAGGCTGCAGCAGACCGGGATTTGACTTCCGAGGATGAAGAGCGGGTCTTGAACGATCTCATCGACCGAATCCTTTTAGCTCAAGCAGCCGCCGAAGAGGGTCTTGTTGTGGATGAAGCAACTTTAGAAGATCGATTGGAACAATTGAAGACCAACATCGGTGGGTCGCAAGCGCTATCAGACTGGATGGAAGTATATGGCTACGACGAAGACAGCTTCTACCGCGCCCTGGAGCACTCGATCGCCTCAGCTCGGATGCGGGACAAGATTATCACCTCAATACCGGAGACCGCCGAACAGGTGCATGCTCGCCAGATTCTGCTCCTCAGCGCCCAAGAAGCCAACGAAGTGCTCATCCAACTCCAGGCTGGGGATGACTTTGATAACCTGGCGTTCGAGTATGACCCCATAACGCGCGGTGACTTGGGCTGGTTTCCACGTGGCTATCTGCCAGACCCTCAACTGGACGAAGCCGCCTTCAGTCTCAAAATCAATGAATACAGCCCGGTGATCGAAACGCCAGCCGGCTTTCACATTTTAGTGGTCGTTGAGCGCGACCCGCAGCGGTCTCTCGAACCCGACGCACTATTGATGTTGCAAATTCAAGCCCTGGGTGAATGGCTCGCAGAGCGCCTGAGCGAAAGCGATATCGAGATTTTGACACCCTGAAAAACTGGTGTTCTTGAGGGGGACAAACTAAGCAGAAAACTGAGTAGAAACCATTTGTATCCCAACTATCCTCCGGAGTCACAAATCATTTATTAAGAATGTGTTCGACATGATGCCGGATTAGAGCCACAGCCTCCCCGATGCGGTCGCGGTTGGCTTCAGTCTGGTGCCACCTACTTGCCCCGGATGGATGGGGTAAGGGCACAATCCAGCGCCCATCAACCTGTTTTTGCGTGCCAATGATATCCTTCAGAGATACTTTGTTGGGATAGAATATGCTAATTGCCAGGCGCCCGACCGGGATGATCAACTCAGGATCGACCAAAATGATCTCATCATCCAGGTAAGGACGGCAAAAAATTTGTTCGGTGCCAGTGGGCACGCGGTCACCGCTTCCGGACTTAGAGCGCCCTGGGTAACACTTCGTTACCGCGGTCACATATTGGGAGTCGCGAAACCAGGTTTCCTCAACCCCAGCCTCCTCCAACCACTTAAACAAACGCGTTCCACTTCCAGCGTTGAAGGGTCTTCCCGCCTTTTTTTCCGTGATGCCGGGTGCCTGACCAATGATCATCAAGCTTGCACCCATACCACCAGAAAAAATTGCCCGCGGAAATATTTCATAGCCCGCTTCCAGACACAACCTGCAGTCGCGCATGCGGGAGTGCAGGTCCGCCAGCAAATGAGTACGAGAGACTTCGATTTCCATCATTGTTCATCTGCCGTCGAACCCGATACTTCAAGCCAGGACTGTTTAATGATCAGAGCATCGTCCTCAAGCGTAGGACTCTCACAAAGGATGCGACCGCAGCAGTTAAAATCGTACAACGCCTGTAATAATGCCTTTAAATCCAAGTCTGCTTCTTTGAGCGTCAGGTGGTTCTTCTCGCCCTTTTTCGTATATTCAATCCCAGAAAGGTGGGTGTGCAAACTGCAAAGAGCACCATCTCCCAAGGCATTGCCATATTTCTCTAGCAGGCGCGCCCACTCATCATAAGTGTTCAGCGAGCCATCGCCAGGTCGGGCATGCAGATGGGCAAAGTCCAAACACGGCTGTACGCCAGGTACAGCCAGGCTCATTTCTATCGTATCCTCCAACGAGCCCAGCATAGCCGATTTGCCCATCGTCTCCGGTCGCAACACAACCCGATTCCCGGTCTGATGTAATTCCCGCACACAATCTTCCAAACGAAGGATTGCGATGGGGAGCACTTTCTCTGGCGGTTGTTTGAAGTATGAACCCGGGTGGAAGACGATATCAGTGGCTCCAGCCAGGTTTCCATAGTGGGCCGCGTCCATCAATCGTTTACGAGCTTTCGGCCATTCCTCATCGTCGGCGTTTAAATTAATGAAATAAGGAGCATGTACGCTGATTTGGACATCCTTCTCCCGACCTGTTGTTTTAATGCTCTCGCAGGTCTTCTCTGAAACACGCACTGCTCGCACCCAGCCGAGTTCCAGGGCGCCCATATCCAATTCGCGTATGCGTAATATCGCACCCACGCTGCCGCCCGGTCTTTTTAGTGTGGATTTGGGCGACCCAACCGTTCCAAAACGAAATGCACTTTTTGACATATGTAAACTTTAATCCTCAAGAAAAAATCAATAATTGTATCTTCACCCACAACGGCGGACCAATAATCAGCAAACCAATCAAGAAAGCGCTGAAAGCGGCAATCAGAACGGCTGCTGCCCCAACATCTTTTCCGACTTTGGCTAAGCGGTGCTGTTCCGGGCTCGCCAAGTCTACCACAGCCTCCAGGGCGGTATTCAAAAACTCCGCCGTCCATACCAGGGCAATTGCGATGATGATGAGCGCCCATTCGATTGTGGATAGACGAAGCCAAAAACACACAGCCAGGGTTGTAACGCTGAATACAGCGTGAATCCAGGCGTTGCGCTGAGTGCGGACAACAAACCACCAACCCGAAAACGCATTTCGGAAAGATTGAGCGCGAGTCTGTACGTATTGTTTCATAACTAATAGTCAATCAAGCTGCCAGGGCTCTCACGCCCTAAAAATTGCGAGACTTGCCCTGATTTTCCTCCTGAGCGCATGGAGGGACCACGAATGACTCCTCTTTATGGAATACATCAGGATCATGTTGACTTTTCATTAGATGGAGATGCAACAAACACCAAATACAGCACCCACAGCAAAGGAATATGTTAAAAATCAGAGAGGTGGTGATGCGATTTCACATCCTAATAGCACCAGGATTTCTGCCTGCGCAGCTCTCATCCCGGATTTTCCTTGCTCTTCGACGTGATCATATCCCGATAAGTGTAAAACACCATGCACGACCAGAAGCTGCAGTTCTGCTTCAACAGGATGACCCCCCGCTTCAGCCTGTGCTTGAGCGCGCGGATATGAAATGACCACATCACCCAGGTAAAGACGATTTGAATCGGGATCGGTGTCACCTGACGGAAATGAGAGCACGTCGGTCGGTGCATCAATTCCTCTATACTGCTTATTTAGCTCGTGTATTTGTGCGTCGTCCGTCAAAATGATCGTTATATCCACATCCATGTCGCCTCCGATATAATCCATTACCTCTCGGGCAGCACGTTGGAGCAGCACAGGATCAATTAGAAGACCAAAATCGATGGAAGCTAATTCTTCTGCGATTTGTATAACGATCATCGCGTTAATTTATGGTATAGACGAAGGTGTGTCGACAGACATATCCACCTGCACATCCGAATCCCCCTCTGAAATGCGGTCCGTTAGTGGTGTTGTGACTGGTTCTGACGAAGCATCCTTACTAAGCTGTGGATATTTCACACGTGGATGATACAAGCCTTTAAGGGTCCCTGTAAACGAATCGACAATCACATTGATCTCACGTAAAGTCAAATCCGTATCGTCCAACTGATTCCAGGTGACCCGGTCTTCAACCACACCTTGGATTAATTCCCGCAGTTCGTCTTCATCCACAGGTCTTTCGGCGCGTACGCGTGCTTCACTACCGTCTGCCATCATCACAATCGCGGTCTCGCGACTTTGAGGTCGCGGCCCCGGATAGCGAAATTGATCCTCATCCACAGTCTCTTCGTTACCATCGGCAGCATCTATCGCCCGGACATACTGGTAGCGTGTGATCATTGTGCCGTGGTGTTCAGCGATGAAATCTACAATGCGACCGGGCAAACGGTATTTGCGAGCCAGGTCAAGTCCATCAGGCACATGGCGAATAATCGCCGCGGAACTGGTTGCGGAATCCAATTTATCATGAGGGTTGGGAAATCCCGGCGGTTGATTCTCAATAAAGAAAATGGGGTTGCGCAATTTACCCACATCGTGATAAAGGGCACCCACACGGGTCAGCAACGGATTCGCATCGATACGCTCGGCGGCTTGCTCAGCCATATTAGCGACTTGCAGCGAGTGTTGGTATGTCCCAGGAGCGGTATTCAGAAGACGCTGCAGCAGCGGGTGATCAGGTCGCGTGAGATCCATGAGCTGCATCGGCGTGGTCATACCCAGGAACTGCGCCAGGAAAAACTGCAGCAGCAGAGCGATACTGGCTGAGGCCAACCCGTTGAAAATTGCGGCACCAGTCAGCGTAGCAACTCCGAGCCAATCCGTGGTCGGCAAAGGCAGGCGATATGCAAGGATAATGATCGAGCCCGCAAGGGCAACCGCTGCGCCCGCCTTAAAAAATGAAACAATCCGGCGTGCCCTCCCCAAAGCCAACACCCCAAACAGGCTTCCCAATACGTAATACAGGGTCAGATCCAAAGCGTTCGGTAGCCCAAAAGCGACCAAAATCGCCAGGGGCACCGCAGTGATCATCGCCAACTCTGCACCGAACAAAGCCGCAACCGTTAGACCATAAGCGGCAACAGGAAACGCATAGGGAATTACCGTATGAGATGGGATCGTTAACCGGGCGCTGAATAATGTCACCAGGAATAAAACCACAATCATTGTAATACTGCGTCCAAATTGGGGTGATAGTGCCTTCTGACGGCTCAGATACAAAGTAGTAATCACGGTGATCAGCAGAACGATGACGACTGCACTTAACAGGTTCTGCCATTTAGGTTGCGGCTGGATGAGCTTAAGCTGCTCCAGCGCCTCCACATCGGATTCGCCGAGTATCTGGCCTCGTAAAGCGACAGTTTGACCGACGGCGTAGGACCGGCTAACCGGAGTCACCGAATCACGAGCTTCCTGTCGAGCAGTTTCCGTTAATACTTCGCTGTATTCGCTGTTTGGTGCAATGAAAGCTGAGGCCAGTTCAGCCACAATGTCAGCTTGCGCCTCCGGCAATGAAAGGCTCACCAAAGCTGGTACGCTCGCCCTGGCTCCATCCAATCTCTCGGGGCGGATCGCGCTTCTCATCACCCTTTCCAGTACTATAATCGCTTCTTGTTGGATCGCCTGCCAGCGGGTATCCGTGAGTCCAAGGACGGTGTCAGCCGTATCCGGGCTGAGCTGAACGTCGCTCAAGGCAGCTAGATCATTATTTTTTTCTTGCGGAGAGGCAAACTCATCCGCCCGCACACTGGTGATATAAGCCAGCGAATTACGCAAGCGCTCCAACTGCGTTCGCGCCACGATTGTGCCCGTAGAAGTATAAATCGGCAGCACCGCCCGCTCTGCTACCTCTCTCCTCTGTTCTGTCAGGACTTCGCTATCGTAGGTGATTGGCTCCGGTGCGCGGTAATCCTGGGTGGCTACATCACCGGGTAGTGGGGGTGGCGACAGAGCGCGCGAAAGCGTTGGGATCAGCAGCGCCAACAGCGCTAACCCGCTGCCGATCAACACAAGCAGCCCAAGAAATACCTTGTTTGGAGCAGATTCACTTGCAGAATTATTTGCCATTGCTAAAGATATTTTGTTGCAAGTTCCCCTCCACCACGGGAGATTTCAAACCATTGAAACTTGTGGTTTATTACTGTTGTAAAAGCTTGCGTACAACCTGGCTGGCTTCTTGACCAGTAGCCCGACCCTGCAAACGCGGCACGAGGACCTTCATAACCTGTCCCATTTCACGCGGGCTCGCAGCTCCCACTTCGTCAATCACCTGCTGTGCCAATTCTTCCAGTTCTACTTCGGTCATTGGTTGGGGCAGATATTTCTCCAGGACCTCGATTTCTGCCACAGCCTCGGCTTCCAGGTCCGGACGGTTGGCTTGACGGGCTTCCTCGAATGCTTCCCCGCAAGCCTTGACCTCCTTCTGAAGGATCGCCAGGACGGCGTTTTCATCCAGTTCGCCGCGTTTCTCAACTTCAGCTAACTTGATGGAGGTCAGCGCCATGCGTAGGGTTCGCTTGCGCAGGTCGTCGTTGGCCTTCATAGCCTTTTTTAGGTCATCTTGAAGTTCAGTTTTAGTGCTCATGGATCCCATTATACCCATTTTTTTGACAAACCCTGGTCTACATCAATGGGTTATTATCGTGCGATGCACGTAACATTGTTAACAGAGGATTGCCATTTAGTAGAGAAAAAGAGCGCGCCAATCTATGTCTGATTCCAGGTCTAACGTTTATGGTTCTATCCCCAGCCGCAGAAGTTCGTCAACGCTGGGTCCAAAATCAGGATGAACTTCGAGGCTCTTCTTGAAATCTTCAATGGCGCCATCATTATCACCCAGTGCCAGTTTCGCTTTAGCGCGCCAGTAATAGCTTTCCTCCAGGATCGGTTCCGCCATTACCTGGAGCGTGGTAGTCGCCAGTTCAATGACGTCATCGTAGCGACCTGTGTAGTAGTATGCGAAGTAGGGACCGGTGGAGTACCACATAAGGCGCCAGGGGCGCTTCTCCTCAGGAATCGAGGGGTAATTGGCAAAAGCCGCATCGTAGGCTACAGCAGCGGCGCCATAGTCATTCAGGAAAATCAAGCTGCTGCCCAGGTTGTAATATGCGAAGAACAGGTCACGACCGCTCAGCGTTTCGGTTTCTTCGGTTGCGCTCTGGGCTGCGTGGCGGTAGTTAAAGTGCGCGTTTGCCTGCATGTCCAGTATATCCATCACTTGCGCTTCACTCTTTTGCGGATAAGGGATGATATACAGAAAATTGAATGCCCGCCACTGCTCCTGCATGTCCTCATAGGAGACCGCATAATCGGGTCCTTTATAGGAGTCTTGAACGTAGAACTCTTTCTTGGCGTCATCATAACCATTGATGACTTCGTAATGACCCATCCAACCATCGAACTCAGTGCCTTCAAACCCTTTCTCAACAATGACCGGGATGCCGGCTGAGATAAAAGCTTTCAACAGTTCCAAATCGCCGCCCACTCGTACTATAACGTTCAGGTCGGTTTCCTCTTTAACAAATGCTTCCATCTCGTAGGGCATAACATTCTTGTCGCGGTCATTCGGTTTTAGATAGGCAGCGGTATCGCGCTGGTCGCCTTCCCAGCCCCAATAAGAGAGGCCTGTCGCCAGATTCGCCGGACCGCAGTTGTTCCACATCTGGTAAGCATGCGTAAACCCGTTCAGGAGTGCTTCCGCCGGGATAGACGTGGGTGTTGGTGTGATCGTCGCAGAAGGAATGGGTGTATCTGTAGCCTCAACCCTGGTTAGCGATATCGTTGGTGTCGGAGTGCGCGTGACTGTAAGGACCGGCAGCGAGGGAGTGGTCATCTTACCGCCAGACTTGGGCACGAAGATCGCCTGCTCGGGTGGGTTGAGGGCGTATATCACATCCGCTTTCAGCGATTCAACCCGCCATTCCAGGCGTTCATAAACCGGCGGCAGTCTGTAAATATAAGCAGAGACCAGGATTATCCCCAGGATGACAACCGTAATTATAATGACGCGTTTCAGCATAGGTGTCTTTTTACTAAAACTAGGGTTCTACTCCCAAGAGGTTCAGTTGGTATAGGGGTGGACCAAAGCCCTCGTGAAACTCGAGACTCTTGCGGTAGGCTTCGATCGCGCCTGCAGGATCTCCCAGGGCGGCTTTCGCCATTCCCAGCCAATAGTAGCTTTCCTCCAGGTTCTTATCACTCTGCATGGCGCCCAGAGTGGTTTCTGCCAGGTAAATCACATCCCAATAACGTCCTGCGTAGAAGTAAGCAAAGTAAGCGCCGGTCTGGTACCACAGCATCCGCCAGGGTCTTTCGGCTTCAGGGATAGTGGGATAGACCGCAAAGGCTTCATCGTATGCTGCAGCGGCGCCAGCGTAATCCTGCAGCCGCATCAGATTGGTGCCGCGATTGTACCAGGCGAAGTATTGTTCGATGCCCGACAGCGCAACGATCTCATTTGAAGCCTTCGCAGCCGCGTTCTGGTAGTTGGTCGTCTCGTCGGCGTCCGGTCCCAACAATTCCATCACTTCCGCCTCTTTATCAGGCGGATAAACGATCAAATAGGTATAGTTAAAAGCCCGCCAACCGTCGATCAATACATCGTAAGGAGCCTTCCAGTCCGGACCAACGTATGAATCCTGGGCGATGAAGTAACCTTCCGAGTCGTCATACCCGGTCAAGACCTGGTAATGCCCCATCCAGGAATAAACGCCGGACAGGTCATTCAAATAGGTGCCTTTCTCAACCAGCACAGCGTAGCCGGCGGCAATCAAACGTTTCAGCAGTTCCAAATCGCCCCCCACCCTGCTGACAACGCGCAGGTCAGTATAATCCTCCACATAATCAGCCAGTTCGTAGGGCATGATATTCTTGTCGTTTTCGTCGGGTTTCAAGACCTTTCCGACGTCGTTGCGCTCACCATCCCATCCCCAGAAGGTCAACGCCATAGTCAGATTTGCTGGCGCACAGTAGTTTAACCGCCCGTGCTGGTCGGTATAGCGTACACCGCTGAGAGCAATTTTTTCGGGCAGCGGCGTTATCGTTGCGGTCGGCTCCATAGTAGGTGCGGGTGTATGGGCTGTTTGTGGCGCCACATCGACTTGGGTCGCTGTGCTTGTAGGCAACGGATTTGGAGTCGCGGAAGCAGGCGCTGTAATCTGCACCCCAGCCATCTCTTGTGATTGGGGCACGAAGACAACTTTCCCGGGTGGGTTGATCTTATATTTAACCATCAGGACCAACTCGTCCACCCGCCATGCCAAACGATCATGCACCGGCGGCAGATAATACGTGAATGCCGACACCAGGCACAGGATAGGAATAACCAGGATTAACAAGCGCCAATATTTTCGCATCGCAACACTAATAGAGAGATCGGAAGTTCAACTTCCGCGGACAAGCACCATTTTTTCAAACGCGCGCATTATAACACCCCTAAATGTGTGTTTTTTAATGAGTTTACCAATTTCGTACGACATGAACGGCACCGCTTTTTATTGTTTAGAAGCCGCTCATTCATGTATTATATAAAAAAAGATGGCTCCAAAGGAAAAAGGATTCAACAATTAAACAATATCCCCCAAAGCAGTTTTTGACTATGTAAGAACTTGTCTTGTAGCTTTAGCGAGCAGTGGTATTTGAGAAACTCTTTAAAGCCACTTTAATTTCCTCCAGCACGTAAACATCTTCTTCTTTCGAAACGGCCTCTTCCAGCCATGCAACCGCGTTTTCGTCCCCGATACATCCCAGCGCCCAGGCTGCATGACCGCGCACCAGGGGCTCAGGATCATTGAGCATAGTATGCGCTAATCCGGGCACAGCCTTAGGATTACCGGCATTTCCTAAGGCGACAACCACGTTTCGCAGATAGCCGCGCCGCTTGGCGCGTTTGACGGGACTTCCCCTGAACTTTAAATTAAATTCTTGTGGGGTAAGCGCCAACTCCTGGACAAGGTCTGGACGGGATACTCCCGAACGGGGTGCGAAGGAAGGATCTCCGCCAGACGGCGCGAAGCGCTGGTTCCAGGGACAAACCTGCTGGCACACATCACATCCAAAAACCCAATCCCCTACCAACGGGCGTAAATCATGAGGAATGATGCCCTTCAGCTCGATCGTCAGGTACGAGATACAACGCTGGCTGTCAATGGTGCGATCGGGCAGGATGCACCCCGTCGGGCAAGCTTCGATACAGCGCCTGCAGGAGCCGCAGCGATCATGCTCGAAGGGCTGGTCGGGTTCAATATCCAACCCCAGCAGGATTTCTGCCAGCAGGAAGTATGACCCCAACGCGGGATTGATCAGGCAGGTGTTCTTACCAATCCAGCCCAATCCAGCCCGTTGTGCCAGGTCGCGTTCCAAGATAGGACCAGTATCCGTATACCAACGGTTGGGTACTTTGCCGCCGACCTGCGCCTCGATGAAGGCGACCAATGTCTGCAGGCGCTCAGGTAACACATTATGGTAATCATCGCCCCAAGCATAGGCAGCTATACAACCTAGAAGTCTCGATTCGCGATCCTCTTTACCATCGTGGGGAGAGATACCCCCCAATGATAGAGATTCTTCGCTGCGCTCAGAATGGCTTTTGGAATATCTTATACCCAATGACAGGATTGAGCGGCATTCTGGAAGTATCTGGCGTGGGTCAGACCGGCGTTGGCGAGCGCGCTCGGTCGCCAGATATCCCATCTCGCCGTACCATCCGGCAGCCAGCCAACGATCATAAACCCCGTAATGTGGAGGTGTGTCCGGTGTGGTCACACCTACCAGGTCAAAACCCAGGCGGTGTGCTTCAGCTTGTACGACCTCTCGGAGCGATCCCATACCCCTCTCCTTAATACGCGAGTCAGGTTCTCGGTGGAGCGCTCACTGGCAGTCCAATTGGAAGTTCACGTGGTTGGATTTCACCTCCTCCGGTCTGCTGAAAATCAGCCGCACCCAACCTTGTATGTCATTGTCGAACTTCAACTCATAAACCGCAGTATGCTCGCCCGCCGTCTGGTTACGTGTCACGGGCATAGGCAGCTTGATCTCAAAGGCAAAGTTAGGAGCCACCGCCTCCAACTGGTGCGTAACTGCAGCGGCATTCTTCAATGTATACCGAGCTGTAAAGGTAAAAGTATGCGGGCAGTTTCCACTAACGTCAGCTTGATCTACAGAAAATACTATGTTCTCGAAGACGCTGCTGGTTGTGCTGGGATTCGGCGTTGATCCAGGGGATGCTGATTCCGATACCAGGATATCCACCCAAAATGGTTCATCCGCCTCAATCCCTACTCCGAATAGCTGACCATTTGTATTCTTCAATTTCCAATCCCCCCTATGACTCCCCTCTTCCTGGGGTGCGATCAGGTCGACGGAGATATCGACGGTCTCACCAGGGGGCACATCGTTGGGTAAAGGAACCGCAGCTGGCGCGCCCATTAACGATCCATCGATGAACACGATCGTATAGGTCCGCGTCCAGGTAGATGTGCCGCTGTTCTTCAACCTCCAGGTCTTTACAAAGCTTGCGCCAGGCTGAAATGCAGATCCATCTGGGACTGTCACATCCTCCCCAAACTCTGCCTTATCTTCATCGGAAGCTGAGGCGATAGTCGATAGAGGTGTGTTCGTGGAAGTCAGGGTCACGGTGGGAGTCGTCTGGGTACCCACAGGCGGCGGTGTCCTGGTAGGCGCGACGGAGGTTTTAATGAGCGCACCTGGCGGAGGCGTGGGCATATCCTCGCCCTTACCCAACCTGATCGCCTCGCCGGTTTGGGCTGCTGCAGTGAAAATCGCGTTCGGATCCGTCGCTGTCGCAATTGGTCCAGGAGCAGCAGGTATTTTGCAGGAAATCAGGGTTGCTGACAGCGAAACCAGCACCACTAATAAAAAGATTATGCGCTTCAACCTGGCACCTTTCCTCCATACAATCTGCTGTGAACCGGGCTGAGAGCGCGCACCTGTTCGGCTGCGTGGTAAGATGAACGCACGAGCGGGCCGCACTCTACCCAACTGAAACCGAAGTCCATCCCAAACTCATTAATTTCGTCAAACTCTGCGAGGGTATAATAACGGCTGATGGGCAGGTGCTTCTTGCTGGGCTGCAGGTATTGACCCACGGTCAGGATATCAACGCCCCAACTGCGCAGGTCTCGCATAATCTCTTTAACCTCTTCCATAGTTTCGCCCAGACCGAGCATAATTCCAGACTTTGTCAGCACTTGCGGGTCAAGCTTTTTGGCATTGCTCAGTGTGGCGGCAGCCCACTTGTAACGGTCCTGCGGCTGCACAACTTTGAATAAACGCGGTACGGTTTCCACGTTGTGGTTGAGGATTTCGGGCTGGGCATCCATCACGATTTTCAATGCTTCCAGGCTGCCCTTAAAATCCGGAATGAGCACCTCGATCGAACAACCAGGGTGGATCTGCCGTATGCGCTGGATAACCATAGCAAAGATCGGCGCGCCGCCATCCTTTCGATCATCGCGGTTGACGCTGGTGATCACGGCGTGCTTCAAGTCCATCGCTTTGACGGCCTGGGCAACCCGCTCCGGTTCCGCCCAATCAAGGGGAGCGGGCTGGCCGCGTTTGATATCGCAGAAGCCGCACGAGCGGGTGCATACATCACCCAGCATCAGGAAAGTCGCCGTCCCAGCGCCCCAACACTCACCGATATTCGGGCACATGGCTTCTTCGCACACCGTGTGCAGCTCTTTGGCCTGCATCAGACCCTGAAGCCATTCATAGGTATCGCCCGACGGGGCGCGCACTTTGATCCATTCGGGGCGGCGCTTTGGGGTTGTGTCAGAACTTTCGGGTTTTATTCGATCACGAGTTGGGGTGAAAGGCATTTAGGCTCCTGAATCGATTCAATGATAGGATAAATTTAATACACACCCATTATTTTACTTCGTTTTTATTATTTAGTCTTTAGTCCTTAGTCGTTAGTCCTTGGTCTTTAGTCTTTAGTCTTTAGTCTCTGTGCGGGGGAGGTTGGGAAGCTGAGTTCAAGTGTCACTGCGAGCGAAGCGTTAAGCATCCACTCTTTGGATGCCCAATCTCAGAGGTCAGCCGGCAATGACTAGGTGTGGGAGCCGGGGGCTGGCAAAAAAGTAGCTTCAGACAGCCCCGAGTCTTTGGTTAAACCATTCTATCGGCAGGTTTGGAAACCAGCCCTATGTAAGCGTCTTGTAGTATGGAAACCGGCCCTACGAAGTTTGTAGGGGACTGCCATGCTTTTGGGACAGTCCCTTGGCATGTTTGCTCGTTGGCATACTACGTATGGGCATACTACGTATGGGCATACTACGTATGGGCATACTACGTATGCTTGGCAAAATGCATGATTCTCTTCCCAAGTGAGGGAGCCCTGGCAGGTGCTGTCAATGCGCGTAGTGCACCCCTATTTCTACAAAGTCAGGCTATAATTAGAATCATATCGTTATAACCAGAATAAATGGAAGAAAGACCCTGTTCGCCAATGGTTAATAGACTACGTTCTTTCAAAGGAATCCGGGTAAGCTGCATCGATAAATTATGCCAAACGCATCATACCCGGTCGTTAGTCTTGGTCTCTCTGTTGCTGGTCGTATCCTTGAGCGCTTGCCGGGGATCAGGCGACGAGACACCAGTTGACCCGGATGCGATCTACACATCGGCTGCCATCACTGCTAATGCCAAGTTTACGGTCGCAGCCGGTGAGACCGCAGTAGCAGAGCTGACGCAGATAGCAGGACAGCCAACCGCTACTCTGATCCCACCCACACCAACCCCGCCACCTACGGCGATCTTCATCCCCCCCACGCCGACACCAGTCCCGATTCCAACTGCGATCCCTTACGCTTGTGACTGGGCTGAGCTAATAGGTGATGTCACAGTGCCGCCTGGAACCAATCTGCCTACCACTGCCAACTTTATAAAAATATGGCGCGCCAAGAATATCGGTTCCTGCACGTGGACATCCCAGTACGCTCTGGTTTTCGTGGACGGCACTCCTATGACCGGCAGCACAGCCTCCTTCCTGCCCGGCTCCGTCCAACCTGGACAGATCATCGACCTTTCGGTTTACCAGACTGCTCCCAACGTTCCGGGAATGTATCAAGGAAACTGGATGCTGCGCAACGCCTCCAACACCTATTTTGGCACCGGGGAACGAGCCACAAACCCCTTCCAGGTGCTGATAAACGCTTACTTCAGTCAATCGCCGGAGAACTACGCATACGATTTCGGGAAGAACTACTGCGCAGCCAGATGGCGTAGTCAAAGCGGACCTTTGAGCTGCCCGGGCGTCAGCAGTGATTTCAACGGCTCGGCGATCCTACTCGAAAACCCAAATCTGGAATCACGCCCAGAATCCAGACCGGCTCTGTGGACAAGACCTAACAACGCTTCAAACGGCTGGATCAGCGGTATATACCCAGCATACACAGTACAGGACGGCGACCGCTTCCAGGCTGAAATCGGGTGCCTGAACAGCAGTCCGGGATGTGATGTTCTCTTCCTGCTCGATTATGAGACGGTCGATGGATTATCGGGTCGATTGGGAAGCTGGAGGGAATTCATCAACGGTCAAACATCCCTGGTCGATATTAACCTTTCCAGCCTGACCGGACAGTCCGTACGATTTATCCTGACGGTCAACAACCTGGCAGTAGCCCGGGACGCCAACGCATTCTGGTTGACGCCGCACATCGACCGGTTCTTCATCAACAGCGTGCTCGATTGGACCCAGGAAGGTCGCACGGCGACTTCATGTGACGGGTTGAGGCTGTTTTGGACCAGCGAGGCAGCTTTCAGAGCAGAGGCCTATTCATGCGCTCCAGACCAACGCAATTTGGGCGGTCGACCATTGTCTACTGATGAAAATGCCCAGGTATTCGAATGGGTTAACCGCTTAAAAACCTTCGACGCTGAAATCTACCAGGCCAGACCCGACGTGCCGATTAAAACTCAATTCAACCTCAGCGGCCGCGGTATCGCCGAAAAGACCAATGCTGACATCGGAGCGATTAACAATTTCGCCGAAAGGTTGTTCCTCTCCATCATCCAGTAACCCCCAGACTCTCTTCCATATCCCCTAAACCTTACTATTTACCCCCTCAAAATTCTTGTCCACCAAATCCTGCAAGCGGCGGTATTGGGCAGATCGTGCGTAGCGTCGCAGTTCTTCAATACGGCGGATCAGCATCGGGTGCGTGCCCAGAGTCTCACTGATACTTCCCATCAGGGTATCGTCCTGGGCGTCGATCCTGCGGTAAGCATCCTGCATCCCAGCGCGGGTGAGTGCATTCGACCCAGCGCCCAGCTTGATCAACGCTGTGATAGCCTTGTCGAGGTTTCCGCATGCAAGCAGCCCAGCGCGATCGGCGGAATACTCGCAGGCACGGTTCCACCACAGAAAAGCCATTGTCAGCAGCATCCCCGCCGACCACGAAGCCGGGATGCCCGCCATGCCTCCCACCAGCGAATTCAACCAGGTGTGCCCCAGAGCGACGTGACCCAATTCATGTCCCAGGATAAAGAGCAACTCGTCTTCGTCCATGATTTTAAAAAGTCCGGAATACAGCACCACGACCTTAGGTGATGATAATCCAAAGGTATAGGCGTTGATCATCCGGCTGCGGGCTACGAAGACATCCACATCGCCCGGCTGCAAGCGCGCCGTTCCCTGCTGGACGAGACCCGTCAGGTCGGGCATGCTTTGGGGCGTCACCATCTGGGCGCTTTTAATCAAGGATTGGTGATGAGAGCGGCTGAGCACAAATGACAGCAGAGCGAACCCGACTATGAACAACCCGCTCAGGCAGGCAGTCGCAGTGACGGTCACCGCGATCACCACGAACACCAGCAGTAATGTAAAGAAAAGGATCAGGTGTTCACGAGAATAACGATAAGCGGTAGTTTTATACTTGAGTGGCATGTGGGATCAACTAGAGTCGGCTTTACGCACTAATAATTTCAACCCTTCGACCCGGACTACCTGGACGCGGGCGCCTTTATCGACCGGTCCTTCCCCAGCGACCAGCTCAGCCGTCCACTGTTCCCCGCCCAACTGGACTTGACCGATCGGGGATATTGCGCTGCGAGCGATACCCACCCGACCTATGAGGCTTTCATGTCCCACCAAGATCGGGGTTTTTTGGGCACGCAGGGCAAACAACATGACCCCAAAGAATATCGCTCCGGTAGCCAGCGAGGCGCCGACGATCAATGGCACCGAGACGCGCTGGAACCTGGGTACGTTGGGTGAGTTAAAGAGCACCA
>CBFDCK010000026.1:0-29361 GCA_965603285.1 uncultured bacterium
GATAAAACGCCCTCCTTTATTCGTAAATCGAACTTGTTGTTAGATATATACCCAGGTGCGAAGTTGATACATATTGTCCGGGATGGAAGAGATGTCTATCTCAGCTTAAAGAAAATTGGAGAGCCTTCCGCGGCAAGTATTGCTGTAGTTTCCTATGAGTGGAACGTCAAATTGTCCATAATTCGTGGGGTAATACTGACCCATCCTGAACGAGCAATGGAGCTAAGATACGAGGATCTGCTTTGCTGCCCTGAAAAAACACTGAAAAGTGTTTGTGATTTCTTAGGTGTATCCTTTGAAACAGATATGCTGAGTTTCCATCAAAAAAGTGAGAAGTTCATTGATCACCGACATTCCGAACTGATATTTAATCCTATAGATCCATCCAATATTAAGAAATGGGTGACCTCCTTCAGCGCACACGAATTAAGAAAGTTCGAATTCTTCTCAAAAAAAACACTGGAAATGTATGGATATCCAGTAACAGACTCGCACGTATCATTTATTGAGTGGATAAGCATCCTGGCTGAATTCATTATCTTCCTTCCTTTGAGGGTACTTAGTATAATCAATATTGCCTTCACTCTAAAAGTGGCCAGTAAATTTGGTCTGGCTTACAATCACGAAAAAGGGAAAAATTAAGAGTAAATTGTCACAGCGGATTTTATTGGTCAATACATTTCATTTCTATGGAGGTGGCGACAGCACGTATACTTTTAATCTGGCTGAGTTGCTGCGCTCTCATGGACACACGGTAGCTTTCTTTGCTATGCAAGATGAACGCAACCTGCCGGATCCAAATAGTGACTTATTCGTTAGCAATATCGATTTTAGAAATATGAATAAGCAAAGAGGTATTGTTAACGGTGCACGTGTATTAAAAAGAGTCATCTATTCGAGAGAAGCAAGGCAGAAGTTTAGCCAAATAATTAACCGATTTTCTCCAGATATTATCCACCTGCAAAATATCATGGGGCATATTTCACCATCCATCATTTTGGAGGCCAGGAAGCGTATGATCCCCGTAGTGTGGACACTTCACGATTACAAGCTGATCTGCCCTAACACCCACTTCTTGATCGATACCACCGGAGAGATATGTGAAGCCTGTAGCGGAGGCAGATATTACCAACCAGTTCTCAAACGATGCAAGAAGGGATCATTATTAGCCAGCAGCATGGCTTCTCTTGAAGCATATACCCATCGTTTTATGAAAGTACGCGAGCAGATAGATGCGTTCATAACACCCAGCAGGTTCCTACGGGCGAGACTAATAACTGAAGGATTCAACCCTACACAGGTCCTCTATCTTCCCCATTTCTTATCGGAAAACCTGTTCGAAGCCAGCTCTAAAAATGAAAACTATATGCTTTTTTTGGGGAGGTTGATACCCATTAAGGGTATCTATACACTGCTGGAAGCCAGCCAGATGGTTCCCGATATCAGAGTTCTTCTGGCTGGTCGCATCGAAGAACCATTAAAAAGCACCATGACAGAGATAATGCCGGACAACGTGGAATATATGGGTATCGTTCATGGTCTGGAGCTGCGCCATCTGCTTGTAAACTCGACGGCATTAGTAATGCCCTCTTTATGGTATGAGAATCAGCCATTCAGTATACTAGAAGCATTTGCTTGTGAAAAACCAGTTATCGCTTCAGATTTAGGAGGCATGAAAGAATTAGTCGTTCATCAGGAACGAGGGATTTTGGTACCACCTGGGGACGCAAGCGCACTGGCAGAAGCCATGTTAAGTTTCGCGGAGTTTCCGCAAGAGGTTTCTAGAATGGGTGCCAAAGCCCGTGAATATGCTGTTGCTTATCATCATCCCAATGTGCATTATCGACGGTTGATGGACATATACGCTCAGGTTGTATAATACTAATTAATCCAAGATTTGGGCCATGGTTATCGCTAATTCTGATCCAGATGAATTCTGAATTTCATTTTACAGCTTAATAATCCCAAGCGAATGGTCGAAATTTATTAATTAAAGGAAGAACAAAATGGCAAAAGTACTTGTTACGGGTGCAAATGGAATGCTTGGCAGCGACCTTTGCGAAATATTTAAAGAAAAGGGGCATCAAGTCATTGGAACCGATTTAGAAAATCTGGATGTTTGCGACTATGAAGCGGTGCAAGAAACAGTGATCCAGATCGAGCCAGATTTCGTAATTCACCTGGCGGGGATGACAGATGTAGACGACTGCGAGAAAGAGCCGGAAAAAGCCTTCCACATAAATACCATTGGAACTCAGCATGTCGCTTTGGCTTGTCAGAAAACCAGGGCATTATTGGTATATCTAAGTACATTAAGCGTGTTTGATGGTACGAAGTGTGAATCGTATACCGAATTTGATACCCCCAACCCACAGAGTTGGTACGGCCGTTCTAAGTACAGAGGAGAATTGGTCGTTGAGAAGCTTCTAAACCAGTACTATATTGTGAGAGCAGGATGGATGTTTGGAGGTGGTTTGGAGGACAAGAAATTTGTTGCTAAAATCATGGATTTAGCATCAAAGAACAGCAGTATTAATGTGGTTGATGACAAATTCGGATCACCAACATACACGCGCGACATCTCCAGTGGAATTGAGCGGCTTATAAAAACCGGATTTTATGGAACATACCACATGGTAAATACGGGCGGCGGTTGCAGCCGTTTTGAGTTTGCACAAGCTATTCTAAAGTACGCTGGAATCACGACCTGTGCAGTACATCCAGTGAGTTCCGCTTCATTTCCTTTACCCGCCCCCAGACCAAGAATGGAAGCAGCTAGCAACTATTCACTCGAATTGCATGGCTGGAACTGGATGCCTGCTTGGCGAAATGCATTGGAAGGATACATCAAGACAGTGCTGCTGCCAGAACGCGAGACGATCGCTAGAATGTAATGGACCAAGATCAAGACGACCATGCTGGAAAAAGTCTCCGCATTGCTATGATTGGCATGCGAGGGCTGCCAGCGGATTTACCTAAAGCTGGTGGGGGAGAGCGTGAAACCGAGGCAAAAGCGGTCAGGATGGCAGAACGCGGACATGAAGTAACAGTCTATTGCCGCTGGCACTATAATCGGCATCCAATTACTCCTTATCAAGGCGTTAATTTAATAAGTTTGCCCTCCATTCCTACGAAAAACTTAGACACACCTTCACATACCTTGTTGGCAACACTGCATGTACTTTTTTGGAATACAGCTGATATCATCAGCTATCATGGTATGGGAAACGCATTGTTTTTACCTTTAGCGAAATTAGGCAGGAAAAAGACGGTTGTCTATATGGATGGCGTGGATTGGGAGCGACCAAAATGGGGAAAATTGGCTCGGTCGATGCTTAAAGTTGCTGCCCGGTTTGCATTTCGCTGGGCGGATGTTGTGTATGTGGATAATCATGCTTCTGCTGATGTGTTCAAGAGGGAGTTAGGGCGAGAACCTTTAATTATTACATTAGCCGCTGATATTTGGCCCACACCAGGCCGGAATCTTCTACCTCAATTTGGGTTAGAACCAGAAAACTATATCTTATTCGTAGGTCTGCTTCAACCAGATAAGGGAGTGCACCTACTGGTCGAGGCCTACAAGATGCTTGATACATCACTCCCTTTGGTAATCGTTGGGGATAATCCAGATGAACAATTGTATGTAAAAACTTTAAAACAGAAAGCGGATGGAAGAGTGCGATTCCTTGGTTTTGTATATGCGCAGGCTGCTCGCCAACTTTTTGCCAATTGTTATATTTATGTTCAACCATCAATTGTGGAAGGTAATTCGCCAGCATTGATGAGTGCAATGGCATGCGGGCGGTGTGTTGTAGTCAATGGGATAGAACAGAATCTTGAAACAATTGGTGAGGCTGGAAGAGCATTTTCTCCAAATGATGTGATTGATCTCAGCCGGACGTTGACGAGACTGCTTAATGACCAGGAAGAAGTGCAATTGCTGGGACGAAAAGCTCGTGGACGGATTGAAAAAGATTATAATTGGGAAGTTGTGGTGGACAAGCTAGAGCATGTATACATGCAGCTCGAAGGGTGAAAGTTTTACCTCCAGGTAAATCAGGATATTGAGAGAATTTTGGCAATGCAAGATTTGGGTGAAATATTTGAAAATGGAAATAATATTGGAATGAAGGGGCAGAGGTGAAATGCTTCGCCAATTCAGCACCAGACGCATCATATCTTCATTTCTCTTTGACTGGCTAGGCACTTTACTTGCTTTGCTGTTGGCTATTTTTTTGCGTGCTGGGATGGAGAATTTTTCGCGAGGTTTTCTAGGTATAAACTGGTTTGTGGATAGTCCAGGCGGAGGAGATGTTTGGCCAACGCATTTGCTCACTCCGCAAGTTTTAATACTGGTGAGCTTGATCTGGCCTGTTTTCTTTATTGTTTTCTCGGTCTATGATGGGCGCAGGAATGAAAACCTAAAGGCGGAACTCATTAACGTTTTCTTGGCGACTGTCGCCTCAACCCTCGTTTTGGCTGGCGTACTCTTTCTTACATACCGGGAGACATCTCGCGGGTTATTTCTTATTTTCTTCCTTTTAGACCTGACGATTCTTTTGGGCTGGCGGATTGCTTGGTATGCATTTCGAGCCAGTCAGAATGGAAAACGAGATGCCAGACTGCACCCTGTGCTGGTTGTTGGAGCTGGATTAGTGGGCCAGAATGTCGCTTTCGAGCTGAGAAAATTCGCCGGAAGGGATATAAATTTGATCGGATTTATAGATGATGATCCCGATAAACAGGGCCGAGAGATTGCGGGTTTGCCGGTGCTGGGTACTATGAACCAAATATTGGGTGTGATTGATGATTACAATGTGAGCAATGCAGTAGTGGCTTTGCCTTTACGTGCGCACCAACAATTGATTGAAATCTCTCGAACGTTGCAAGAAGCTGCTGTGCGAGTCCACATTATCCCTGACTTATTCGCGCTTTCATTCCCGGGTGCAACTTTAGATGGATTTGGAGGGATTCCACTGATTGATCTGGGTCAGCCGGGCATTCACGGCGGACAACGAGTTGTAAAACGTGTTTTTGATGTGCTGGTGGTTACATTCATTCTGATTCTTTTATCACCGATTATTCTGGTTATTTCAATCCTAATCAAGCTTGATTCGCCCGGACCTGTATACTACAAGGATGAAAGAATCGGCGAAAATGGTCAACCATTCACGATGTATAAATTCCGTTCGATGAAGGTTAACTCGGATTCCAGCATTCACCGTGAACATGTAACGCGCTTGATTGGGGAGAACATCAGCCCAGAACAATTAACCGACGAACCAGAAGGGACTCTTAAAATGGAGAAAGATCCACGCATCACAAAAGTGGGTCATTTTATTCGTAAGACCAGTCTGGATGAACTGCCGCAATTATTCAATGTGCTGCATGGCGAAATGAGTCTGGTTGGACCACGTCCATCTCTCCCCTATGAAGTAGAAATCTTCAAGGAATGGCACAAGCGCCGCTTCGAATCACCTCCTGGTATTACAGGTTTATGGCAGGTCGAAGCGCGCAACCAGGTCAGTTTTGACGAAATGGTTAGAATCGATCTGGAATATATAGAGAAATATTCTATCTGGTTAGACATCAAGATTGTACTTCAAACTCCGTGGGAGCTAATAAAAGGCAAAGGTGCAGGGTAATTATCCAAGTGATAAATAATAGCGAATCACGAATAAACGCTGATGACACAATTCGGATTGCTCCGGATGTCAAACTTGGCAAGGATATTAAGATCTATTCCTTCGTAAATCTGTATGGATGTGAGATTGGTGATGAGACAAAGATAGGGGCTTTTGTTGAGATACAAAGGGGCGCACGAGTGGGTAGACGTGTCAAGGTGTCCAGTCATTCATTTATTTGTGAGGGTGTAACGATCGAAGATGAAGTATTTATTGGTCACGGTGTGATGTTCATCAATGACAAATATCCCAGGGCGTCCAATCAAGAAGGAAGTTTACAAACGGAAGGTGATTGGGAGCTTTTCCCAACACTGGTTAAGAGGAGAGCTTCTATTGGGAGCAATGCCACGATTCTATGTGGGCTAAATATTGGTGAGGGGGCAGTTATAGGCGCAGGAAGTGTGGTAACGAAAGATGTTCCGCCATTCACGATAGTCGCTGGAAACCCGGCCAGGGTTATACGAAAGATTGAGTCGGGATAGAATATCGAAGCTTTTACAATGTGAGGGAAAAATGCAGGTAGAATCATCAGCATTTGAGCAGCACAACATATCTCTAGCTGAAGGTAACGTAAATATAGACATAAACGTAGGGGTAATTGGATATGGTTATTGGGGACCGAAATTAGCTCGCAATGTCCACCAGATAGCAGGCGCGACCTTGTCGATGGTTTCGGATCTTCGTGATGACCGTCTTGCTGATATAAAGACTATGTATCCGGAAACTATTGCTACAAAAAACTACCAAGATTTGCTGGAAGCTGATCTGGATGCGGTCATCATCGCCACTCCAGTCAATATGCATTATCCGCTCACGAAGGATGCGCTTCAGGCTGGCAAACACGTTTTGGTGGAAAAGCCGATCACCTCGGATTCGACCCAGGCTCAGGAATTAGTAGACCTTGCGGCTGCACGAGGTTTGACACTTATGGTTGGACATACATTTGAATACAATCCGGCAGTTGAAGCCGTGCGAGAAGTGGTCCAATCAGGAGAATTAGGGGAGATATATTATTTGAACTCAACGCGCGTAAACCTGGGTTTGCTGCAGCCAGACATTAATGTGATGTGGGACCTGGCACCGCACGATCTTTCGATCCTGCGCTTCATCCTCGATTCAAATCCAATAAGGGTGAGTGCGCGTGGGGGTGTATACGTCAATACTGTCCGGAATCTTCACGAGGTTGTTTACATGACTGTATTCTTTGACAATGGGGCTATGGCAAATCTGCGCTTGAGCTGGCTAGACCCGGTCAAGCAGCGCAGATTGACAGTCGTGGGCAGCAAGAAGATGTTGGTCTATGACGATATTGCTGAGGATAAAGTAGTCGTTTACGATAAAGGCGTTGAAGTTCCCCAATATTCAGTAACCGAAAATGAATTTCACGCATCGTACCGCCATGGAGAGGAGATAGTCGTTCCTTATGAGTGGGTGGAGCCGTTGAGATCGGAGTGCAGCCATTTCATAGACTGCATCCGGACGGGTTCCAACCCTCGCAGCAGCGGCGAGGTAGGAACGAGGATCCTCAAGGTGCTTGAAACGGCACAGCGTTCATTATTGAATGGTGGAATCGAGCTGACGGTTGAGTATTGAGATAAGTAATACAGGAGAGTAATAAATGTCGGAAGTGGTTTCGTTCGTTGACCTGCGTGCACAAAACGAAGAAGTAAGAGCTGAGATTGAAGATGCGATCAACGATATTATAAACCGCTCATGCTTCATTGGGGGTGATTATGTGATAAAGTTTGAGCGTCAGTTCGCCGAATATATTGGTGTCCGTGAAGCCGTGGCAGTAGCAAACGGTACAGAGGCCTTGTGGCTTGGTCTGATCGCTGCGGGGATTGGAAAAAACGATGCTGTGATCACGGTGCCGAATACATTCATCGCAACAGTTGAAGCAATTACACGTACGGGCGCCTATCCTCTCTTCGTGGATATTGATTTAGACACGGCATTGATCAGTTTAGAGCAGTTGACGGCTTTCCTTGAAAGGGATTGCCGACGTGAAGAGAATGGTCAAACAATTCACTTAAGAACGGGACGTCGAGTGGCAGCAATAATGCCCGTTCATCTCTATGGACTGCCGGTGGACATGAAACCACTTTTGAGCCTGGCTGGAAAATATAACCTGGTCGTTATTGAAGATGCATGTCAGGCTCATGGCGCTAAGTACAGAATGAATGGGGAGTGGAAACGGATAGGGACATTCGGAAAAGCATCAGGCTTCAGTTTCTACCCAGCTAAAAACTTAGGCGCCATGGGTGATGGAGGCGCAGTGGTCACCGATGATCTGGAATTGGCTTCAAAAATACGTTGGCTGCGAGATCACGGATCAAGTGAGAAATATGTGCATCAGACCCCGGATGGCTGGAACTCGCGCTTGGATGCCATTCAAGGCGCAGTATTATCCGCCAAGCTTAGGAAACTTGATGAATGGAACGCTTTACGCAGGAAAGCCGCTGCGCTTTACCGGGAATTGTTAGCAGAGCTGCCGTTAGATCTTCCTGTTTCGCCTGACTACGCAGAGCAGGTCTACCACCTGTATGTGATTAGAGCCGAAGATCGAGAGTACTTACGGAGCGAATTGGGTGCCCGTGGAATCCACAGCGGGCTTCATTACCCGGTTCCGCTGCATCTTCAGAAAGCGTATGCATATTTAGAACTCCCCGAGGGGAGCTTTCCCAATGCCGAAAGGTCTGCTGCCACTATCCTCTCACTACCCATGCACCCAGCTCTAACTCGGAGCCAGATTGAACGTGTTGGGGATGTATGCGGCGAATTATTAGTGTAGACAATTATTCTTTGATTAGCCAGTAATAAGGAGCCGAGGAACAACAATGAGCTCACTTTACACCTCATAGTGGGGTTAACCATAGAGCATATATCGGTGAGTCATTAATATAGTTTTACCCTTGGTCTGTAACGAGTATAATAGCAACATATGGAACAACAAACCTTCTCTGATCTCTTCCGACGCTATTTCGCATTGCTAAGGCAGTGGGCATGGCTATTAGTGCTAGCCGTGGTGTTAACGGGGGGGGCGGCGTTTCTTCTCAGTAGGAATATGACACCTGTCTACCAAGCATCTACAATCATAATGATCGACCAGGCACCAGATTCTAGGTTGTCGGAGTACCAGGCAGTACTGACCAGTCAAAGTCTCTCGTCTACTTACGCGAGAATGCTAACAGCTCGCCCTGTACTCGAAGAAGTGATTCGGCGATTGGGGATAATCGAAGAAGTCAAAGGACTATCAGAGAACTTGAACATCCAACCTGTACGGGATACACAACTTATCCAACTGGAGGTGGAGAATTCCGATCCGATACTTGCAGCTCAGATTGCTAACACGGTTGTAGAAGTGTTCACTGAATACAATACGAGACTGCAGGAGGCGCGCTATGCCAAATCCAAGCAAGGTCTGGAAGCGCAGATTGATCCACTTGACCAGCAGATACAAATCTTGAATGAAGCGCTGGCAGCTTTGGAGGACACTCCTGAGAATCAGGCTGAGAGAGAGCACTTGACCACTGTTCTGTCCCAGTATCGCCAAACCTATGCATTCTTGGTGCAGAGTTTTGAGGATATCCGAGTGCGGGAGGCGCAAGCCACAACCGGAATTGTACAGATAGAGCAGGCCGTCCCTCCCCAGGATCCGGATCGCCCGCGTGTGTTAGTCAATACCCTGTTAGCAGTAGTTGTGGGTTTCATTCTAGCAATCGGCACGATTTTCTTAATAGAAGCTTTAGATGACACCATAAAGAGCCCAGAGGAGATCAACCGACTGTATGGGCTTCCGGTCTTAGGCTTCATCAAAGCACACCAGACTGTGGACGACGGACCTGTTACTCTCGAGCAGCCTCAGTCGCCGGTAACGGAGTCCTTTCGCTCTTTACGAACGAATATTCAATATGCCAGTGTTGATAACCCCATCCACACTTTGTTGATCACCAGTGCATCATCTGATGTTGGAAAAACCACAATATCAACAAACCTCGCTATCGTGATGGCTCAAGGCGATCGTCAGGTCGTGCTGGTCGATTCTGACCTCCGATGTCCAAAGGTACACCAAATTCTGCATCTCCAAAATCGCGAAGGTCTATCTGGGTTATTCGTCCAGAAAGACATTGAACTCGACGATGCGTTACAACAGTCTGAGATCTCTGAGCTGCATGTAATAACTTCCGGGGGTATTCCACCAAACCCGTCAGAGCTGCTTAGTTCTGAGAAGATGTCCGCCATACTGGAGCGGGCGCATGACCTAGCAGATATCGTAGTGATTGACTCTGCCCCCATACTTTCTGCAACCGATACATCCGTAATGAGCCGTTACGCAGATGGTGTGCTGATCGTCATTAAACCAGGCGTCTCTAAACGGAGTTCTGTTAAACACGCGCTGGAACAATTAAAACACGTCGACGCCAAGATTCTTGGAGTGGTGTTCAACGGTTTTGAAACCAGTTGGTCGCGTTCTTATAACTATTATCAAGATTAATACTCCTATCACGGTTATGGTGAAGATGTTAGCGAGAGAAAAAGATGGACGCAGCCATAGCCATATCAGAGGGAGTATCGTAGTTATAAGTGTTCCATAGTTTTACTGGCTCAATTGAGATGAGGCGAATGTCCGCGTGAATGTCATTTGATTTTTATTTGTTCGGGATCAGTGACTTCAATCTCTAAAGTGCCTTTGTATTCCTCGACAAATCCTTGTATACAAATGGTCTTGCCAAAATAATATTCATCAGGATTGAAAGGGAAATTTTCTAAATCTCTTCCCCATATCAATGCCGTAAATCGTTCTGGGTCCGGATATTCTTTTCCGACGTTGAGAAATGTGGGTTGACCATTCGTTGAAGTGGCAAAATAAGCACTCACAACCGGACCGCAAACAGTTACAAATTCTCCGATATGGCCGTCTGCTTCATTCCAATTTATCTGATTGGTGTCTGATGTCTGACCGGATGATTTCTCTTGTGTTGGAGAAAGATCCTTTTGTGGTATAAGGATTTCAACATCATCTTGTTGTATAAGACTTTCAACATCATTTTGTTGTGTAAGTCTATCAGCATCCGCTGGGATTGGAGTGTAGCATCTCCATTGCTCTTCCGGTAGACCAAAAACGATATCCACAAGACACGGATCACTTTGGACTGTCGCACGGATTCTCTTACCGTCTTCAATCCTCTGTTCAATTGAATAACCGGCCTTGAACGTTGGTTCGGTTTGGAATACCCCTCCTCCACAACCAAAGGTGAAAATAATGAATACAAAAGCGATGATCATCGCCTTGCTGAGATGATTATCTAGAAAACTTCTAAACATGACACCTTCCTTTGATAATGAGAACAATGCATCTCAATGTATTATTGTTGAAACATGAGTGTTATGTCAAGGCTGAAAAAATTTTTGCAAATGAATTTTCTGTTTTCGAGAGGAAATGCCAAGGAAATACACTATCAAGGTGAGAATATAGTTCGGGCGAATTTATCGTATAATTCCATGAATATTTTCTTGAGGAGGTATCAATGTCAGAAGGAATTATACGACAACTAGAGCAAGCAGTGATTGAGGGATTGCCTGAAGATGCCGAAATGTATGCGAACCAGGCGATCGCGCGTGGTTTAGATCCACTGGACTGTATCAATGAGGGTCTTACTCCCGGTATACAGCGGGTTGGCGAACTTTTTGCGTCTGGAGAATATTTCTTACCCGAGTTAATTATTGGTGCAGATGCCATGAAAGCTGCTTTGGACGTTCTGGAACCAGCAATGTTGGGAGATCAGGAACGAGAGGTTGTTGGCCGGGTGGTATTAGGCACCGTCGAGGGCGATATTCACGAGATTGGGAAAACACTGGTTGGAACTATGCTCATAGCAAATGGTTTTAAGGTCTTCGATATAGGTGTGGATAATACTGCCTCTGATTTTATCAAAGCAGTTGAAGAAAATAATGCCGATATAGTGGGCGCTTCCGCGCTGTTGACCACCACAATGTTGAAACAACGGGAGTTAATTGGTGAACTTGTGAAAGCCGGGCTTCGTGATAGGTTAAAAATAATGGTAGGTGGTGCGCCGGTAACTGCAAGTTATGCGCAAGAAATCGGAGCAGATGGCTATGCCGAAGATGCGATTTCGGCGGTCGATCTTGCCTTCAGATTGGTAGACGCTGCGCGGTGAATGATTTGGCTATCAGTTCTGATATTGCAGTATGGTCAAATCAATGTATAATTTCGCAAATTATATATAATTCCTGATCAAAAAAGGAGAGAAGTGATGTCTATGATCAACCATAAGAAAGTATTAATCTTAACTCTGATATTGGTGCTATTACTATCTGTATCGGCTTGTGATGCCATTGGTGGGGGAACTGGTGGAAACGGTGAAGATCAACAGCAGCTTCCCGTCCAAGTTCCTGAGGACGACCAGGAACCCCAAGAACCAGAACCTACCCAACCACCTCCGGAACCAGAACCTACTCAAGCCCCTCCGCAGCAACAGCCACCCGAGCAGGAACCACCCCAGCCTGAACCTACCCAAGCACCGGATTCAGGGAGTTCTGATGATTTAATAAAAGCCCTTCTAATCATTTTGGTGGTTGTGATTGTGCTGGGTGCTTTCATCTGGATAATTTCTTTATTCACAGGTTCACGTGACAAGAAAGCGGAACCCGCACCTGCACCTATCCCAGTTCAAGCGCAGCAGACCAGCGAACCCGTAACGGAAAACACCTTATTAAAGAATGCCAGTCCAGAAGTAACAAATATGTACAATCGATTTGTAGATCTGGTAAAGGCGATTGGTCCAGTCTCAATTTTGCCTACACAAACGCGTATCGATTTTCAAGCACGAACCATCTTTGCCTCGGTGTATTTCAAATTGGAAAGCCTTGAAATTCAAATGGTCCTGCCGACCATTGAACAAGATGCTCGCATCATCCGAGTCGACACAATTGGATCCGGTAAGTATGCTCACAATATTATGATTAACTCTCTTGATGACTATGACGCCCGGTTTAATGCCTGGCTGCAAGAAGCGTATGATTTAGGAAGCCGGTCTACGTAGAAGAAATTCTAAATTCTACGACTCTAATAATTAAACGACAAAGTCCCAGGTGCAATCCAATTGACACCTGGGACTTGTCTTTATACACTACCTTCTTATACTGCTTGTGGATCAGGACTTTTTCCTGTTGTTTTGTCCTCGTTTATTATTTCGACGATTTCAACAGGGAGATGGGGAAGTCCAAGAGATGGATCGTCACAAAATAGCACTGCACGCTCTATAATATTTTTTAATTCGCGAATATTGCCTGGCCAATCGTGAACCATCAACGCTTCCATTGCCATGGGGGTAACATCAATGATGTTTTTTCCCATTTGTTGGTTGGATTTACGAATAAATAATCCAACCAATTCGGGGATGTCTTGTTTTCGTTCACGCAGAGGTGGCAAATCTAAATCGACGACTTTCAGACGGTAATACAGGTCATGGCGGAAATTTCCTTCTTCTAGTAATATCTTGAGGTTTCGGTTTGAAGCGGCCAGGATTTGAACGTCCACCTTTATCAAATTTGTTCCACCAACACGCCGGAAAGCTTTTTCATCCAATGCGCGCAGAAGCTTGGCTTGCATGTCGAGCGGCATGGATGCAATTTCGTCCAAGAATAAAATGCCTCCATCTGCCACTTCCATTAACCCATGCTTACGTTTTTCTGCTCCGGTGAATGCACCGGCCTCATAGCCGAACAGTTCGGATTCGAGCACTGTGCTCTGGATCGCGGCGCAGTTTACTGCAATAAACGGCTTATCCTTACACGGACCCATTTTGTGGATAGCGTTGGCGAGTATCTCCTTGCCAGTTCCCGTTTCGCCAGTTATTAGTACTGGTACGGAAGCCTCAGACGCTCGTTGAGCTTGTTCGAGAACGGATTGCATCCTGGGTGTACTGCCAACAATAAAATCGATCTGGTCTTGACGCGACCTGCGGAGATGAGCCAACTCCCTTCGCATTGATATAATTTCTTCAGCACGCTGGATGGATGTCTCAAGTTGAGCCAGACGAATTGGTTTCTGCAGGAAGTCATGCGCACCATTTTTCATAGCCTCGACTGCCATTTCGATATCACCAAATGCGGTGATCATAATGATTGGTGGTCGGGCAGGTATTCCGGCGGTCTCTTCAAGTAATGCCGGTCCGTAACCGTCTGGAAGTTGGGCATCTAAGAGGATGATATCCGCATTTCCCTGATTCAAGCATTCTCGAGCTTCACTAATCGTAGCTACGCTGATCGTTTCGTATTCTTTTGAAGACAGGAAAGTGGTGATGTTGATACGCGCATTCTCTTCGTCATCTACTACCAGAATTGTTGCACTCATAAAATCCTCTATGATTTGAAATTATTAGTAATAACAATTGCAGTGAATTATATCGTTGGATTAAAAATTTTAGCTCGGAGATACGGCAGCAGGGATTCTGATGGAAAAAACGGTGCCACCAGGGAAACTGTCTAATTTAATTGTGCCGTTATGTGCCGATACGATGCGCTTGGCAATTGCTAATCCCAAACCTGTACCACTCCGTTCGGTCGTGAAATAAGGTTCAAAAATACGGTCTTGCAGCTCTTTTGCAATTCCAGGACCGGTATCGGCAACGCTCGTCTCCACAAAAAGATTTCCTTCTGGATTGTCGACCATCTGAATTTTCAACGCCAGTTTACCACCAGTTTCACGCATGGCTTGGATTGAGTTATTGATCAAATTTGTAAAAACCTGTTCTAAGGCGTGTGTATTCCCGTGTACAGGCGGACAATAAGATTCGATCTGTAAATTGTAATCGACATCCAAGCGTGAAATTCTTTGTTTTGAACGTTCTATCAGCCGGTTAATGAGGGATGGCAGATCTACGAGCTCCATTTCGTATTCTGTTGTGCGAGAAAACGTCAGCACTGATTTCATTAACTCTTCCAGACGATCGCAATCCTGCTGGAGTCTGTCGATTGATGTTTGGTCTGGATTATCTTCCGGGAGGTTCAGTGCCATTAGCTGTAAGCCGGTGCTGATATTGTTGATCGGGTTCCGCACCTCGTGAGCGAATATGGCTGTGATCTCGCCAAGAAAAGCTTGTTGTTCGAGTTTTTGGGCGTGTTCCTGATTTTGTTCTTGTTCACTCAGATCTGTTATAAGAATTAGTATCCCTTCAATTGTGTTTTCGTTTTTTATTGGAAAAGTGCGTACATGAGCTAAGAAAGTCTCGCCATTTCTCTGGAACAATCGCTGGTCGCCAAGATAAAAATTTGCGCTTCCTCTTTGCGCATCTCTAAGGGCTGGAATCAAGGATTCCGTACCGATTATTATTTTATCGACAGGTTGATCTACAACTTCTTGATTTGAGTACCCCAACAGCATTTCAGCGCTGAGGTTCATTCTCAAAATTTTCATATCTGGGTCTAAAAGAAGTAGACCCTCGTGGATTTGTTCCTCAAGAGTCGTGTATAACCTAAGACGCTGGTTGTTGAAGTCTAAATTATTTTGTATTTGCTTGGCGCGGAAGTGTCCCTGAATTATTGTTGTGATTGTATTTGCTAACAGTTTTACGATTTGCAGAGTGTATTCAGTGGGTGAACCTTGTGTATCAGTGATAACGATTAAGCCAATAATTGCATTAGGCTGCCCCATTGGTGCTGAAGCCAGGTAGGGAAATCGAGCTTTTCGGGCAGCGTTATGCAATGTGGTATTCGAGCGCTTACCAGGAGACCATAATTGGGGTTTACGTAAATGAATTAAATCCTGGGCTGGAAGTTGATCTGGAAGAAGTCGGTCCGCCCCAATGCTCCCATATCGTTGGAGACCTGGATCTTGATCGTTAGCCAGGTAAATTGCCAGGATCTCCGCTCCGGAGAGTGCTTCTCCGGCGTTGAGTGCGATAATTAGACTTTTTTCTAGATCCGTTTCGTTGGTGGCTGATATTAAATTAAGCAGGCTTTCCCAAAATTGTTCCATGCTCTAACGTTCAACTGGCTCGTGAAAATCGGTCCATTCCCAATCATAATTTTGAGAATTCATCCCAAAAGTTTCTAGAGATTTGGAATTAAGTTTGAGCGGCGCAAACGAGCTGGTAGGATTCCTTCCATCGAACGATATTTAGCGACTGTCCTACGTGCAATGGAATAACCTCTGTCAATTAATAAGTCAGCGATTTGAGTATCACTCAGCGGTTTAACTTCTTGCTCAATGATTTGTTTGAGCGCCGTTCGAATGTGCAGACTGCGGTCGAATAATTTCGCCAGCGGAATAATTCTCCTATTAGGTAATTGTACCGCTTTATTGGCAACTGCACGAGAGACAGTTGATTCATGGACCTCAAGCTCTCCAGCAAATCGAGCACGCGTTATTGGTAGTAGGAATGCGTCACCTTCTAAGATGAATTGACGCTGCAGTATGACAAGTCTTTCTAATAAGCGAACCATTGTATTGTTCCGCTGCTGAATACATTTAACAAGCAGGGTGGCACTATCTGCGTCGGCTTGCCATTGTTCTGCTTTAGCACGCGGAGCCTGGGCAAGAGCTTTACGGAAAAGAGGATTAATGCGTAAATAGCCTGAAAAAGGGGAAAGAATCTCTACAATCAATGGTGAATGAGGAGAATTATTGAGACGAGTAATAATAATATCTGGAGTTTGATAAGTGGGGGCAGCCTCAGCTGTGTAGTGAATATCACCCCAATGAGCACGAGCTGGATACGGATTGAGATTTTTGCTTATGAATATCGCTAAATCACGTGCTTCACGTGTTGATATTTCAAGTAGATTTCCCAAATCAGTATACGCACGCCGGCTGAGTAAACCCATACCGTCCTTGATTGCTTCTTTCGCATGTGCGGGGATTTTTCGAGATTCAGACAGAACATCTAATTGGATCAAAAGTGCTTGTTGTGGTGAAGGTGATCCAACGCCTACTGGTTCAGCTCTTTGGATCAAACGAAGTACTTTTTCTACCTGAGTAATGGGTTTGTGGTGGTAGTTAGCAATTTCGATTATCGGAATAGATAGCAGACCATCATCGTCTAAACTTGAAAGGATATGAGCGGCAATTGGACGATCCTTTGGATCGAGTTCGGTCGAAATTTGCCTGAGAACAAACATTGGCAAGTCTTCAACAGCCGCGGCCCAATCATCTTTCTGAATATCCTCATTTGAATGGATTGAATCGAACTGATTAAAGCTTGACCGTGGGGACACAAATATGATAGGTTGGTCAGAATTTAATTTTTTTGGTTGACTGCAAACCGGGCAAGATCCGCGATCAGGCAAAACGCGGTGGCAATTGGGACATTTAACTTCTTGGACCAACTCCAAAGCTGGATTTGACGCTAATTCACTTTCAATTTTCTGGCGCAGCTCTACACCCGTAAGTTCTAGAAGTGACATGGTCTGTGCAAGATGTGCCGTAGTTTGTGGTCGCAGTCTATGGGTTTGGGATTGGATGATCATGTGGTTTCCTATCGGCTAGTAATTATAACAGGTTGCAAGTTATGTGCCATTATTCATATATTATTAATGCTACGAAGCTTTGCGCGAAGTGTCTTTTATCTATCGTAAGGTATGACTTTTACGAGAGAACAGGCTGCAAGTATGTGTTAAAATTAATCCCTACACTCAAGCCTAAGAATATTAGCATTTGGGAAGAGAACATGTTACGTTCATTGTTGATTTATTTATCACAAGCCCATTGGGCAAGAAAAATGATTACTCAATGGCAGTTTGCCTGGAGGACGGCATCGAGATTTGTGGCGGGAGATACCCTTGGTGAAGCAATTAGAGTGATCGAAACATTAAATAGAAAGGGGATAAACGCAACGTTGGATCATCTTGGCGAGCATACATCAACTCCTGAGTTAGCGCGTCAGGCCACAGGTGAAATAATTGAGAGCATGATCGCTATTGAGAAATCGGATGTACGTTCGAATGTGTCCATAAAATTAACTCAAATAGGCTTGGAGCTTGATGAAGATTTATGTGAAGAGAATCTGCACAGGATTCTGTTAACTGCGCAAGAAACCCACAACTATGTGCGTATAGACATGGAAGATTCGCCTTGGGTAGACACAACGCTTCGTCTATACCGGAAAATGCGCACTGAACACAATTTATCAAAAACAGGTGTGGTTATCCAATCATATCTTTATCGGAGTGAAGAGGACGTTAGCCAAATTATGTCAGAAGGAGGACGAGTTCGTCTTTGTAAAGGAGCATATAAAGAACTTCCTTCTATTGCTTTTCCTAAGAAACGGGATGTGGACAATAATTTTGACCTCTTAACAAAGATGTTAATCGATGGAGCTCTTGCGAGTAGCTCAACTTTAATTAGTGAGGATGGAAAGATTCCCCCTTTGACTGCTATTGCTTCCCACGACCCAAATCGATTAAGTTATGCAAAAGGATACGCAAAGGAAGTTGAACTACATGACAAGGCGCTTGAATTCCAAATGCTCTACGGTATTCGACGCGATTTACAAGATCAAACAGTAAAAGAAGGATACCCAGTGCGAGTTTATGTACCCTACGGAACTGAGTGGTATCCGTATTTTGTCCGCCGGCTTGCCGAAAACCCAGCAAATTTATGGTTTTTCGTTTCGAACTTCTTCCGAAAATAGATGGAGACAATCAGCTTATTTATCCGCCTTACGCGGCCCATATTTATTATCGGTGTTGTAATATTGTATACCTTAGGGGTAGGAATCGCTCGTTATCTGGGTATTTCAATCAATTGGGTTGTATATGTATTTGGGCTGATGTGGGCAACTCTGTTACAACTCAGCACTCAGTATTTGAACGAATATTTCAATACAACAGCAGATTCGGAGAACCAGAATCGCACACCAATTACTGGAGGCAGCGGTGCACTCGACTCTGGAAACCTACCTCGTAGAATAGCATTGATGGCTGCATATACTTGTCTTGCCTTCTTAGCTTCGCTGACGGTTGTAATGATCTCCCAGATGACGCTTAATCCGACTGCATTACTTATTATGGGTTTTGCCCTATTGGGTTCTCTGATGTATTCAACTCCCCCGTTTAAATTAGAAGGTTCGGGGTATGGCGAATTGGTAGTGTCGATAATAGTCGCCTTCACGCTTCCTGCCTATGCGTTTGTATTGCAAGCCGGTGAACTGCATCGCTTAGTGGCGATGAGCGCTTTTCCACTAACAGTTATGCATTTAGCCATGCTGTTAGCATTCGAGTTGCCGGATTATACAAATGATATAAAGTTCGAAAAACGAACGATTATAGTACGAATTGGATGGCGGAATGGTATGATCTTACATAATATTCTAATTTTGAGCGCTTACCTGCTTTTAGGTTTGGCAGCCATAAACGGTATGCCGAGATTTGTTTGGTTGCCGGTACTGCTTACGCTGCCGTTGGGTTTTTTTCAGATATGGCAAATGAAACATATTACCGATGGCGCGAAACCCAATTGGAAAGCACTGACTATTGTAGCGATGTCATTATTTGGATCGATGACTTATCTCATGACCTTCGCTTATTGGATAAATTAATTGTGACCTATGCCTGAATTTATTAAATTGCTGCCACCAAGAGAAGCCCTTTCAATATTAATTGAGCGTATCCCAGCGGGAACTGGCTCCGAATTAATTGAAACAACCTCAGCTCTTGGAAGGGTTACGAATACTTCAGTTCTAGCTCCGCATCCACTCCCATCTTTTTCTCGGTCGACTGTTGATGGTTTCGCGTTGCAGGCAAAGGACACTTACGGTGCAAGCGATTCCCTTCCTGCCTATCTTAAGTTAATTGGCGAGGTTCCAATGGGAGCTGCGGCTGAAATAACTGTAGGGACTTCACAGTGTGCTTTAATTCACACAGGTGGAATGCTGCCGTATGGGGCTGATGCGGTTGTCATGATTGAACACACCCAGGTTGCTCGTCCTGGAGAAGTCGAAATTCTGAAATCAACTGCGGTAGGAGAAAATATAATTGCGGTAGGTGAAGATATAACTGCTGGAGATGAGATTATTCCAGCAGGCAAGGAGTTGCGTGAGGCGGAGATTGGAGGCTTAATGGCGCTGGGAATCACTCAATTATCCGTCTCCAAGCGTCCAGTAGTCGGGATTCTATCCAGCGGGGATGAAGTAATCCCACCGCAAGAAAGTCCGTCATCTGGCCAGGTACGGGATGTAAATTCTTATAGTTTGCAGGGGTTGGTTGATAAATACGGTGGGGTTCCAACTTTATACGGGATCATTCCCGACACGGCTGATGAGCTGCGGAAAAAGGCGGTTCAAGCACTCAAGGAATGCGACATGGTGGTTATAACGGCTGGTTCTTCTGCCAGTGAACGTGACCTGACTGCTCTTGTTGTCAAGGAACTGGGAGAACCAGGGGTGCTTGTTCATGGTGTCAATGTTCGTCCTGGAAAGCCTACAATACTTGCAGTTTGTGATAATAAGGTCGTGATAGGTCTTCCCGGTAATCCTGTTAGTGCATTGGTGATCGCAAAATTATTTGTTGTCCCGGTGTTGGAGAAGCTATTAAGATTAACTCACAAACCACCAGTACCATCAATATCAGCCAAATTATCTATCAACTTGTCATCCCAGACAGGAAGAGAGGATTGGGTACCAGTCCGGCTCCGAAAAGTGACAGATGGATACCTGGCCGAACCGATTTTTGGGAAAAGCAATTTCATATTCATTCTTGTACGAGCCGATGGACTAATCCGAATTCCACCTTCAGCGACTGGGTTGAGGGCTGGAGAGAAAGTTGAAGTCATCCTATTATAGCTTATCAGGTTATTGGTTATGACAATTTATCTACATGATATCCCTCTCCCAGAAGCTCGCAAGCGATTTGAATCAGCTCTAATATCAGCAAATCTATGGGGTTTATTAGAAACTGAAGAGATTCCGCTCGATCACAATGCAGTTGTTCGTATACTAGCGGAGCCTGTGTGGGCTAAGACTTCTTCCCCCCATTATCACTCTGCTGCAATGGATGGTTTTGCGGTTCGTTCAGGTGATACTATCGGAGCGCTCCCAACACAGCCTGTCTTACTTCAATATGGTGGATATGATGAAATTCAAAAAACTGTCTATATAGATACAGGCGATCCACTGCCAGAATGGGCAGATGCGGTAATTCCAATTGAAAACGTTGAACCTTTGAATGTCCAGGGTCATCCTGCAACAGATCTACGGCATCCCGCCGCAATTCAGATTCGAGCAGCCGTGACACCTTGGAGCCATGTGCGAGTAATCGGTGAGGACATTATTGCCACACAGTTAGTACTACCCGCCGGGCATACGCTACGACCAGTAGATTTAGGTGCTATTGCGGCTTGTGGTCATAGTAGCGTTAGAGTGGCACGAAAACCACGAGTTGCGATTATCCCTACTGGAAGTGAGCTGGTACAGATTGGTTCCCAGGCATGCAGCGGGGAGATCATTGAGTACAATTCACTGGTAATGGCGTCACAAGTCAGGTTATGGGGAGGCGAAGCGACTCGGATGCCTATCACGCCTGACGTGTTCGAGGACATTAAGAAGCGCGTAGAAGAAGCTTCTCTGGAAAATGATCTCGTGCTGCTCAATGCAGGATCCTCGGCTGGCTCCGAAGATTATTCTGCCCGCGTAATTGAAACGCTTGGAGAGGTACTTGTTCATGGTATTGCCGTTCGCCCAGGTCACCCAGTAATACTTGGAATGATCGATTTGCATAGCGGAGATACTCCCAGAAGAATACCGATCATAGGAGTGCCAGGTTATCCGGTATCGGCGGCATTGACGGGTGAGCTGTTTGTGAAACCGCTTATCACAAAGTGGTTGGGTAGGACACAGGCTGAGCCCGGATATGTAACCGCGACGCTCACGCGAAAAGTGACTTCACCCGCGGGTGACGACGATTATATGCGCGTAGTCGTTGGTAGGGTTGGAGAAAAAATTCTAGCTGCGCCGTTGTCGCGAGGTGCTGGTGTGATTACTTCCCTTGTGAGGGCAGATGGGATCGCTGTTCTACCTCAGGGAACTCAAGGGCTTCCGGCAGGTGAAAAAATCAAGGTAAATCTGGTTCGCCCTTTTACTGAGCTTGAGAATGTTATCTTTGCGATTGGTTCGCATGATATGACTTTAGATATCATGGCGCAATTTTTAGCGCAGCGTGATCGACGAATGACATCTGCAAACGTAGGTAGTTTGGGTGGTCTGGTAGCGTTATCCCGAAATGAGGCTCACCTGGCAGGTTCTCATTTGTTGGACCCGGATAGTGGTGAATACAATTTAAGTTATGTAGAGCAATATCTGCCTGGAAGAAAAGTGAAAATAGTAAACTTGGTGGGACGCCAGCAAGGTTTATTAGTTCAAAAGGACAATCCCAAGAAAATTGAATCATTGGAAGACCTGACCCGCTCTGATGTGAAATACGTAAACCGCCAACGTGGGGCGGGGACGCGGGTGCTATTGGATTATAGTCTTGATAAGTTGGGTATCGCAGCCGATGAGATCAGTGGTTACCAACTTGAGGAATTTTCACACTTGTCTGTTGCCGCAGCAGTATCTTCAAAAAGGGCTGATTGCGGATTAGGTATTGCTGCAGCCGCAGAAGCACTGGGTTTGAGTTTTATCCCTCTCTACGAGGAGAGGTATGATCTAATTATTCCAGCCGAATTCTTCGCAGATAGCTTGTTATCTCCATTGCTTGAATTGTTGGCTGCATCTGAATTCCAACAAGCTGTTTTATCACTGCCAGGTTATGATGTCACACATATGGGAAGTTTAATTGCAGAATTGGGTTAAGAGTTTGTTTCTATATGAATCAAAGAATTTGTAAAAGATTAAGTCAATCCTGAACTGAAAACAAATAAAAAAAAATAAGGAGCATAAAATGCCAATTGAACCTGGAATCACAGCTCCCGATTTCACGTTGCCGGATGAAATGGGGAACGAACATACTTTGTCTGATTACAAGGGAAGTCCAGTAGTATTATATTTTTACCCGAAAGACAACACTCCTGGTTGTACTACGGAAGCCTGTAATTTTAGGGACGATTACAGTGTATATCGGGAAGCTGGAGTCGTTATTTTGGGCGTCAGTCCTGATTCTACAAAGAGGCATATTAATTTCAAAGAAAAGTATGATTTGCCTTTCACCCTGCTAGCAGATGAAAAACATGAAGTTTGTGAGCTATACGATGTGTGGGCTCTTAAAAAATCGGGAGGACGAGAATATTATGGCGTTCTTCGCACCACGTTTTTGATCGATGCTCATGGGCAGATTGTAAAGGTGTTTGAAAAAGTGAAACCAGCCGCACACAGTAAAGAGGTACTGGCGGTTTTGAATGAAGCTGAGTAAGTTGTTATAAAATTTGAGTGATCAGCCGGTTCCGAATTGACGGTCACCAGCATCTCCCAAACCTGGGTAAATGTAGCCTTTTTCGTTCAAATATTCATCAACTGAGGCGAGATAAATCGGCACTTCTGGATGGCGCTTTTGCATCAATGCGATACCTTCGGGTGCACCTATAATTCCTACGAACTTGATTTTATTTACCCCCCATCGATTGAGCACGTCAACGGTGGCGACAGCCGAACCGCCGGTTGCTAACATTGGATCTAGAATCAGACATACGGACACTGTTGGCTCTACAGGTAGTTTATTGTAATATTCAACTGGTTTAAGCGTGCTCTCGTCGCGATATAATCCGATGTGCCAGACTTCCGCAGACGGCATCAGGTCCCAAACACCAGCTACCATTCCCAGACCGGCGCGTAAGATCGGTACTAAGCCAATATTCTCTTTCAATTCAAGACCATCAGTAGATCCAAGAGGTGTATCTACATTCTTAGGTTGAACGAACAAGTCGGCTGTTGCTTCATAAGTGAGCAGCGCTGCGATCTCGCGTATCAACTGGCGAAAAGTGGTTGGATCAGTCCTTTTATCTCGCAGTATCGATAATTTATGGGCAACAAGAGGGTGTGTTGAGGCTATAACCATTGACATAGATGTGCTCCTTCTTTGGAATTAATCAATTATAAGCGTAAACTGGGTATCAGTTTATGATATTCGAACATTTTTTTAAAAATCCTAGTTAGTTTCCAATACGGCAGGCGAGCCCCCAGGGATTTTCAGGAAATTTAGTCGGTTATAATCATCCCCATGAATGAATCGCAAAACCGGTTGGTTAATCCGGAGCCTCAATCCGATGATCGTATGGACCAGGCATTGAGACCGAAATACCTTACTGATTTGATCGGACAAGATCGGGTTAAAGAGAATATCTCTATTCTAATCGCTGCATCGCTGCAACGTAAAGAACCGCTCGATCATGTCCTTTTTTATGGCCCGCCTGGATTAGGAAAAACGACTCTAGCGCATATCCTGGCGAATGAAATGGGAGTCAATATCAAAATCACTTCAGGACCCGCGATCGAACGTCCTGGCGATTTGGCGGCAATCCTCACCAACTTGCGTGCTGGTGACGTTATTTTTATTGATGAGGTCCATCGTCTGGGACGGGTAATTGAGGAAGTGCTTTATCCGGCGATGGAAGATTTTGCATTGGATATTGTGATCGGTAAGGGTCCATCGGCGCGCTCAATTCGCCTGCAGTTACCCAGATTTTCTGTGATCGGGGCGACAACCCGCCTCGCTTTGGTGACTGCCCCCTTGCGAGCTCGTTTTGGCGCTACCTATCGTCTTGATTTCTACGATTTACCGGCGATGCAGTCAATTGTCGAACGAGCGGCTGGAATTTTGGGCGTCCAGTCAGAAGATGGCGGTATTAATGAGATCGCTCGTCGGGGCAGGGGCACACCGCGGGTTGCTTTGCGGCTACTGCGGCGTGTGCGTGACTATGCGGAGGTGCGCGCCGATGGAGTAGTCACAAGGGAAGTATCGATCCAGGCTCTCAACTTGCTTGATGTCGATAGTTTAGGTCTTGATGATATGGACCGTCGTGTTTTGCTAACCGTAATTGAGAAGTACAATGGGGGACCGGTTGGATTGAGCACAATTGCTGCTTCCATAAGTGAGGAACCCGATACCATCATGGATGTAGTGGAACCTTATTTGCTGCAGCTTGGGTTCTTGGACCGCACCCCTCAGGGTCGCCTCGCTACGCAACGTGCTTATGAGCACCTGAATTTCCCTTATTCAAAGGATGAGCAGCCCAGATTCTTCTAAATATCCCTATTGATTTCAATTTCGCTTACAGTTGTTTTTTACATTGTTGTCCGATCTCCGTATGGGCAATAAATAGATTTGCGATGAAAACCGCCGATTTTGATTACGAATTACCTCTCGAATTTATAGCTCAAACTCCATCAGAACCACGCGATTCATCTCGTCTGCTGGTATTAGAGCGAGCTTCCGGTTCAATCAGGCATTGCATGTTCTGCGACTTGGGCGATTATTTGGAACTTGGAGACCTGCTTGTTTTAAACGAAACAAGAGTCATACCAGCACGTCTATATGGATATAAAATACCAACCGCAGGTCGGGTTGAGGTCCTGCTTTTGCGTTGGGTGGAAGATCGCACTTGGGAGTGTCTGGTTAGAGGTAAAGGACTTTTAGTCGGTAGACAAATTCAAATTGAAAATGGACCTCAGGCTGAAATTATAGCAGTGCTGGAGGGGTCTCGGCGTTTGGTGCACTTTAAAGAATCAATAGAACCGTTTTTAGACGATATTGGAAATGTGCCGCTGCCCCCATATATTCGAGCTGCCCTTTCTGATCCGGAGCGATACCAGACAGTCTACGCAAGCCAACCGGGATCGGTAGCGGCACCCACTGCCGGCCTGCATTTTACTCCAGATTTGATTTCGCATCTAAAAGATCAAGGCATCCGGTTTACTAACCTTACGCTTCACGTTGGTTTAGATACATTTGCACCAGTTGCTGAAGATGATCCGGTAATGCATACAATCCACACCGAATGGTGTCAGGTATCGAAAAATACGGCTGATGAAGTCAATCATACTCACAGAGAAGGCGGACGTATCATCGCCGTCGGCACAACAAGTGTGCGAGCGTTGGAAAGTGCTGCTCAGAACCAATCTCAGGACGATTTGTTAAGTCGGTTCGATGGTGCAACTGGTCTATTCATATTGCCGGGTTATGAATTCCGCGTTGTGGATGCTATGATTACTAATTTCCATTTACCCCGCTCAACCCTGCTCATGTTAGTCAGTGCTTTCGCAGGTCGCGAGCGAGTTTTGGAAACCTATCAGGTGGCAAAGGAAAACGGATACAAGTTCTACTCTTTTGGGGATGCAATGTTGATTATTTGAAGTCATGCCGCGATCGATCAAATAAAATTGTTAAAAAAAATATTATTAGTGCAGGTTATAATGTGCAAATCTTAATTTAATCGTAATCGTTTTATTTCAACCCATTCTAGACCATTAACGGAGTTTTGCATGCGCGCAGTAGACATCATCATTAAAAAACGTGATAAAAAGGAATTAACTCGTCAAGAGATCGATTTTTTCATTAAAGGATATACATCAGTAGAAATTCCAGATTATCAGGCATCGGCTTGGGCGATGGCTATCTTATTAAATGGGATGACGGCTCAAGAAACTACCGATTTGACCCTTGCAATGGCAAATACCGGAGAAATCCTTGACTTATCAGAGGTTGTCCCGCTAACGATTGATAAACATTCAACCGGCGGTGTCGGTGATAAAACAACTTTGCTGGTTGAACCTGTAGTTGCAGCTTGTGGTTTGCCAGTTGGAAAAATGTCGGGACGTGGATTAGATTTCAGCGGGGGTACACTGGACAAGATGGAATCAATTCCGGGATACCGAACTGATTTGACCACTGAAGAGTTTTTAGAACAACTGCGTACGATCGGGTTGGTTCTAACCGGGCAGACTGCGGACCTTGCCCCGGCGGACGGCAAACTTTATGCACTGCGGGATGTAACTGGCACAGTACAGTCAATCCCGTTGATCGCCTCTTCGGTGATGAGTAAAAAAATTGCTGCTGGAGCCCAGGCGATATTATTAGACGTCAAGGTCGGGGAGGGGGCGTTTATGAAAACCCTGGAAGATGCTAGAAACCTGGCAGAGATGATGGTATCGATTGCGAAATTGGCAGACCGTAAAGCAATCGCGCTATTGTCGGATATGAACCAGCCCCTTGGTCATGCGGTGGGAAACGCACTTGAGTTGCGGGAAGCGATTGAAACCCTGCATGGGGACGGACCCGGAGATTTTCTTGAACACTGTCTTGTGGTTGCAGGTTATATGCTGGCATTGGGGGGTATCTCACGAGACGAGAAGGATGGACGCCAATTGGCAGGTAAAGCCATCAAAAACGGCAGTGCTTGGGAGCGTTTCAGGGAATTAGTAGTTGTACAAGGAGGTGATGTGAGTTATATAGATGAACCAGATCGATTACCATCCGCAGCGATTATCGAGACCATCCAGGCTCCTAGATATGGCTATATCAGTGGAATAAACGCACGTGAAGTTGGCAGGACTGTTTGTTCATTAGGTGGAGGGCGCGCGAGAAAGGATGATCCCATTGATCATGCGGTGGGTGTGATCATCCATAACAAGGTGGGGAAATGGGTAGAAGCCGGAGATCCCATAATCACAATCCATGCCGATGATCGTGGAGGTATGGAAGAAGCCCGTATGAGATTGTTAGACGCCCACTCGTGGAGCGATGACCCTATCGAGCCGCTGCCGTTGTTCTATGGAGTGGTTGAATGACTAGTTGATCAAGTATACACGTGACCAGGGATTAGGTAATTTGGTTTTGGGGAAAAGGTAATTAGTAGTCAGGTATATTGATAAGATGAAATATCATTCGGAACAGAAGCTTGTTCGTAATAAAGCGAAGGGAGTGAAGAATCTCGTTTTTGCGGATTTATTTGAGATACATCAGGATCATCTAAATTCAATATTTGTCAACTAGTAGTCACGAGATCTAGGTGTATCATTCTTGGTTCCAATGGGGGTGATCGTTGAATGACAACACGCGCCAAACACGAGTGTACGGTTTGTAGGACAATTCTAAAAAACCTGAATTCTTGAAGTGAAAGATTGGTCCTCGAACATAGTTATGTGGGCTGAGACCTAACATTGAATACATAGCCATGTTGAGAAGCGCACCGTGGGATACAACCAGGTAAGAACCTGGTGGGTTTTTGAGTAAGTTTTGGATAGCCTTACTGGCCCGCAGGTACAAGTCCATTAAACATTCACCGCTTTCTCCAATCTGATCATAAGGGTGGTAGAAATCAGGAGGCGGATTCTGTTCGAGCATTTCAGAAAAAGGTACACCTTCAAGTATTCCAAAAGCGCGTTCCATCCAGGTGGGGTCGAATTGGAGCGCTATACCTAGAGTTTTAGCGATGATTTGAGCTGTACTACGTGCCCTCTCCTGAGGGCTTGAAATAATTAGATCGAACTTGTCCCCATGATCGTTCCAGAATTCGGCTAGTGCTTTAGCTTGTCTTCTCCCTTTTTGGGTGAGGGGCGCGTTATTCTGACCCTGGAGGCAATCAGCTGCGTTGCCCGTAGATTCGGCGTGGCGAAGGAGTGTAATATTAAATTTATCCATTTGAGATTATGCCGCCCACTCCCTAACTCCTTGAAGAAAGGCTTTGCCCGACATTGTTTTTTTACCTGCAGGCTGGACTTGATCTAACACTAATAAACCTTCACTCGTTCCAAAGGCCGGCAAACTTTGATAAATTGTATGATCTCCTGGTGAAATGCTAAAGTCAAGAGTTTCATCTGGTGGAGGTACATGTGCCAGGTGGATTTTAAGCACCTTCTCTTGCCAGTAAGTGAATGAACCGGGCCAGGGGTAAAAAGCGCGCACCTGTTGAACCAGATAATCAGCTGGTTGCACGAAATCCAATTGACCATCCTTTTTCTTTAGCATTGGAGCGTAAGTCGCCAGAGCATTATCCTGGGGTTTGGGAGTGATTTCTCCTTCCAAGTATGGCGTTAAAGTATCCAAGAGCAGTTCGGCACCCAGGATGGATAAACGCTCGCTGAGCGTTCCACCGTTATCATCGGGCTGGATAGGTATTATGCGTTGGCTGATGATTGGACCGGTGTCCATGCCAATATCCATAACCATGATCGTAATACCGGTTTCTTGGTCACCGTGTAGAATTGCGGCTTGAATGGGGGCTGCGCCGCGCCAGCGCGGCAGTAGCGAGGCATGGACGTTTACGCACCCATACTGGGGTAGGTATAGCACTTCGGGTTTGAGGATTTGCCCGTATGCCGCGACGACAACCAGGTCTGGGTTCCAATCCCGAAGTTGTTCCACTGCATTAGGGTCACTCAATTTTTGTGGTTGGATTATGGGTAGATCAAGCTCTTGTGCCAGGTTTTTGACAGGGGGTGGTTTCAACGAACGTCCGCGTCCGGCCTGCCGGTCAGGCTGCGTGACCACGCCAACAACTGAATAACCCTCAACGAGCGCTTTCAGGGTGATCAGAGAAAATTCGGGCGAGCCCATGAACACTATACGTGCTTTCATGATCTGAAATTCTAACACGAACCGATGGGTTGTTACCGTTGGGAAAATTTTTACTTACAATAAAAATCCCATTGGTCTCCGGGTTTTCAATTTTATATATAGGGCGGGTGGGAATCGAACCCACAAGGTATCTCTACCGGCGGATTTTAAGTTT